>DATEIO010000212.1:0-2532 GCA_035278895.1 Thermoanaerobaculia bacterium | reverse complement strand
AGGCTCCATGTCCTCCAGGGTTTGCTCTCGGATTCGAACACGTGAGCTGGCCATGGAAATCTACAGACGGGCGGTCACTTGGGCTTCTTGAGCCAAAGGCGGCCAAGCTGAATGACGGCGACCAACGAAGGACCCCCAACGATGGCAAGCCAGGCCCAGAACGACTCAAGAAGCGCTCTGCTGAAGAGAGCTTCCAAGCTGTGGCCGAGGGCATGAGCGACAAGCGACGCGAGCGCAGAGGTGGTTGGAACGAGAGCAGGAAGCACCACAGCGGTGGCGATGATCCTGCCGCGGCGCGAAGCTGGGACGCCGGTCACGAGCAGGGACCATAGCTGCCAAAGCGCGGCGGACGAGACTACGACAACGGCGGCGAAAAGAGTATCTGTTTGGCAAGGCCACGGAACACTCCAGACGGAGAGGAGGCTGGAGAGAACGCCGGGCACCGTTGCGGCGATGTAGAGGGTGCAGGGAATCAACAGAACGGCCTGCGCAGCCGTCAGGCCTCTGCTTCTTGGCGGGTATGGCGAAGCGTAGGTCATTTCGAGGCTCGCTCGACGTTCGACTTCTATGGTGCGTCTTGACGCGTCTTCATATCGATGTAGGCAGCTTCAACCAGCTTCATCAGAGCCGCTCCATCGACAGGGCTCCCGGGTCTGAGCTTCACGTGGCGCATGAGCTTCCCAGTTCCTTCCAACAGGCGTTCCGGATCGGCAAGCTCGGCACCACGAAAGAACCCGACGTTGACGTGAGCCTTGAACGCGTTGACATAGGCAAACGCCGCGTCACCGACACACGCCGTTGGATGGCCGTCATGCAAGAGCTCCCGAACATCGTCGCCGCAGTTGCGAATCACGGTAAACCAGTGCTGAGCCATCGCTCCCAACTCACCCGAATGTTCGTGCATCCAGGCGTCGATCGCCGGATCTCGCTTGACCGAGTTGGGGAACCGCATAAGCTGGCTCATAGCGACACCTCATTGACAGGTCCAACTCGTACCGGGGCCAGCCCCTCACCAGCGGAACGCCGTTCGCGCCGCCCGGGCTGCCAGGAAGTTGCTGAGCTCCCGGGCCGTTTCGCGGGCGAGGTAGGGGATGTCCACGCGGTGCGAGGCGTCTCCGGCTCCGGCGGTGTCCACGCGGACCCGGGCCATGGCGGCGCGGCGGTCAAAGGGGGATTCGCGGAGGGCCACGGCCTGAATTTTGGCGAAACGGACGATGGTGAGCTTTTTCCAGATCCAGCCGGTGCGGAAGAGGACCGCGCTGTCAGTCACGGCCCAGCCGATGTTTGCCACGTAGATCCGCGCGGCGACGAAGCCCCAGGCCAGGATGCTGGCGAGCAGGGCGAGGTCCCAGATCTTCAACATCTGGATGAAGGGCAGGGGGATCAGAACGGCAAGGATGATCCAGCCCTTGTATTCCCGGCGGAAGGCGCGGGGGTGAGCGGGGTTCCATTCCACCTTGTTAAAATCCAGCTCCGGCAACAGCTCGTGAAGAAGGCCCGGCAGCGCGGCGGGACGGAGGATCGGCGCGAGCCATTCGCGCTGCGTCTTGTTGCTCTCTTCGCCCTCTCCCCCGCCGGTCCCGCCGGCGGTCTCCACCCGCACCGAAACGCGCCGGAAGAGCTGGTGCAGCGGCCCTTCGAGGACCGTCAGGGACTGAATACGTCCCAGGGGGATCGCCGCGACCACCCGCGTGAGGAGGCCGTATTCGGTGCGGAGATCCTCGCCGTCGCGGGTGAGCCGGAATCCGTACAGACGGACGAGCGAGAGCACCATGGAGAAGATCCGGACGAGCAGGAGGAGGCCCGCGAGCGCTCCCAGGGCCAGGGCGATCCGGCTCAGCGGGAAGCCTCCCTGTCCGAAAATCGATCTCACGAAGTCCCGGATCACGCCGCGCCCCGTCGCCGTTTCGCCGAACATCCGGTCGAAATAACCGTCCAAGATCCCCATTTCCCAGAGCAGGCCGAAGCCCGCGGAGATGATGACGACGCCGCGGTTCTGGATGAGGCCGCAGAGGATCAGCTCGAAGAGCGGCAGTTGCAGCAGGGTCCGCCCCGTGGCTTCCAGGGCGGCGGCGGGCTCGGCCGTTGCGCTCTCCTTGGTCCGGCCGGCGAAGACGCGCCGCTGCATCTCTTCGAACGCGGCGACCGGCAGCACTTTCAAGGTGGCCTCGGGCTTCTGCCCGCCGCCGGTCTCCACGCGCACTTCCACCACACCCAGAAGGCGATGGAAAACGTTCTGCACGGCGTCCAGGTTCTGGATGCGCGCGTAGGGGACGTGCCGCTCGTTGCGAAAGAGAAATCCGGTCCGGATCACCATCTCGTTCGCTTCGTAGCGGTAGCGGAAGGAAAAATACCGGCCCAGCGTGATGATCGCGTAGGGGATCAGGAGCGGCATCGCCCAGACCGGCCAGGCTTCCCAATCCCACCAGCTCCAGCTCCAGCCGTTCCTGCTGGCCGTGAAGAGGAGGAGGAGCCCCGGAATCAGAAAAATGCGGACCTGCTCGGCCAGGCCGAACAGGATCGACAGCGGGT
>DATEIO010000211.1:0-10715 GCA_035278895.1 Thermoanaerobaculia bacterium | reverse complement strand
AGACGCCGACCTACTACGGCATCGACCCCCCGCCGTACCTCGAACGCCATCTGGGGAACGGGATCACTTAGTACTCAACCCTCTTCCCGGGCCGGGGCGGACATGGTAAAAGTGACGGCCATGGAGCGCAGGGGAAGCACTCAGCCCCGCCGGGTAGTCCGGCCGTTCCCGCCCTCGCCCAGCTCGACCGGTAATCCGGCTGGGCGATCCTTTTCCGTAACTCCTTCTCCTGCCGCAACTTACGCTCTCGACTTCTGATAACCGCTCTTATGTCAACCTGACCGCCCACATCTCGGCACGGTTGTCAAGCCCCAAAACGGCAAGATCCCCCAACGGCATCTACCGCACGCCAGTAACCTACTGAGGCAGCAGGGGGTTGCAGCGCTGGCCTGCGCTCCTGCCTCTCACCACACCTACACCGCACCCTTCCCTCCTCCTCACCTACCTGCCTGTCGTGATGGTGGGTGCGATGCGCATACGCCTCACCCTCGCAGCGAGGAGAGGAGGCAGCGCGGGGCCCGACGCCCAGCACCCGGGGGGCCAAGCCCCGGCCCGCCGCCGACGCCCAGATCTGAGCCCCTTCGTCTACTCCGCGTGCACGGACGGAGCCTTGAGCCAGACCGCCCGTCTTGCTGGTGTCTCTCCACCGATGAGGCGGCGCTCGATCACGAAGCCTTCCTCTCCGCGAGGCGGGCTATTCCGAGCAGGAGGTCGGCGAAGCCGGGAGGGGTCAGGGTGCGCTTTCTCTTCGACAAGCATTGAACGATTCCGGTCCTCGAGGCCCGGCGCCCCGAGGCTAGGAATTTGGCCTTGCCGCCATCGCAGGAGGCGGACGGAGAATCGAAGGGACCCCAGGCCAGCTCCGGGAGAGTGGTTCCGGGAATGCCCCAGGCGTACAGCCACGTCGCCTTCCTTGCCGCGTGTCCGTAGTGCCCCTGCTCGACGCAACAGGTCCAGCCGCCGAGGATGTCGGCGGCAATCCAGCCCCCGCGCCGCGGCGGCAACACGAGCCCATGGCGCCGCCACGCGTGGGAGCCTTCGGGGTGCTCGAGGACGCCGCCCCAAGTGCGGACGGCCTGGAGAGCGGCCTCGAAACACCCGCCGTCAGCGCCAAGCTCCTTGCGTACCCGGGAGCTGGGCCCCCCGTTCCAGTACCTGCCCCACCGCTCGCACGGCGGGTGCGCGACCACGGGCCAGGGGCCGGCGTAAAGGCGAGCGTCCCGGTCTTCTGGCCAGAGGTCCACGTCTTCGCGACCGGCGTACGGGCCGTCTGGTAGCACGTATAGCGCGGCGATCACCCGCACTCCCGGAGTTGGTCGCGGAGCAGCTCGATCTGGTTGGCCATGGAGTCCTGGCGCTGGAGGAGGGCTTCAACTTGGGCCTCGGCGGCTTCGGCTCGGGCTTTGTACTGGTGGGCCTTCTCAGCGACCAGGAGCAGGGCGAGAGTGGCGTTGCGAACCCTCCTGCCGCGATTCAGGCGGCTCTCCAGGTCAGCCACGTCGTCGAAAACAGTGCCTCGTTCGCGCATGCTATCCTCCCTGGGTCATCTCGATTGAACCCGGGCCGCGGGTTCGCTACGCCGCCGGCCCGGCCTTTTTCGGTCCCAGCTCTCGCTCCAGGTACTCCCTGGCGTTCCCGATGGGTTCTCCCCAAAAGCTTTCGTCGGACAGGTCCAGCTCGTAGCTGAACGCCTCATCCGCCAGCCGTTCGGCGCGGTGCTCCTGGCGTTCTCGCCTGCGGCCCCGGTCCTCTTCGTCGCGGTCTCGGTCGCTCATGAATTTCGCCAAGAAAACGAAAGGCGCCCCAGATGGAGGCCGGGCCAACCGGCTCGCCCCCATCGCATGCTCGCCCAGAGGTTGATCTGGAGCCGGCCGATCCTGAGGTGGCCGCACCGCCCAGGCCGGTGATATCCGAAGCTGACGATCCTCATATGCGGACTCTAGCACATCTCGTGCTAGACTGTTGTGCGTTGACGCACACTTCGAAAGGAGAGGGATCGATGAACCTAGCTGAACTGGAGCGCTACGCCGACCGGATAGGAGAGCGCGAGACGCAGACGGCCCTGAAGGTGGCCGACCTGGAGCAGCGCCTCGAGAAGCTGGAGAACGACCGCGAGGGCGCGAGCCTGCGGACCGATCTGCTGAAGGGGGAGGCCGACCTCCTGCGGGAGAAGCTGGCCCGGAAGACCCGCGAGCTGTCGGAGATGGCGAACGCCTACGCGAACACGCGGTTGGCCGCCGGAAACCGTCTGGCCAGAATTGAGGTCCTGGAGTCCGAGGTCCGCGAGCTCCGCGAGATGAACGAGGCGCA
Organism: Thermoanaerobaculia bacterium; assembly: GCA_035278895.1. Classification (GTDB taxonomy): domain Bacteria; phylum Acidobacteriota; class Thermoanaerobaculia; order Multivoradales; family UBA5704; genus DATARR01. The sequence goes on along the minus strand of DATEIO010000211.1, from coordinate 8,405 downwards.
CCTGGGCCAGATCTCCGAGTTGGAAAGGCAGGCAGCCATCAACGAGACCGCAAACCGAGACCTCCGAAGGGAGCGGGACTGGTGGGCGGTCCAGGCCAGTAGCAAGCTCGCAGAGTGCAGGGCTCTCCAGGACGACCTCGTCCAAGCCCGCGAGAAAGGCCTCTCCCTAGGCAACGCCGCCCTCCGGAAGGGGTGGGAGGACTGCGAGAAGGCAGTCTTTGGCCTTCTCGACCGAGAGATCGTCGGGTATCGGCACGTACTCCTGGTGCCCTCGGCTGAAACCGCCCTGACCTTCATCAAGCGCGGAATTGAATCTCGCGCCCACCATACCACCGCCTGGACCGGCGCCGAAGAGGCCGTCGCGGCTCCTTGCGGTGGCGCCCAGGCCCCCAGCGGTGCTCCGCTTCAGGACTGGCAACGAGACGCCCTGGACCACCCTATCGGCCGGCTCTCCCCGGCGCCCATCGTCGTCGCCCTGGATGAGCTGAAAGCCGATCCCTTCCGCTACCCGGCCGGCCTACCCGAGGAGGACCCGGGGAGCGCGCCGGAACCTGAATCCGTAGGCGCTATGCCGGAGAGCCCGGCACCTGGCACGCCGCTGCGAGGGACAACCTGCATCGTGGTCGACCCGGAGCCCCTGCGGGAGTTGGCGGCCGAGAGCCTATTGCACGGGGACTTTGACCGGCACTACGTCCGCTCCAAGCTCCGCGAGGCCGGCGCGATCCCGGGGGAGGTGAAGCCGTGAGCGACCCGGCGGTTTTGCTCATGGGGCGTATCGCGCGGCAAGCCGATCGGGTCCGGGCCGCCGAGGCGAAAAGGTGCGCCGCCTTCCTTGCCGCGTTCTTGGACGACGTCGGCCTGGAGAGCGCGGCGGCCGACCTGCGGACACTAGAACGGGCCATCCCCTCTTACGAGGAATCAGGGGCACCAAAGTGAGCGCCCCCACACTCCATCGAACCCTCGCCCTCCTCGGGTCCGAGAAGCGCCTGCTCGTGCTCCAGCTCCTGGTCGACGGGCCCTTCACCGTTGGCGAGGTGGCCAAGACGCTCGACTTCAGCCAGGACCGGGCGTCGCACCTGATCGCTGAGCTGGAGGCGACGGGGCTGGTCCGAAAGACCCGGAAGGGCCAGCGCGTCGAGGCCGCCGTCGACCGGGGGGAGATCCTGCGGTTCATCGCCAACCTGGGCGAGAACATCTACCCGGGCGGGGTCAACGTGAAGCCGCGGTCGATCCTCGACCTCGATGGCCAGACCCTGACCGACGCCCTGACCGCCGAGCGGGTCGTGGTCTACGACGATCCTCTGCCGGAGGTCGGGCCGGACGGAGCCGACGAGGCCGGCAACCCCTACGAGCTGGCGATCGGCGTCGAGGGCCTCGTGCCTCCTGATCCGTTCATCGATGGTTGGGACCCGGACGGCGATTGGGAGGTGCGCGAACTGAAGGCGCCGATCCAGAACAAACTCGACGACGACGAGGAGGTGATCGATGCGACGTGACTTGCAGAAGAAGAGCGATGCGTCTATCCTGGAGGACAGTCGCACCGGACCGAAGGAGAAGAGCGTGAAGGCGTCGCACCCGTCGTACATGGACAGGGTCTACCAGTTCAGCCTGGCGCTGGGCGGAGAGACGCTGCACCTTCACGACCTCGACTGGTCGACCCCCAAGTTCAATTCGAAGGAGGCCGCACACCAGCAGGTGCTCGCCGCGGCGGTCGGGATGATCGGGGTTCACCTGGGGGCGGATGGTGTCGACCGCGAGGCCGCGATCGAGTTGGCCTCCCAGATCTTCGACGCCCAGGTCGAGCACGGCTTCATGCGGCTCTCCGCCGAGCCCCGGCACAACGAGTTCCTCACGACCGCGTTCGGGGAGTTTTGGGATGCCGGCATGGCCGCGATCCTCTACGTGGTCCACGCGCGCCGCAAGGAAATGCCAGGGCTGTTCCAGAAGGCGGCTCAGTGGTGGTTGACGTACCTCGACATGTTGGGTCGCCATCTGTCGGCGTCAGCCTGGGAGTCGGATGCGCGGATCACGCTTACGCCCTGCCTGCGCGGCGCCACCGCAGAAGAGCCGCAGAAAGCGGTCTGCCGCGACAGGGACGAGATCTATGCTTTCGTGTATAACGGTCGAAGGACGGAAGCGGGAAACGAGCGGGAGCGGACCGGTCTTCGGATCTTCTGCTCCATGGAGAACATCCCACTTTTCGAAGCGGGCGCGGGTCGACTTGCTGCTCCGTACACCTACCCCGTACACGAACGAGCTGGCGGGTCAATCCTTCACGCCCACCTCCCCGAGGCCCACGGTCTTCAGGCGCAGTGGATGGTCGGCGCCAACCTGAAGAAGAAGCCCGAGGGCGCGATCGACATCCCGGGCGGCTGGGCCGTCGTCGCCTCCGGTCCCGCGGCAAAGACCGGCGGGAAGTGCCCCGTCGCGCCCCCGGAGGGCGCCTGAGATGGACTGGCCGACCGTAGCTGTCATCTGCGCCCTCATTGCCTACGCGGCCTTCGTGACGTGGTGCAGGGGGAGACGCTGATGCCCAAGTACGACGGCCTCGACTGCTCGATTGCCGCCGGCCTGGGCTTCGTCGCTGGCCTGTTGGTCGCATGCGCGCTTGCCGGCCAGGAACCCGCGAATGTCGAGATGTTCCATCGGGACGCCGGCCCGATCGGCGTCCCGCACCGGATCGCGCTGGACCTCGAGGGGTGCCGCCGAGGGGTTGTCCGTTGGTCGGCGCTCGGCGCGTCCATCCGCCCCGTGGCTCGCATCGGGCTCGTCCCGCGCGCTGTGGCCGCCGAGCTGACCTGGAAGACCGTCCCGGTGGGCAATGTCGCGATCGTCCGCGCCCGGGTCGAAGGCGGCTCCTGCGCGGGCCGTGAAGCGATCGGCGGCTTCATCGTCACCCCGCCGCTGCCCAAGGCCGGCAAGCCCTACCGCTGGTGGCGGGCGAAGCGGCGCGCCAATCCGCCGTGGAGGCATTCGTGAGCCGCTCTGGTGTCGACGCGGTTGTCTTGGAGGGGGGCCCGTGCGACGGTCAACAGATGATCGTTTCGGACTCCCGCAACTCGATTCAGGTAGGCGAACGCGCCGCTCCCAACATATTCCCCTCGAAGGCGCCGCCCGCTGACGCATTCGTCAGGGTCTGGACCTATCTGCGGACGCCCGAGTTTCGCGATTCGCCGGATGGCGGCTTGATCGTTTTTCGCGCACAGGAGGTCCCGTAGATGGCTGTTCAAATTCGGAAGATCGGCCACGCGATCCGGAACGAGTGCCCGCCCTTCTCGGGCTACGTCGACCAGCTCGCGCTCACGGGCGGTGCCGCAGCGACCTACACCGTACCCGCGAACTGCGACACGATCGGGATCGGTTACGGCGGCGAGGTATCGCTCGGGATCGTCGTCTACGCCCGCACCGATGGCGGTACGGCGGTCGTCCCAGCGGCCACAATCACGGACGGAACGGGCTCCGAGGCTATTGGAAACGGGGAGCGCCGTGAGGTCTCCCCGGGACAGACGATTTCCTTTATTGCCGAGAACGGAGACACGGTTCTGACTCTCTCGTGCTTCGGCGCGAAAGCGCGCATCTAAGGAGGAACGAAAAATGAAGAGGCTCGTTTTCGCAGTGCTGCTTGCTTGCGCCGCCCAGGTTTCGGCGTGGCCCTTTGGGCCGAATCCGCAGTGTGGGCCGCTTCCGACCTGCTCTGACGGGTGCTACGCCCCGAACACCGAGAAGTGCGCCCTGTGGGCCGCCGAGCAGGTGGAGAGCGGCGCGGCCCAGGCTTGCGGCTTGGGCGGAGCCTGCCAGTAGGACCTCGCGCATGGCCAACCGATACGCACCCTGGATCGAGCCGGTTCTATCGGCCTCTGGCCTGACGAACGTCAACGCTGTGGCGCCGGTCGCTATCCCGGGAATCGCCTTGACGATCACGCCCCACGTCGCCACCCGGATCGTGGTGCACTGGATGGCCGATGTGACGGACATCCTCGGAGCGCAGGGCTGCCTGATCCGGCCGACGCTCAACGGCTCCGCGAGTCCGGGGAACGTGATCTACAAGCCGCTGGTCGCGGGGGCTCGCGCGACAGTTTCTGGTTTCGCCAGATTCGATCTGGTGAAGGAGACGGCGAACGCGATCGCCCTGGAGGCCAGGCTCGACGTCGCGGGCGGAGCCTTCCAGATCGCGGCTACGACGACTCGAATGCTGATCTCCGGGATGCCCCGGATTCACTACGCGTAGAAGGAGAGCGACATGCCTGAATGGAACCAGGGTGCGGACGGAGGACTGAAGGAGCCGGGCGGCAAGACTGTGACTCCCGCGAAGGGTGGGGTCTGGCCCGGACCGGGGCGCGATGGCGCTGGAGCGGTGGCCCCCAAGGGCGCGCCGACCGGGATCAAGGAAACGGGGAAGGTTGAGCCCGGGATGGGCGGGAAGTACTAGGCCATGGCCCCTCAGCCCGGCGGAGCGGCTGGCGCCCGGAACGCGGTCCGCGGCGCCGCCCAGAGGATTCCCCGCGATCCGGCCAAGGCCCCTCGCGGCCAACAGCCCACGGTTTACCCGCCTCCGGCCGAAGCCGCTGGGGCGGTCCAGAATGCCGCCGCGGCAACGAAGCTGCCTCCCAGGCTTCAGAGCGCGGTGGCCTCCGGCAAGCTGACGGCCGAGCAGGCCGGCCAGCGATTCGAGCAGTTCAAGGCCGGCAAGCTGCCAGGTCAGGGTGGCGGCACTTCCCTCGGCCCCATGACCACGGCTGGCGAGTTCGGCCAGGCCGGGCAGTCTGCGGCGGGGAGTGCCCCGGTCCAGGACGGGATGGTCGCGCAGCCGCTGCCCGGTCGTGCGGGCGGGCCGTCGATGACCTTCCCGGCTCCGGCATCTCCGGCGGCCGGCGGAGCACCCGGCATGCCGAACCCCGATCAGGTCCGCCAGCTCATGGACCGTCTGCGCGGCGCGGCCGCCGGGCGGGCGCCGCAGGGTGGTGGCGGCATGCAGGCGCAGACCGAAGTGCTCCAGGGGCCGGAGGGAGGCTTTCAGGCGGGTTACGGAGGTGAGGCGGCTGGCCCGCTGCCCGCCGGTTACGGAAGCGGCGGCGAGACCATCGACGCGGCAACGGCCCGGCTGCGCAACCCCAACTCGAGCGGGGGCCCTGTCGATCCCGCCCAGGCGGCACATCAGGCGGCCCGGGGGTTCCAAAGCATGGGCAACCCTCTCGGCGGCGGGGGTGCGGTGAACGAGAAGCCCCTGTTCGGAGCGGCGGGCGTTCCCGGCCAGGAAGACCCGATCCGCGCCCGCGTGAAGAACATCCTGGGCGGCCGGGGAGCGGTTCGCGGTGGGGGGCTGCAAGTCGCGTGAGCAAACCGAAGGACCGCCACCGGCCGGACTGGTGGAGCCCCGATGGGTTTCTCAAGTGGCGGTCCGAGAACCTCGACGTCCCCCTGGAGGCGCAGTACCAGCGCTGGGCGGACGAGTGGGGGACGACGCGCTGGTCGATCAAGTGCGAGATCCGGCGATGGAAGGGGCGGGTTGAGGGCTTCCGGGTCCGCCTACGGGAGATCGATCCGGCTTCGAGCGTGGTCAAGGGGCTCTCGCTCCAGGATCGCGCGGGCCTGGAAACCTGGCAGATCGACTACCTCGAAGCCCTGAACGAGGCCGAGGGAGACCGGCGGTTGGCCTGCGACATCGCCGGGCTCTCCTGGGAGACGGTCCGCAAGAAGCTGTCTCCGATCTCGGCCGACTACGACCGAGCGCTCCATGAGGCCGTGGGGCGCTACGACGCCGAGCTGGCCGAGCGGGCGCGTGCCGGGGTGCGAGACACCTTGGAGATGGCCTACGAGCAGGAGGACGCGAAGACGCTCGGCCGGATGTCCCTGGAGATCCTGGAGCGCCGGGACCCGGCCAACTGGTCGCGGCACCAGGTGGTCGGTCACCACGGCGTCATCCAGCACGAGATCACGGACGCTAGGATGAAGGCGCTGCGTGCGGCCGGCGAGGTCTCCCGCGAGGCCCTGAACCAGCGCGAGGTGCCCGCCCTGCCGGCCGGCGCCGACACCGTGGACGCCGTCTACGTGGTCCTCAAGGAAGCGGAGCCGTGCACTTGATGGCCCGCCCCCTGCGACGCTGGAAGGGGACGCACCGTTTCGGCCCCGGCGGCGCGCATCCGTTCCGCCGCGTCTACCACCCCGCGCGCTTCCTCGGCTGGAGGGGCTGATGCCGACCTGGATGTGCATTTTACTGGTGATCGCCTACGCCCTCCTGGTTGCGGTCTTCTACGCCGAGGAGACCCGCCCCTGATGCCCCGCTGGGTCGCCGTCCGCGCCTATCCCGAGATGCCGCCGGAGGTCGTCTGCCTCCCGGAGACGCTCGCGGATTACAGCAGCCTCTGGGCCGCCATCGACGCGCAGCGCACCGCCGGCCACTACGAGACGTGGAAGGCGCTCATGCGGATCTGGACGCTCGCCGACCAGTTCTTCCTGCTGCGCTACGTCTGGACGGCAGGCAGGAACGCCCGGAACGAGTACCGCGGCGGCGAGCTGCTCTTCCACCACGAGGCCCACCTGCGCTTCGCCCGGGAGATCCAGTTCGGCCCGATGGACGACACCGTGGTCATCGGCGCGCGCGGCTTCGGCAAGTCGACGCAGCTCGACGTCGACGACACCCGCCAGAAGCTCCTGGACCCGAACCACGCCTCGGTCCTCTTCTCCTTGACGAAGAGCCTGGCCCAGAAGCACCTCGAGATCCTGCGCCAGGAGTTCGACACCAACGACCTGCTGAAGGAGATCTGGGACGACCGCTTCTGGCGCGACGAGGACGAGCGGCGCGAAGCCGGCAAGATTCCGTGGGGGACGGGGGTCCTTCGGCTCAAGAGGACGTCCTCCCGGCCCGAGGAGTCCTTCGAGGCCCACTCCTTCGAGTACCAGCTTCCGACCGGGATGCACTACGACCTGCGGCGCTACGACGACATCGAGGCGGACCGCTCGGTCAACTCCGATATCACCCAGGAAACGATCGAGGAGCGCTGGGTCAGCTCGCAGAACCTGTCCTCGACGAAGCGGCAGCGGCGGGTGACCGGCACCTACTACGCCCCGTCCGCCATGATGGTGCGCCTGGAGACGGAGTACGGCCTGAAGAAGCTCGTCTTCGCCGGGGAGGACGTCGAGGACAAGGTCGATCCCGGGGAAGCGGGCCCGCTCGGCGGCCGGCCGGTCAACGGCTTCACCCGCGAGGAGCTATGGCGCCGCCTGAAGGACGCCGGGGGCGCCGAAATCGACGCCGAGACGGGCGAGTGGAAGCGGACCGGCAACCAGAAGGCGAACCTTGACTACGCCCGCCAGACGGCCTGCAACCCGATCGCGGGCGAGGCTGAGGTGCTCGACAAGAACTGGCTCGTCTACTACGACGGCGAGGGCTCCGGCTACGCCCGGGACGGGAACGTGGTGATCTGCGCCGACTGCTCGCCGGGCCTGGGCGATCCGACGTTCATCTGGGTCTGGCTGCTCACCCGGGACAAAGAGTTCTGGTGGGTGGACGGGGAGATGCGGCGCGTCGCCCCCGCGGCCCGCAAGGAGCTGATCCACGCCGTCACCCAGCGCTGGATCAACTACGGGGCGAACGTTGTCCAGCTCCGCCTGGAAAACTACGGTCAGGCGACCTACGTCCAGGACCAGAAGGAATTCTGGGCCACGATGCCCAAGTTCCCGGCCCCGCCGGTCATCAAATGCAGCGATCCGCGGCGGCAGGGCTTCGGGGACGCCTACGAGGGAAAGATCTATCGGATCTATAATCGGTGGCAGGGCCCGTTGTCCAGCGGCAAGGTGCGCTTCCCGGTGCGGATGGTGAGGATCGACGAGATCGGCCGGCCGGTGGATCTGATGCACCACGTCAAGGAGTTCGAGATCGGCTTCTTCCCCCGGCCCCGGACCGACAACGGCCTGGATGCCGGTGGGCTGATCTGGGAGGACCCGAAGCTCGTTGGCCCGATTCCGTGGCCGGAGGTGAAGCGATGGAACCAGGAGAAGGGCGAGGGCAAGGAGCGGTCGTACGCGACGGCGGGCCTGCTCTGACGATGACTAGGGCGCAGCTGTTCGCGGCCACGGAGATCATCCGAGCGGCGATGCGAGAGGTTCTCAAGACCTACACGCTTGAGCTTGAGCACTGCAATGGACGGGTCGAGGTGAACCCCTTTGAGCTGGAGCGTCTCCTGCTCGCGCATGTGGTTGAAAGGATCGCGATCGAATGAGCGACGACGTCCCCGATTCCCAGCGCAAGCCCGTCGACGAGCGCCCCGTACTGCGTCATTTCGGCGACCGGATAAAGAGCGCCGCGGCCCACTGTCGGAAGGTCTGGGACGAGGCCGAGGAGAACCAGAAGTTCTCCGGCGGCGGCTCCCACCAGTGGAACGGGAAGGACTACGACACCCGCATCC
>DATEIO010000210.1:0-6676 GCA_035278895.1 Thermoanaerobaculia bacterium | reverse complement strand
CTCCTTGAAGGCGTCAGGCTACACGAATTCCGGCGGGTCGGCGAGCCCGCGGCGGCCGTGCTGTCGGCTCATTTTCGCGCCCGCAGGCACCGGTGTGGGTAGGGACGCCGTCTCGCGGACGGGTGCGCCCGCGTCGAGTCGAAAGGAGAACATGATGAGAAGCCGACTGCTCGCACTCGCCGCCGCGCTTGGCATCGCGGTGCTCGCCTCGTGGACGCCCAGGGCCGAGGCCATCGTCTACTACTGCAGCGAAGCCTACTGCGCGGAGAAGCCCGAGAGCACCGCCTGCTCCTGCCCGCCGGGGACCGATAAGGAGGGTAAGCCGAGCAACTGCGAAGTGTGGAACTCGATCAGCACCGGTGGTTGCTGGTACTTTTGAATAGGCGCCGGGCATAACCCTCGGAAAGCTCCTGAGTCGTCGCCCCCCGCGCTTGTGGCCCATCCACCGGGGGCGCGACTTTGTTCCTGTTGCGCCCCCGGCCTCGGATGAGCGTCTACGCGCCACGACCACGTCACCTGCCGGACCTTCCAGGGCCGGTACCTGTTCACCCCGAGCCAGCGGTTCAACGGCATTGCCCTGGGAGTCTTCGGGCGAGCCCAGCTCCCCGAGGCACCTACTCCCCGAGAGCTTGCGCCTCAATCGCACGCACAGGCGATCGCCAGGGCTCGGCAGACCTCTTTCATCTTTTCGCGGCTCACGGTCCCGACAAAGCTCCTGAGCTCGCTCTGGTGGACCGTGAAGAGGTTGCAGAGGTTCACGCAAGAGGCCTGCTTGAGCCCCTCTGGAACACCGAGCTCCACTTCAGTGGGAGAGCCGCGGAGAGTTGACGTGATCGCGGCGACCGTCACGGTGTGCAGCAGTGGGATCAATGAGGGACGGCTAAGGATCAGGACGGGGCGCCGCTTGTCCGGGTGAGGCAGCTCGAGGAACCAGATCTCGCCTCGTTTCAGTCGTTCGGCCATGACTGGCGGCTTATAAGGGTCTCAACTTCTTCAAGCAGGTTACCCGCCGCCTCTCCCGCGTAAGCCTGGGCGAGCTGCCTCTCAATGGCTTGCCGCCTCTTGGCTTCGAGGTAGAGCTGCACGGCGGAGCGGATGAAGGCCGACCGTCCTCTCTCCCGCGCTTCAGGGTCGGCATCGATCTGATCGAGCAGATCGGGTTCCATGGAGATCTGTACGGGACGCACCGCCATGTTGGAAGGATACAACAAGAGTCTTGTTGGGTCCATTGATGGGCGCCTCCGTAGCATGGTCGACAAGTGGCTTTGGCAGGCATTCAAGAAAAATCTGTGAGCGATTGGAGAGCGGATTTCCGTCTTTAGAGGGGCATGAGTCGAAAACTTCGATACGTGCCAGAAGGAGTCCGCCTTGTCCATGTCACCTGCCGGACCATCCAGGGCCGGTACCTGTTCACCCCGAGCCAGCGGTTCAACGACATTGCCCTGGGTGTCTTCGGACGAGCCCAGCGGATGCACCCGATCCGGATCTGCGAGATCGAGGTGGTCTCCGGTCATTTCCACATCCTCTTCGACGTCGACAGCGTCGATCGGCTCGCCGGCTTCATGGAGTACGCGGGCTCCAAGCTGGCCCGGGAGGTCAACCGCTTGACCGGCTGGAGCGGGCCGGTGTTCGAGCGCCGCTATTCGATGATCCCGGTGAGCAACGAGGTGGCCGCTCAGGTTGACGTGCTCAAGTACGTGATCGGCCACGGAGTCAAAGAGGGACTTGTTGAGCACGTCGTTCAGTGGCCCGGAATCCATTCGGCCAAGGCCCGGCTGCTTGGCGAGCCGCTGACGGGGCACTGGTTCAGCCGGAAGGACGAATACGCCGCCCGGCGTCGGGGAGAAGACTTCGGTCCCATGGACTACGCAACGGAGGAGACGGTGGTCCTCTCACCGATTCCCTGTTGGGAGCACCTCCCGGCCGAGGAGTACCGCGACCGCGTCCGTGGCTTGGTGGAGGAGGTCGAAGAAGAAGCCGCGGCGGACCGGGAGAGGTCGGGGATTCCGGTCCTCGGTCCCGGGGCCATCCTGGCCCAGGATCCGCAGCACCGTCCCAAGAAGCTCTCCAAGTCCCCCGCGCCCTTTGTGCACGCCGCGACCAAAGCCGCCCGCCAAGCGCTCTACCAGTCCTACTCCTGGTTCGTCGGGGAGTTCCGGAAGGCCGCCGAGAAGCTCCGACGAGGAGACCGCGACGTCGGTTTCCCGCCCGGGTGCTTCCCGCCGGCCTTGCCTTTCGTGTCTGGGTAGAGAAGGGCAGCAGGTCCGGCCCGGACGTTGAGCGCTCGAGGCCAGGTCCCTCAGAGTGGACCGAGGGGAGAGGTGTGTCCCCGAGGCGTGCCAAAAGGGGTGGAGGTTGTCCGTGAGGCTCTGGGGAGGGCGAGATTGGGGGAGGAATCCGGCGAAAACAGAGGGTTAATGGCGAATTCTCCTGCCGGACCCCCCGGGAAACCGCTCCTCGAAGAGAGGAGACGAGGGATCTTTCCCACGAGTTACCAGGCACCTATGCTGCTGCTGCCCTTGGGTTGTGGAGATCCAGGCGATGACGGCCGCCACTATGGGCCGGCGCGCCGAAGCAGTCGCCCTGCTCGGCCGCCTGCTCCGGACCTCTTACAGGAACCCGATCTCTGCCGCCGAGCTCCAGGTGGATCCGGTCTGGGACCCCTTGCGCGGTGATCCTGGATTTGAAGCTCTCTCCCAATCGCGGGTAGACTAATAGGATAAGAGATGCATTTCTTTAGGAGGAAAGTCAATGGCCTCATACACGATCAACCCTATTTTTGTTGTTAAAGAAATCTGCGACCTCGACCTCTTTGGCCTCCCTGCTCACCTCCTGGAGAAAATCGAAAAGGTGACGGCGGGGCAGGAACAAGCAGGAGGCGACTGTAGTATGAATACGAAGGCGATGCTCGTCTTACCTAAAGGTGATGCTAGCTTCGATTTCAAAGAGCTTGAGGAACTGAGAAGAGCACTGGTAGATAAGATCAAGAACTGTAAGCCAGGTCCGGACGGTCAAACTGAGTGATCATTGCTGTAACCGCTGAGCGAGCGCCAGAAGATGTAAGGCTTGACAGCCGGGAGCAGCGGAAATAATTCTGGAGGCAGGAAGCATCCATTATTTAAGGAAGAGAGGGGAGGAGGTTTGCCCCCTCCTCTCCTTCCGGGCGACTAGCAGGGGAACCAGCCGCAAACCCGCTTACCGTTGATCGTCCGGCATTCCCACCTTCTGCAGTGATCGCCGTCGGCGGTGGCGAGTTCCAGCCGGATCGGATGCTCCACCTCCTTATTCCGGAGCACGCGATGGAAGCTCTTGAGGATCGCCTCCATCTCATTCTCTGAAAGCGTCTTGGCTTTGCCGCCTCTCGCGGTCTTCTTCGTCGCTGCCTTCTTGGGACTCGCCTTCTTTTCGGCTTTCGGCATGGTAACTCTCCTAATTTACGGTACAACCGTGAGATTCGCTGGAATGCGCACACCGTCGGCGGTCTCCAGGAGGACGGTCGCGGGGCCGGCCTCCTTCGTGACCTCGGCGGTCAGGAACACGGTGATCTGTTTTGCGTCCTCTGAGACTTGGAAGAAAAGCTCCTTCCCCGCCGATGACCATACCTTCTTGACGAGGCCGAGGTTGGCGCCCTTGAAGGCGACGCCCGGGCTCGCGCCCTTCGTCACCGAAACCGGCGGCTGGATGTCCAGGCTCGCCTTCGGCGCCAGCGGCGTGGTGGGAGGGATGTCCAGGACCACAGGGTCCTGATTGTCGGGAATTAGGACCAGCTTCTTGTAATCCGCAGCCTCTTTCGGAGCTTCCAGAGCCAGCAGGGTCGTACCTAGCAGTTCCAGCTTGTTCCCCACCGCGTACACCTGGTCCAGCCTGACTTTCCAGTTTGAGTTGAAATCTTCCCCTTGGACCAACAGCTTTATTGGATCTGTACTGCCGAGTCGAATCACCTTGTAGCTCGGACTCGTCGTAGCAGGAACCGCGTCGGCCCATCCTATCCCGCGAAAAGGGAAGCGAACGCCCACCAGAGTGTCCTTGGTGAGCAGAGAGCTGGGGACCATGGCGATCAGTGTTTGATTCGCAAAAATATACGGCCCGGGGATATACGTGTTTCCGACCGTCAGCAGGGGCCGCTCATCAAGCTCAAGCTTTTCATTGCCCATACGGAAGCGAAGCTTGACCGTCAGAAGCACTTGGTCTCCATTCGGCACTGCTCTGTTTGAAACTTCATCGATCGCAATCCCACACCCTTCGCAGCCCCCTCCCTCGACACGCTCACGTCCTCCGTACCTCCCACTCAACACTGCTTCACCAAAGGCCAGGTCGGTCGGCGAAGTACGCAGCTCAAGCGTCCGATCGGACTTGAGGACCAGCCCTGTGGCTGGGCTGTCATAGGTCTTGTTACCAACGAAGATACGAGTGCCGGGGAAGAAGTTGGCTCCATTTATGGTAACAACCGCGACGTCAGTGCCGGTGGCTGCCCACTCCACTTTTCGGACTATAGGACTAAGGTTTCTATCAATGAACTCTGATGTGTAGACTTTCAGAGGCACAGCCTGATCCCAGTCGATAATGGCCTCCCGCCTCTCCTTGGCGGTGAGCGTGGAGTGACTGTAGGGCCGCCAATAGGTGCGAGCCGACACGGACAGGTTCTCAACCTGCTCACCGATGTCGGAGGCAGGCAGTGACACTACCGCGAACATCTGGCGCACTCCCGGAGTCACCGACTTGCGGCCGAGCACCGGCCGGAACGTCCAGCCGAAGGTCGCCACCTGGCTCTTGGGGCTCTGTAGGTCTCCAAGCGCCAGGGTGTCGGCGTCCCGGAAGATGTAGAAGACCTGCTGCCTTCGCCGCTCGTGATATCCGATCGTGAGGATCTTCGCGACCGCTGAGCCTCCGAAATCGTTAGACTTGGTGCTCAGCGCCGAGGAGTTGTATGTCTTTTCGAACGGCATCATGGCCACCAGGGAAACGGGCTTGGTGCCACTTGGAGCCACAGTGATCTCGACGTAGGCGGCGTGGTTGCGTGCCCACTTAGGAGGATTGAGACTAATCTGGAATCCCAACACCGCTTGCAACCGGGGCTGGCCATCTTCCAAGACCCGGTCGGTCAACGAACGGTCGAGCAACATCCGCATGTTGAAGATCTGGTAGCTGAGGCTCACCTGATCGGCCAGCATATCCGGAGCGCTCGTCCCAAAAGTGGGTGTGTAGCTCGGCGCGGCGATCAACTCAGGTAGCGCCGGCGCCGCGGGAGTCACGGACCCTGCGGTCGTTGTCCTTTCGCTCGGCTTCAGGCTTCCCTGGGCGTCCGGTGTTTCCTTGGTCACCACCTGGGGCTGGATGGGCGTAGTCAATGAGAGCGAACGACTGACATCCGACACCTCGGCCCCCTGCTGCTTAGTCAGGCTGTCGACGAGCTTCTGCTGATCGACGACCCGGACCACCTGGAGTTGCTCGTTGAGCTGATCGAGCATGATCTGGAGGGTGCGGTTGTCGAAGAGCTTCGGCGGCCCGACGGAAATGCCATTGACGGTAAGGTCCGCCGCTAGAAGGGGCAGTCCGGAGGTGAAGGAGAGCAGGAGAACGAGGAAGGATAGTCTTCGAACGACCACGGACTGGCATTGCCGCCAAGGCGAACCGAGCATCGAAACCTCCTCTGGACGTGCAGCGTGTTTTAAATCATTCTATCACGGCGCGACCTCTAGCCTGCCGGATGTGCACGGTGGATTGGACGGACGTTTCTCCGGAATTCCGCGCAGGCTCCCTGGACGACCTCGACTAGACATCGCCGGCGGCCGCTTCCCCGCCGCTGGTCGATTGCTCCGGCGCCGCGGGACGAGACCCTCCCCCCTTCCGAGTTGCAGGCCAAGGCGGCCCTGGAAGTCGCCACGCCACGGCGAATTGGTGGATATAAAGCGGCCTTCGGGCGAGGTGCCGATCCGCACCTGGGTCGTCTACCTTGAGCGCAGGGACAAGACAGGGTGGTGATCCTGATCCACGAGATCTACGGTCTTTCGGACTGGATCCGTGGCCACGGTGTCCTTACCTGCGCGAACGGCTGAAGTAGGACCGGAAAACCTTCGCCGCCACCTTGACGCGGAACCCACCGCTCCTGGTGGGCTCCAAGGCGTGGCGGCTCGTGTTCCCCCCTCCGCGCCGGGCGGCGCGCGCGTTTATAACATTTTACTTGCCCGATCTTCGGCGCCCCGGCAACTCCAGGATGAGCACCTCGGCGGCGACGCCTTGAAGATGCTGAGCGACTTTCTGTGCATGGCGTTCCGGATCGTCGTTGTCGGGCAGGATGACGACTCGGGCACCGCGAAGCCTCTCGGAGTATTCGTCCCGCCACTTGCCCACCCCGCCGGAATTCATAGTGCCACGAGCCCACGCTAGATCAAGGTATCTTCTCGCCCTCGACAAGCCAGTCCTGAGGCGGAAAAGCCGGCCACAACTTCGTTCCTGTTGCGCCCCGGCCTCAGACGAGCGTCCACAAGCCGCGAAAGCGGATCGAGCTAAGTAGTTCTTTTAGTGGGATTTAGAAGTGGTGCAGCCAGGAGGAGTCGAACCCCCAACCTACAGATCCGTAGTCTGTCGCTCTATCCAGTTGAGCTATGGCTGCACGGGGTAAACCGCGTGCGGAGAGCGGATTGTAGGGCAACCCGCCCTCGTGTGCAACCCCCCG
>DATEIO010000209.1:0-15764 GCA_035278895.1 Thermoanaerobaculia bacterium | reverse complement strand
CGAGCTCTTCCCGGAGGAGTGGAAGACCGCCCCGTTCGAGGGCCGGGTCGAGCACGAGAAGCTCCTCTTCCTGACCGGGAAGAAGGGCTTCTCCCTCCCGATCCCTCCGCCGCTCGAAAACGAGGGGAACTACGTGGCCTCGCTCGGCAAGCTTCTGAAGTGGATGGCCCCCAAGGTGGAAGCCGCCGGAGTGGACATCTTCTTCGAGTTCCCCGCCGCTCACGCCCTGGTCGAGGACGGCCGGGTGGTGGGCGTGCGCACGGGCGACAAGGGCATCTCCCACGAGGGGAAGAAGAAGGCCAACTACGAGCCGGGAGTCGACATCCGCGCCCAGGTCGTGGTGCTGGGAGAAGGGCCGCGCGGCACGCTCGTCAAGCAGCTCGACGACCGCTTCGGGCTGTGGGAGGGGAAAAACCCGCAGATCTACGCGATCGGGTTGAAGGAGGTCTGGGACCTGCCACCCGGCCGGGTCGCGCCCGGCGAGGTGCTCCACACCCTGGGCTGGCCGCTCGACCGCGACACCTTCGGCGGCGGCTTCCTCTACGGCATGCAGAACGACCAGATGATCGTCGGCCTGGTCGTGGGGCTCGACTACAAGAACCCGCTCCTCGATCCGCACGCCGAGTTCCAGCGGATGAAGACCCACCCGGAGATCTCGCGGCTGCTCGAAGGCGGCAAGATGAGCTTCTACGGCGCCAAGGCCCTCCCCGAGGGGGGCTGGTGGTCCATGCCGCGCGTCTCCGGAGACGGCTTCCTGATCATCGGCGACTCGGCCGGCATGCTGAACAGCCAGCGCCTCAAGGGCATCCACCTCGGCATGAAGTCGGGCATGCTCGCGGCCGAGACGATCTTCGAGGCCTTGAGGGCCGGCGGCGCCACCGCCGAGCGCCTCGCCGTCTACCGGGAGAAGATCGAGTCCTCCTGGATCAAGGAAGAGCTCTGGCCGGTGCGCAACTTCCACCAGGCCTTCGATCACGGTCTCGTCGCCGGCATGGCCCAGGCGGGTCTCGGCCTGGTCACCGGCGGCCGCGGCTGGGGCGTGCTCGACCGCGTGGGCACGAAGCCCGGCCACGAGCGGATGATCCCGTTGGACACCCCCGAGGGGCAGAAGCTCAAGAGGCCGGAGCCGCTCCGGCCCGACGGCCAGCTCACCTTCGACCGCCTGGCCGACGTCTACAACTCAGGGACCGCCCACGACGAGGACCAGCCGGTCCACCTCCTCGTGGCAGACACCGACGTCTGCATCTACCACTGCGCGGTGGAGTACGCGAACCCCTGCCAGCGCTTCTGCCCGGCCGCCGTCTACGAGATGGTGCCCGACGCCGGCTCCCCCACGGGCCAGCGGCTGCAGATCAACGCCAGCAACTGCGTGCACTGCAAAACGTGCGACATCATGGACCCGTACGGGATCATCACCTGGGTGCCTCCGGAGGGTGGAGGCGGTCCGAACTACGGGAAGATGTAAGGGGATGGTGGGGCGCCCGGATCGGGCGCCCCGGAGGGATCTTCAGGACCGGTCCCGCGGGCTGATCACGCAGTCGCCGCTGCCGGTCGCCACCCGGATCACGGTCTGGCCGTTGCCCCGCTTGGCGCCCACGACCTTCTTGCCCGACTTTCTGAGCGTCGCGTCCGCGTAGTTCACCTGGAGCTCGCCGCTGCCGTGGGTCGAGGAGATGTCGAAGGAGGCGTCCGGCCCGCCCTTGATCTCGACGTCGCCGCTGCCGGTCTCGGCGGTCACCCGCTTCGCCTTGGCGAGGGAGGCCTGGAGGACGACGTCGCCCGAGCCCGTGTCGGCGTCGAGCTCCTCGAGCTCCACGCGGACGACCCGGACGCTGCCGGAGCCGGTCTCGGCCAGCACGTGGGCGGCCGTGCCCTCGCGCACCGTCACGTCGCCCGAGCCCGTGTCCACCGCGAGCTTGCCGGCGGAGACGTTCTCGACCACCACGTCGCCCGAGCCCGTGTCCATCGAGCCGTTGCCGATCAGGCGCTTGACGACCACGTCGCCCGAGCCCGTGTCGACCGAGGTCTCGCCCCGGGCGGCGCCCACGACCACGTCGCCCGAGCCCGTGTCCACGGTCAGCCGGCCGGCGTAGGAGGCGATCTGCACGTCGCCGCTGCCGGTCTTCACCGAGAGCTTGCCTTCCAGGTCCCCGCCGCGCACCACGCCGATGGCGTTGCGGAAGACCACGTCGCTCCCCGCGGGCAGCGAGATCCGGAGGTCCGCGTAGAGCGTGGGGGCCCCCCCGTGCGGGCGGGAGTAGACCTTGACCTTCTCGCCCCGGTAGGTGGTCGAGGTCTGGCTCATGTCGAGGAACGACAGGAACGCGGGCGCGGAATCCTCCGTGTTCTTCCGGGGGTAGACGAAGGCGCGGTGCTTCTCGACCGGGTAGGAGAGCGCCCACTCTTCGTGCCCCTCGCGGTCGCGGCTCTTCACCCACTTCATGCCCTGGAGCAGCTTCTGGGTCTCGCCACCCGCGTCGGCGTGGACGGTCGCCTCGATGACGACCTCCTTGCCCTGGCCGCGCACCAGCTCAGCGCGGCCGGCGAGGTTGGCGAGCCGGATCGTCCCTCCCATCGGGAACGCCTGGCGGAAAGCCCGGGTCTGGGGGGCGGCGAACGCGGCGGGCGCCAAGCCGGCCGCAAGCATCAGCACCGCGGCAGTTGCGGTCGCTCGTCTTGTCGTGTTCATGACGGGTTGTCCTCCATCCTCATCTTCATTCCATCCAGGCACAGTACGACCCCGCCCGAGAGAAGGTTTCAGCGATAGACTTCCGCGCATGCGCTCACTCCTCCTCACCTGCTGCCTCGCTGCCCTGGCTACCGCCGCCGCCGCCCAGACCGCGAAGAAGCTCACGTTGGACGACGTCTTCGATCCCGCCGTCGCCGGCCGAAGGCCCGGCCAGACCGCCTGGGCGCCCGACGGCCGCCTGAGCTACGTCTGGGACGAGAAGGGGGACGGCAAGGAAGAGGCCCTCTTTCTCCTCGATCCGGCCACGGGGAAGAGCGAGATCCTGGCGCGGATGGCCGACCTCGGCCAGCTGGCCGGCCAGGAGGAGAAGCTCGCCGTCGACGAGTATTCCTGGTCTCCGCAGGGCGACGCCCTGCTCCTCGCCTCCAAGGGGGACCTCTATCTCTACCGGCCCGCCCGCCGGTCCCTGTGGCGGCTGACCGAGACGGAGGCCGAGGAGGAGATCCCCCAGCTCTCCCCGGACGGCTCGAAGGTGGCCTTCGTCCGCGACTTCGACCTCCACCTGATCGACCTGGCCACAAAGAAGGAGACGGCGCTCACCACCGGCGGCAAGGAGAACGAGATCCTTCATGGCATCACCGACTGGGTCTACTGGGAGGAGATCTGGGACCGCGAGGCGCAGGGCTTCTGGTGGAGCCCGGACGGCTCCCGCATCGCCTACTACCGCTTCGAGGAAGAGCCGGTCGACGCCTACCCTCTCGTGGACGACTCCCCGGTCTACCCCAAGGTCCGCTGGCAGAAGTACCCCAAGGCCGGCACGGCCAACCCCCGGGTGAAGGTGGGCGTGCTCGAGCTTGCGACGGGCAAGACGACGTGGATGGAGACCGGCGATCCGGATGCCTACCTCGCCCGCGTGGACTGGGCGCCGGGCGGGGACGCGGTCGCGATCCAGCGGCTGAACCGCGACCAGACCCGCCTCGACCTCCTCCGCTGCCAGCCGGCCGACGGCGCCTGCGCTCCCCTGGCGGAAGAGACCTGGCCCACCTGGGTCAATCTCGGCAGGGACTTCCGTTTTCTCCCGGACGGCCGCTTCCTCTGGGGCTCCGAGCGGAGCGGCTGGCGGCGTCTCGACCTCCATGGAGCGGACGGGAAGGCCGTGCGCACGGTGACTCCCGAAGGCTGGGCCGTCACCTCGCTCGACGGGGTCTCGGAGAAGGGGGACTGGGCCGTGGTCACCGCCTTCCGCACGGACGGCCTCGGGCCCACTGACCGGCACGTGGCCCGTGTCCGCCTGGACCGTGAGGGGTGGGAGGTGCTGACGGCCGAGCCGGGCACCCACGTGGCCGTGGTCTCCGAGAAAACCGGCGCCTGGGTGCACGGCTGGAGCGACGGAGACAGCGCGCCCACAGCCGAGGTCAGGAAGGCGGACGGCGGAAAGGTCGCTCTCCCTTCAGCCCCGCCCAAGGCGGATCTCGCGCCCCTGCCGAAGTGGGAGTACCTTTCGATCCCCGGCCCGGACGGCTCCCGCCTTCCGGCGCGCCTGCTCAAACCCGAGGGCTTCGACCCCTCCCGCCGCTATCCCGTGATCGTCTACCACTACGGGGGCCCCAACTCCCAGGTGGTGGCCAACGGCTGGGGCCAGCGCGGTCTCTGGCAGAAATGGATGGCCCAGCGCGGCTTCGTCTCCTTCTCCGTCGACAACCAGTCCTCCCTGTTCTTCGGCAAGAAAGGCGAGGACCGCGACCACCGCCGCTTCGGAGAGGTGAACCTCGCGGGGCAGCTCGCCGGGGTCGACTACCTGAAAACCCTTCCCTGGGTCGACGCCTCCCGGATCGGCCTCTGGGGCTGGTCCGGCGGCGGGACGAACACCCTCTACTGCCTGTTGAACCGCCCCGGCGTCTGGAAGGCCGGAGTGGCGGGCGCCCCGGTCACCGACTGGCGGCTCTACGACTCGATCTGGACCGAGCGCTACCTCGACGATCCCAAGGACAACGCGGAGGGCTACCGTCTCTCCTCCCCTATCACCCACGCCGCCAACCTCAAGGACAGTCTCCTCATCGTCCACGGCCTGGCCGACGACAACGTCCACCCGCAGAACTCGGTGGTGATGAGCGACGCGCTGATTGCGGCCGGCCTGCCGTTCGAGCAGGCGTTCTACCCCGGCCAGAACCACGGCATCCGCGGCGCCTCCTCCCGCCACTTCTACGCGAAGATGGCCGACTTCTTCGAACGGGAGCTGCAGCAGGTGGAGATCGAGGACGTCGAGGTGCGGAGAGAGAGGTAGGCGGGCGCCCGGAAGCGCCCGCCGATCCGTCCTACTTCCGGCGGTAGAGGCAGGTGGTGCCGTTCGGGCAGGAGGCGGAGCCGCAGAACGAGACATAGCCGGAGACCGCCGGGCAGCCGGCGCTGCAGCAGATGCCGCTGTCGATCGACTTGTAGACGGCGCCCTGCATGGGGTCCAGGGCCGGCAAAGCGAGCTCGACAAAGGACTGGTCGGCCTCGAGGCTCGCCAGCTTCGCCGCGAGCTCCTCGACGGAAACCGGACAGGCCGGCTGCGCGGACGTCTCTCCAGCCAGGACGGGGAACGCGGCGAGGGCGAGGGTAAGACAGAGGCAGGCCAAAAGCGCGATCTTCTTCACAACCACCTCCCGGTACGGCAAGACCGGTGCCCCATGCACCGGTCCCTTCGCATTGAAAGGTGTTTGGAAGAGCGAATCTGTAGCCGGCTTCAGTCGCCTTCGTACCGCTTCAGGATGATCGCCCCGTTCGTCCCGCCAAAGCCGAAGGAGTTGGAGAGGGCGTAGGCCAGCTCGGCCTTCCGGGCCTTGTGGGGGACGAAGTCCAGATCGCAGTCCTCTCCCGGCTCGTCCAGGTTGAGCGTGGGGGGAAGGACCTGGTCGCGGACGGCGAGCGCCAGGAAGCCCATCTCGAGACCCCCGGCCGCTCCGAGAAGGTGGCCGGTGGACGACTTGGTCGAGGAGACCGCGAGCTTGTAGGCGTGGTCGCCGAACACCGTCTTGACCGCCCGCACCTCGGAGAGGTCGCCCAGGGGCGTCGAAGTGCCGTGGGCGTTGATGTAGCCGATGGCCTCGGGAGAAAGGCCGGCGTCCTTGAGCGCCGCCTGCATGACGCGTACGGCGCCGTCTCCGTCCGGATGCGGGGCCGAGATGTGGTAGGCGTCGGCGCTCATGCCGTAGCCCACCATCTCGGCGTAGATCTTCGCGCCGCGCGCCTTGGCCGACTCCAGCTCCTCCAGGAACACGATCCCCGCGCCCTCGCCCATCACGAAGCCGTCGCGATGGACGTCCCACGGGCGGGAGGCCTTCTCCGGCTGGTCGTTGAAGCTGTGGGAGAGCGCCCGCATGGCGCAGAATCCGGCCACGGCGAGCGGGGTGATGACCCCCTCGGCGCCGCCTGCGATCATGGCGTCGGCTTCCCCGTACTGGATGAGCCGGAAGGCATCCCCCACGGCGTGGGCGCCCGTGGTGCAGGCGGTCGCGGGAGCGGTGTTCGGCCCCCGCGCGCCGTAGTGGATCGACACCTGTCCGGCGGCCATGTTGACGATCAGCCCGGGGATGAAGAACGGCGACACGCGGGACGGCCCCTTCTCCAGGAGGACGCGGTGCATCGACTCGATCAGCGGCAGGCCGCCGATCCCCGAGCCGATGATGACGCCCACCCGGTCGCGGTTGCCGTCGTCGATCGTGAACCCGGCATCCTCCAGCGCGAAGCGGGAGGCCGCAAGCGCGTAGTGGATGAAGGTGTCGCTCTTCTTGACGTCCTTCTTGTCGACGTAGTCGAGCGGATCGAACCCCTTGACTTCGCCGGCGATGCGCGACGGGTACTCCGAGGGGTCGAAGCGGGTGATGGACCCGATGCCGCTCCGGCTTGCGAGGATGGCGTTCCAGTTCTCGGCGGTCCCCACCCCGAGAGGGGACACGAGGCCCACCCCGGTGACGGCGACGCGGCGGCGATTTCTCGAGCTCAAGATCAGGGCTGGATGACGCTAAGGCTGGTTGGTGGTTTCCGGAGAGACCCTAGTTCTGGTCCCCGGCGTTGTTCTGGATGTACTCCACCGCCTCGCGCACGTTGCTGATCTTCTCGGCCTCCTCGTCCGGGATCTCGATCCCGAACTCCTCCTCGAAGGCCATGACCAGCTCCACGATGTCCAGGGAGTCCGCTCCCAGGTCGTCCGTGAAGCTCGCCTCCAGGGTGACCTCTTCCTCGTCCACGCCGAGCTGCTCGACGATGATGCTCTTGACCCGATCCGCTACCGCCATGGGTGATTCCCTCCTTGATCTTGGCCGGCCCGGGCACGCCCGGGCACGATGTGGGGTTCTAGCACAAAGCTCCTCCAGGAGTCCATGCTGGTTCTTTAGATATACAGCCCGCCCGATACGTTGAGCGCGTGGCCAGTAATGTAGCCCGCCTCCTCGCTCGCGAGGAAGAGGACGGCCCAGGCCACGTCGTCGACCTTGCCCAGGCGCTTCAAGGCGATGGCCGAGGTCAGCTCCTCCCGCGACTTCTCGGGGAGGGCCTCCGTCATCGCCGTCTCAATGTAGCCGGGCGCCACCACGTTGACCGTGATGTTGCGGCTCCCGAGCTCTCTCGCGAGCGACTTGCTGAAGCCGATCAGCCCCGCCTTCGAGGCCGCGTAGTTCGCCTGCCCCGCGTTGCCCATCAGGCCCACCACGGACGAGACGTTGATCACCCGCCCCCAGCGCTTCTTCATCATCCCCCGCACGACCTCGCGGGTGAGAGCGAAGGCGCCCGTCAGGTTGGTGCGGAGCACCCTTTCCCAGTCTTCGAGCGACATGCGGGCGAGCAGGTTGTCCGCGGTGATCCCGGCATTGTTGACCAGGATGTCGATCCCGGCAAAGTCCTCCGGCAGCCCCTTGAGCTTCTCGCCGAAGGTCTCGGGCTGCGAGACATCCAAGACCAGAGGGTGCACGCTGCCGCCGATCCCGGCCGCCAGGGCCTCGAGCTTCTCCTGATTGCGGGCGGCGAGCACCACGCGGGCGCCCTGCTGCGCGAGGAGGCGCGCGATCCCCTCGCCGATCCCCTGGGAGGCGCCGGTCACCAGCGCCGTCTTGCCGTCGAGTCGGAACATCAGCCCTCTCCTCCCGCGTCCTCGGTCAAGAGCTTCCTGAGCTGGTCGGGGTCCGCGATCCCGGTGGCCGAGGCCGCCTTGGCGATCCGCCGCGTGAGGCCCGCGAGCACCGTGCCCGGCCCCACCTCCACGAACGCCTGAACGCCCGCCTGGTCTTCCATCCACAGGACCGACTCCACCCAGCGGACCGGGCTGTCGATCTGCCTCACGAGCGCGTCTTTGGCCGCCGCTCCGGCCGTCACGGGCGCCGCGTCCACGTTCGAGACCACGGGCACGGCCGGATCCCGGAACGGGGTCTCGGAGAGCGGTCCCTCCATCCCCTCCCGGGCCGGCCGCATGAGCGGCGAGTGGAAAGGAGCGGAGACCGCGAGGAGCGTGGCCTTGCGGGCTCCCCGCTCTTTCGCCAGCGCCACGGCGCGGTCGACCGCGCTCTTGTGGCCGGCGATCACGGTCTGGGCGGGCCCGTTCAGGTTCGCCACCGTGCAGACCTCCCCCTGGGCGGCCTCTTCGGTGATGGCCGTGATCGTCTCGACGTCCATGCCGATGATCGCGGCCATGGCCCCGACGCCCACCGGCACGGCCTCCTGCATGAGCTGCCCGCGCCGGCGCACGAGCCGCAGGGCGTCGGCGAAATCGAGGGCGCCCGCGGCCACCAGGGCCGAATACTCACCCAGGCTGTGTCCGGCGACCGCCACGGGGCGGAGCTCCGGGGCAAGCTCGGAGAGGGCCCGGTAGACGGCGATCGACGCGGCCACCAGGGCCGGCTGGGTGTTGGCCGTCAGGTTCAGCTCCTCCTCCGGCCCCTCCCAGCAGAGCCGGGAGAGGGGGAAGCCGAGCGCGTGGTCGGCCTCCTCGAAGGTGCGCCGCGCCGCGTCCGAGGCGTCGGCCCACACCCGGCCCATGCCCACCTTCTGCGAGCCCTGGCCGGGGAACATGAAAGCGATCTTCTTTGCCGCGAGGCTCATCCGGCTTCGGCCTCCTGGTCCGTGCCGAGCAGCCGGTCCTCCTGGCTGTGGAGCTCGGCGATCTTGTCGCGGATCTTCCGGTCGAGCTGGGCGGTCGAGAACTCCAGGGCCCGCCGGATGGCGTTCTGGACGGCCCGGGCGTTCGACCGCCCGTGGCCGATGAAGCAGCCGCCGTTGATCCCCAGCAGGGGAGCGGCGCCATACTCGCTGTAGTCGGTGCGTTGGCGGAAGCGGTCGAAGGCCGGCTTCGCCATGACGTAGCCCATCTTGGCACGGGGGGAGGACTCGATCTCGGTGCGCAGCATCTTCAGGATGAACTCGGCCAGGGCCTCGGCGCTTTTGAGCACCACGTTCCCTACGAAGCCGTCGCACACGATCACGTCCACCGTGCCGTTGAACACGTCCCGCCCCTCGACGTTGCCGACGAAATTCAAGCCCGTGGTTTTGAGCACCTTGAAGACCTCGCGGGTCAGCTCCGTTCCCTTGCCCTCCTCCTCGCCGATCGACATCAGGCCGATCCGCGGCGAGGGGGTGCCGATCACCTCCTGGGCGTAGAAGTGGCCCATGACGGCGAACTCGCGCAGGTGGATGGGCTTGACGTCCACGTTGGCTCCCACGTCGAGCAGCACCGTTCTCCCCTTCTGGTTCGGGAGCACCGCGGCGAGTGCCGGCCGGTCCACCCCGGCGACCGTGCCGATCACCATCTTGGCGGCGATCATGGCCGCCCCGGTGTTGCCGGCGGTCACCAGCGCCTGGGCCCGGCCGTCCTTGACCAGCTCGGCACAGAGGCGGATCGACGAGCGCCGCTTCTTGCGGATCGGCGTGATCGCGGGCTCGTCCATGCCCACGACCTCCTCGGCGTGGACCACCTCGATCCGGCCGGAGGCGTCGCCGCCGTGCTTGCGCAGCTCCGCCTCCACCCGGGCGCGGTCCCCGACGAGGATGACCGACGCGCCGTCCTCGGCGGCGGCGCGGACGGCGCCCTCCACCGCGCTCTGCGGCGCGTAGTCTCCACCCATGGCGTCGACGGCGATTGGCATGCTCGGAACCCGGTCGACCGCTCACGGCCCGGCCAGGAGGAGCTCGGCGTGCTACAGGGTCTCTTTGCCCTCGATCACCTGCCGGCCGCGGTAGTGCCCGCAGTGCGAGCAGGCGCGGTGCGGCAGCTTGACCTCACCGCAGTTCGGGCAGGTCGAAGTGGCGGGACGCGCGAGAGCGTCGTGAGCGCGCCGCTTGTCGCGGCGGGCCTTGGAATGGCGTCGTTTCGGATTCGGCATGGTCGTCGAGCCTCGTCAATCGGTGTTCACTTCTCTTCGCCGGCCAGCTTGCTCTTCAAGGCCGCGAGCGCCGCCCAACGGGGGTCGCTCGAAGTCTCCTCGCAGGAGCAGGCGCCGGCGTTCCTGTCGGCCCCGCACACGGGGCAGAGCCCCTGGCAGTCGGGCCGGCAGAGCGGCTTCATGGGGACGTTCAACTGGAGCTGCTCCACGAGGATCGGGTCCGTCTCGAGGATCTCGTCCCCGAGATAGAGGATGCCCATGTCCTGCTCGTGGAGCTCGTGCTCGCCCCCGGACTCGTGTTGGCGCTCCACCAGGATCATGAGCTCGACGTTCGTGTCGACGGGCTCGACGATCGGCTTCAAGCACCGGTTGCAGCTCAGGGTCTGCTCGTAGGAGAGACGCGCCCTCAAGAAGTACCCGGGGTCGGCGAACAGCACCTGTCCGCGCCACCGGACCGGAGCGAGCTCCAGAATCTCGGGGCGGTCCAGGCTCTCTACGGAAACGCTCTGAGTCTCGTCCCAGTTGAATGGCTCTTCCTGAACCTGATCCAGCCAAATTCGCATACGGATGCCAGCCTCCAACCGGGGCAAACGCGAAGGCTAAGGGATTCCCTCCCCGCTGTCAATCGGGCCGTCAGTCGCAGGCGTGGAACCGGAGACGGAACGACGCGGGCGACTGGGTCGCGGCGAGCGATACCTCCTCGCAGGGGGAAAGCGGCGCCAGAATCCTCTCCCAGTCCCGCCAGCGCTGCACCTGGGCGCGGTCCACCAGGGGAATCTTTTCGAGGATCTTGCGCGTCTGGGCGACGAGGCGCACGGCGGGACGGGGCTGGAGCCAGAGGCCCAGGACCAGCCGCCCGTCGGGGCCGTCCCCCACAGGAGGGGTCAGGGAAGAGATCCCGGGCGCCAGCGATCTGGCGCGCGCGAGGCTCCCGGCGTCGAGCGCAACAACCCGCCACCCGGCGGAATTCCCCCGGTGGAGCCGCTCCGAGAGGAGCCCCGCGATCCCCTGCGCCGGCAGCCGCCAGCGCTCCTTGCCCGGCGGATGGAGGATCGCCGCCCCCGGCAGCCGCCCGAACGGACCGGCCTGAATGCCCTCGACCGACTCGGGATCGAACAGCAGGAACGCCGCGGGAGGCAGCGGCTTCGCCTCCGCAGCCGGCCAGGACGGACCCGCGACCGCGAGGAGCACGGGCAGTAGCTCGCCGCCGAAGTCCGGCCGCTCAGGGGCCGGACCGCTCCCCGCGAGCGTCAGCTCCAGGTCCCCATCCCGCCGCTGCAGCAGGTAGTCCCCCGCCGGAAACTCCGAGACCTCCTGCTCCAGCCGCACGATTCCCAGGCTCGGCGGCAGCGGCGGACCGGCCGGCGCCGCCGCGGAGAGATCCGGGACCGGACCGCCACCGCTCACCATCCAGAACCCGTCCCGCCACTCCACCCGGAGGACCCGCTCCACGACCTCGTTCGTCCGCCCCTCGGAATCCCGGATCTCCCCCCCTTCAAGCCAGGGATTGCCCGCGATCCGCCCGGAGAGCCGGGCCACGGACGCGAGCGCCGGGTAGACGCGGGCCACCAGCACGAAGCGGTCGCCCGAGAGGTCCGAGCAGGCGGTGACCTCCGAAGCCGGAGGCACCGCGAACGGCCCGAAGGACGGCAGGACCGGCGGCGGCACCTCCGCCACCCGCGCCACGGCCGCCAGATACGCCGAGCCGTCCTCCACCTCGCCCGAGAGGACCCCCAGGTTCTGGTGCGGGTACGGCGCCCAGAGGCAGGCGTCGTACGCGCCCGAGGCGAGAAGCCGCGCCGGCAGCCCGCCGGGCTCCGGCGCCGCCGCCCGCTCCCGGGGCCAGTACCAGTAGAAGACGTGCCCCAGGATGGCGAGGAGCACGAGAGCGAGAAGCCCGATCTTCAGGATTCGGCGCATGAGCGCCGGGACGGTACCACGAGAGCGGGATCGAAGGAAAACGTTCCGTCAGGAGCGGTCCCCGCCCGCCCTCTCGATCGCCTCGGAAAGGATCTGGGGGATCACGGGTTTCGTAATGTGGATTTCGAACCCGGCCTCCCGGCTCCTCCGGACGTCCTCCTCCATGCCGTAGCCCGACAGGGCGATCCCCGGCAGGCCATAGCGCTCCTTGAGCTCGGGCATGATGTCGAGCCCGCTGCCGTCCGGCAGCCCGAGATCGCTGACCACGAGGTCGATCGCGTCGTCTCCCCGCCTCTCCTGGGCCTCCCGGGCGCGGGAGAGCGCCTCCCGGACGCTCCCGGCCAGGGTCACCCGGTGACCCGCGCTGCGCAGGAAGTCGGCCACGGCCTCCGCCGTGTCGGCGTGGTCTTCGACGAGGAGAATGTGCCGGGAACGCGCCGGCCCGGAGAGGCGGCGCTCCCCCGCCGGATCGCCCGCGGGCGTCCCGGAGACGGCCGGCAGGAGGACCGTGAACGCGGCGCCCCGGCCCCGCCCCCCGCTCTCGGCTTCGATCAGGCCTCCGTGGAGACCGGTCAGGGCTTTCGAGATGGCGAGCCCCAGGCCGAGCCCCCCGAAACGGCGGGTCACCTGGGCTCCCCCCTGCTCGAACGCGTCGAAGATCTGGGAGAGAGTCGCGGGATCGATGCCGATCCCCGTGTCGATCACCCGCACCGCCAGATTTCCAGCCGCGTCGTTGTCTGTACGGATGAGGACGTCTCCCCCGCGGTCCGTGAACTTGGCGGCGTTGCTCAGCAGGTTCCAGAAGATCTGCTCCAGCCGGGCGGGATCGCCCCAGACGCGGCTCTCTTCTGCAGAGAGCTCCAGCCGTGGCCGGATTCCCTTGTCCGCGAAAGCCCCGCCGCTGATCGCCACCACGTGCTCGAGCAGGCCGTGCACGTCGGCCACCTCGGGCTGGATCTCGAGCTTGCCGCGGGCGATCCGCGTCAGATCCAGGAGGTCGTCGATCAGCCGGGCCTCGAAATCGATGTTCCGCCGCATCCTTTCAAGCTCCGGCTTCAGGTCGGCCGGCAGCCGGGGATCGGCCGCGAGCGCGTGGGCGGTGAGCAGCACCGGGGTGAGCGGCGTGCGCAGCTCGTGGCTCAGGGCGGCCAGGAACTCGTCCTTGGCCTGGGTCGCCGCCACCGCCTCCGCCCGCGCCTGCTCCGCCTCCCGGCCGCGCTCGGTCAGCTCGTCGATAAGCCGCACCCGTTCGAGCGCCACCGCCACCTGGTCGCCGACCGTCCGCATCAGCTCCAGCTCGTCCGGTGCGAAGCGCTCCCGGCGCCGGGTCCCGAACGAGAGCGTCCCCAGGAGCCGGTCCCGCGCGATCAGCGGGTGGCAGAAGTAAGCCTGGATCCCGAACGACCGGATGAGGGAGGTCATCCCGTCGCAGCGTCCTTGGACGCTCTCCACGACCTGGCCCTTCTGCTCGAGGGCGACCCTCCCGCAGACCGCCTGGCCGAAATCCAGCCTCTCGAGCGACGCCGCCACGTCCTCGGGAATTCCGGCAAAGGAGTCGAGGACCAGGTGCTCCCCCGAAGGGTGGACGAGGAAGTTGAAATAGACCTCCAGGTCGAGCTGGCGCGAGATCTCGCCGAACAGATCCCGCAGCAGCTCCCGGGGCCTCTCGTGCAGGAGCAGCCGGGCCGCGGCGTCCGACAGGAGTGCCAGGCGCTCCTCGGCCAGCCGGCGGGCCGTCACGTCCACGTGCATGACGACCGCCCCGCTCCGCGGCTCCCCCGGCAGCGGGGTCACCATCAACCGGAACCAGCGCCTCTGGCCGTCCGTGTGGCAGGGGTACTCCATCTCGAAGCGCCCGGAGGCCCCGGAGAGCACGTCCCGGATTCCCGCCGCGACGTCTTCCGCGTCCTCGCGCCCTTCGCCGCAGGAATTCGCGCACACCGCGAGATAGTCGTCTCCCACTCCCAGGCTCTCGCCGCGAAACCCGTTGTCGATCGCGAAGCGACGCCAGGCTTCGTTGACCTCCAGGATGATCCCCCGGGAGTCGAGCAGGGCGATGTGGGCCGGAAGGGCGTCGAACGCGATGGAGCGGAGATCGTGGGTCGGGAAAGAAGAAAGCTTTTCAATCCCTGAAACATCAGTGCTTCTACTCATAGGACTGTAGGACAGGCTTGGACTTCAGACAGCGGCCCCCCCGGGGGCTTCAGGCATGCAGAAAGTTCGCCAGGTGTGCGGGATGAGAGCTCCGGGCGCCCTCCGCTCCGCGCGCGGCTCGGCAAGGGAGCCGGATTGACTCCCTCGCCGAGCCGTCCTGGCTTAGAGCGAGTTGAGGAAGGTGAGGACTTGCTGCTTCTGGGTGGCGCTCAGGCTGTTGAACTGGGTGCGGACCGTTCCCGCCTGGCCGCCGTGCCGCTGGATGGCATCGGAGATCGTCGACGAGCCGCCGTCGTGCATGAACAAGGGGTGAGTGCGCAAGCCCCAAAGCGGCGCTGTGCGCATTTTGAGCCGGGTGCCCTGACCACCGGTCTGGACGATGCCGTCACCCGTACCGATGTCGTGGAGCAGGAAGTCACTGAACGGGTGGATGATCTTGTTGCCCAGACAGTCGGGGACAGGTCCATCCGCATGGACCTCTCCCGGAGGCGCTGTCACGATGGTGCGGACATGGCAGATGCTGCAGCCGATCTGATCGAAGAGCTGGGAGCCGGCCTGGGCGGCGGCGGTCGCTGCGAGGGCCGTATCGCGCGGGGGCGCCTTGGTGGCCTGGATGAAGCGCATAAAGACGTCAATGTCATCGTCAACGTCCTCAGGATCGGGCACCGTGTCGCACTGGTGGGTGACGTCGTCCTGGTTTGGGCTCATCCGGTTCGAGATCCCCATCTCGTTCAGGTAGGCGTCGGCGTTAAAGGCGAGCAGGCTCGCGTGCTGGTCCTTCCAGCCGAACCGGCCCGTGCGGTTTCTCAATCCGTTTTCGGTCATCAAGACAACCGAGCCCTGCATGCCTACGGGCTGGTTGTTCCCGATTGCCTGTAGGGTTCTGCCGTTGATCGCACTGACATAGCCGTCGCCCAGGACGTTCACGGTGAGCCGGAGCGCCCGGATGGGATCTGCGTTGGTGAGAGTTTCCTGAGCGGCCGGACAGATCGCGTCCAGGTTGATCAGGGAGCGATTCGGGATCGGCTCCTGGCCGAAGTTGACAAAGGCGGTGGCGGCGACGAAGTTGCCGTTCTGCAGGTGCCCCGCGCGCAGTTCGGTGACGGTGCTCACCCCACCGGAGACCGGTGTCGAGTGGCAGCCGGCGCACGAGGTGCCGTTGAAGGTAGGGCCTAGGAGCCTGCGCGGCAGGAAATGAGGGCGGGACCAGGTCTCCTGGTTCCGCCCGATCCTTTTAGGTGAGGGTACATCGCGTTCATGCGGTAGAATACCCTCATGGCAACAACCTTCCGTCGCTACACTCCGGAACAGAGCATCCTGTTTCCCTCTTCTCCTCGCGACTGGCTCCCCGAGGGCCACTTGGCCTACTTCATCTCTGACACCGTGGACAATCTGGATCTGAGCGCGTTTTACGAGCCCTATGAGGGAGATGGTCGTCGCAACAGACCCTTCGAGCCCCGGATGATGGTCAAGGTTCTGCTCTATGGTTATGCAACGGGCACGTTCTCTTGAGGTACCCTCAAGAAGTGTGGAAATGACGTGAAGGCGGCGTAATCTTCCGGTCGACCAAGACCGCCGGGGAATCCGGCAAGGAAGGAGACGCCGCCATGGAAGAGAAGAGCACTAAGGAGCGCTTTGGGTCAAGGACG
>DATEIO010000208.1:0-16482 GCA_035278895.1 Thermoanaerobaculia bacterium | reverse complement strand
GATCGAGGAGACGGCGGACATCGCCCAGGAGCTCTACCTCTCGATCACCTTGGACCGCGCCCAGGGCAAGCACGTGCTCATGGCCTCGTCCCAGGGCGGCATGGACATCGAGGAGGTGGCGGCGAAGGACCCCAAGGCGATCTTCCGCCAGGCGGTCGAGCCCGCGCTCGGCATCATCCCCTTCCAGGCCCGGGCCGTGGCGCGCGGGCTGGGGCTCAAAGGCGCGACGGCGGCCAAGGCGGCGAAGCTCGTGAGCGGGCTCGTCAACGCCTATGCGGACACCGACGCGTCCCTCGCCGAGATCAACCCCTTGATGGTGACCGGCGGCGGCGACGTGATGGCGCTCGACGCCAAGATGAACTTCGACGACAACGCCCTCTTCCGCCACAAGGACGTCCTCGAGATGCGCGACCTGGCCGAGGAGGCCCCGCTCGAGGTCGAGGCGAGCAAGTTCAATCTCAACTACATCAAGCTGGACGGCAACATCGCCTGCATGGTCAACGGCGCGGGCCTCGCCATGGCGACGATGGACATCATCAAGCTCTATGGCGGCGAGCCGGCCAACTTCCTGGACGTGGGCGGCGGCGCCTCCCAGGAGGCGGTCAAGAACGCGTTCCGCATCCTGGTTTCGGACCCCAACGTGAAGGCCGTCCTCATCAACATCTTCGGCGGCATCGCCCGGACGGACCGGATCGCCAGAGGCGTGGTGGGCGCCATCGAGGAGCTCGGCAACGTGAACCTGCCGGTGGTGGTGCGCCTCGAGGGGACGAACGTGGAGGAGGGGCGGCGCATCCTGAGCGAGGCGCCGTTCCCGTTCATCGTGGCCAAGGACATGGCCGACGCCGCCGAGAAGGTGGTGGCCGCGGCGAAGGGAGGAGCGTAGGACCATGGCGATCTGGGTGGACAACGACACGCGCCTGCTCGTGCAGGGCATCACCGGCAAGGAGGGGACGTTCCACGCCCTCGGCTGCCGCGATTACGGAACCAAGGTGGTGGCCGGCGTGACCCCCGGCAAGGGCGGGGAGACGGTCGAGGGCATTCCGGTCTATGACTCGGTGGCCGAGGCCCGCGAGGCGACCGGCGCCAACGCGTCGATGATCTTCGTGCCGCCGCCTTTTGCCGCCGACGCCATCATGGAGGCCGCCGCGGCGGAGATCGAGCTGGTGGTCTGCATCACGGAAGGCATTCCGGTGGCGGACATGCTGAAGGTCAAGGCCTTCCTCCGCGATCATCCGACGCGGCTCGTCGGCCCCAACTGCCCGGGCGTGATCTCGCCGGGCATGGCGAAGATCGGCATCATGCCGGGCCACATCCACAAGCAGGGCGGAATCGGCGTGGTCTCCCGCTCGGGCACGCTCACCTACGAGGCGGTCTGGCAGCTCTCGAACCTCGGGCTCGGGCAGTCGACCTGCGTGGGCATCGGCGGCGATCCGATCAACGGCACGAACTTCATCGACGTCCTGGAGCAGTTCGCGGCCGATCCGCAGACCGAGGGCATCGTGATGATTGGCGAGATCGGCGGCACGGCCGAGGAAGAGGCCGCGGCCTGGATCCAGGAGAACCTGAAGAAGCCGGTCGCCGGCTTCATCGCCGGCCGCACCGCTCCCCCGGGACGCCGCATGGGCCACGCGGGCGCCATCATTTCCGGCGGCAAGGGCACGGCGGCCGAGAAGTTCGACGCCATGCGCGCCGCGGGGATTCACGTGGTCGAGTCGCCGGCGAAGCTGGGCGAGACGATCGCGAAGGCGTTGGGGCGGTAAAAGCCCCGGGACCTTCGGCCCCGGGCCCTCACCCCAACCCTCTCCCAGCCCCCTCCCAGCCTTCCGGGAGAGGGAGCGCGGCAGGGAAGAAGGCGGAGAAGGGTTCCCCTCTCCCGGTGGAAGGGAGGGGGTGGGAGAGGGGCTAGGGGTGAGGGTCTTCGGGTGGGGGAAAGACGGAGCAAGGAATGGCGATGGCGGACAACATCATCCCCATGCCCTCCCGGGGCTGGCACGCCCTCCTCGGAGGTGGCGAGTTCAGCTTCGGGGAGACGGAGGAGGCCGATCGCGTTTGGATCGCGAAGGCGCCTCCGGGGCCGATCGGGTTCATTCCGGCGGCTTCGGGGTCGAACGACTATCCCCGCCATTTCGCGGAGTACATGGAAGAGGCTTTCGGGCGGGAGGTGGAGATCATCCCCATCTACCGCTCGCGGGACGGCCGCCGCGGCCGCAACTCGGAGCGGATCCGGGACGTCGCGGCGGTCTATCTCGGCGGCGGAGTGCCGGACCACCTTCTGGAGGCGATCGAGGACACTCCGGCGGCCGAGGCGCTGGCCCGGAAGATCCTGGACGGCGGGGTGGTGGTGACGATCGCGGCTGCATCCCAGTGCGCGGGGCGGTTGGCCCGCAGCATTTTCAAGGGGGACCTGATCCCCGGCTTCGGCTGGGTGCCGGACGGGGTGGTGGAGCCGAACTTCGATCCGGCGCACGACCGGCGGCTGCGCAAGATGCTCGCCGGAGCGGGCGTCCGCTTCGGGCTCGGCATCCCTTCGAGCTCGGCCGTGCTGATCGGACCGGAGGGCGTGGTCGAGGTGGTGGGGACGGCGTTCCGCATCGAAGGGGCGGAAGGTGACATCGAGGTCCTGGAAGGACCCGAAGAGACTTAACTATTCTGAGGAGACCGTTTTCATGGATATGACTCTGGCGATTCTGAAGCCGGACACCGTCGAGGCCGGCAACGCGGGCAAGGTGCTCGCCCACCTGGAGAAAGAGGGCTTCAAGATCCGGGCGTTGAAGCAGATCCGGCTGACCGAGGCGCAGGCGCGGGCGTTCTACGAGGTCCACAAGGAGCGGCCGTTCTACGGCAGCCTGGTCGAGTTCATGATGAGCGGACCGGTCATTCCGGTGGCGCTCGAGCGGGAGAACGCGGTTCCCCAGCTCCGGCAGGTGATGGGCGCCACGGACGTTTCGAAGGCCGAGGAGGGGACGGTGCGCAAGCTGTACGGCACGTCGATCGAGCGCAATGCGATCCACGGCTCGGACTCGCCCGAGAACGCCGCGATCGAGCTTTCTTTCTTCTTCTCCCGCTCCGAGCTCCTCGCGGCGCGGTAGACTTGGGGAGCGATCATGGTCTACCGAGCTCCACATGCAGCCCCCGAAAGCCAGCTCCCCGAAGAGCGGCGGGGGCGGACGATCGGCCGCTTCTGCAAGGTCTGCGCGCAGATCTATCCGCTCCACCGGGCGAGGCACCGGGGCAAGCCCATGTATGGGAAGGACCACGTCGCGGCTCCGTGCACTCATGAAGGGGAGGCGTTCACGCCCGGCGAGCCCTGGTGGGAGCCGGCGGTGGACGTGCTGCCCGAGGTGGTGGTGAAACCCGAGGAGGCTCCGGCACAGCAGCCCAAGGGATGAGCATCCTGACGCGAGACACTCCGGCCGCTCCGGGAACCTCCGGGGCGGCCTTCACCTACCGGCGAACGCACCCTGTCGCGGTGTGGCTCGGGAGGGGAAGGGGAGCCCGTCTCTCGGTGTCGCTGCTGGCTGGTTTCCTGGGCCAGATCCTCGCAGGGTGGGGCGTCACCGCTCCTTTCATCCCGCTTCCCCTGACTCCCTTCGTCTCCTTCGCCTCGGGCGTTCTCTTCGGCTGGGAGGGCCTGGTCGGTTCCTTCGTGGGCCAGCTCGCGGCGTTCTGGATCCTTCAGAAGAGCTTTTCCCTGGCGTTCGTCCTCGCCGCGTCTTTCTCTCTGACGGGGCTTGCCGGGTGGCTCGCCTTCCGGCAGGTGCGGGGGCTCGGGCGCGGGCTGCCCAATCTCCGCTCGTTCCTCGCGGTGCTCGCGAGCGCGGTGGCCGGAGGGCTTTTCGGTAGCCTCGCCGTGGCGCTCTTCCAGGGGGGGCCGCTCGCCCTCCGCCTCTGGAACGGGACGACCGGGAGCGTGGTGAGCGTCCTCCTGCTCGCTCCCCCCATGCTCCTCGCCATGGACCGCTTCTGGCGGTATTGGATGGTGCCGATCCGCAACGAGGTGCTGGTCCACGGCTCCCGAGAGGCGGTCGAGAGCTTCGCGACGGGGGAGGAGACGATCATCCTGGAGATGCCGTCCCCCACCCGGGGAATGAAGGAGGTGCTGCAAGGGGCAGGATTGATCCTGGCGGTGACGGTGCTCGCCGTGCCGGTCACCCGCTGGCTTCCGGAAGGGGCCGGGTGGATCACCTTCCTCTATCTCGGGCCGATCCTCTGGGCGGCGCTCTCTCACGGCCTGCGCGGGGGCATCCTGGCAGGCTCGGGGAGCGGCCTCGGCTATCTCCTGGGCCTCTCCTGGATGGCGGCGATTCTCGGGCCGGCCCACGGTCCGGGCCCTCTCTGGGCGAACCGGGGGGACCTTCTCATCCTCTCTCTCGCGGCCGCCCTGGTGGGCTGGACCCGCGAGCGGGAGATCCGCCTGCGCGACGAGCTGATCGACACCAACCGCCTCCTGCGGCGGGACCTCCTGCGGGTGGCCCGGGCCCTCACCCAGGCGGTGGAGGCGAAGGACGCGTACACGGAAGGGCACCTCCGGCGCGTCTCCGAGTACGCAGTCGCGGTGGGCGAGAAGCTCGGCCTGCGCGGGCAGGACTTGGAAACCCTCCACTACGCGAGCATGCTCCACGACGTAGGCAAGCTCGGTATCCCCGAGGACGTCCTGAGGAAGGAAGGGCCGCTCGATCCGCACGAGGTGGAGCTCATGCGGCGCCACCCGGAGATCGGCGCGCGGATGCTCGAAAAGCTCGACCTCCTGAACGACGCCGCACCGCTCGTCCTCCATCACCAGGAGCGTTTCGATGGTCTGCGGAGCGGAAACCACCCCGGCTATCCCGGCGGGCTCTCCGGAGACCGCATCCCCCTCGGGGCGCGCATCATCGCCGTGGTGGACGCCTTCGACGCCATGACGACCACCCGCCCCTACCGCCAGGCACTGCCGGCGGACGAGGCCGTGACCGTGATCCGGAACGAGCGCGGCAAGCAGTTCGATCCGCGAGTGGTAGACGCCTTCCTGGATTGCATCGTCGAGCGGCCGTGGCACCGAAGCTGAGACCCCTCCCAAGAGAAGACTGGGAAGCGCTGGACCGTCATCTCGTGGAGGTGCGCGGCTGCCGGAAGTGCCCCACGGTCGAACCGCCGCCGGTCGCTGCCCGTCCTGAAACCTGGCCGCGCGTGATGCTCGTGGGGCAGGCCCCCGGGCCGCGGGAGGTCGTGGAGCAGCGTCCCTTCGCCTACACCGCGGGCTCCCGGCTCTTCTCCTGGTTTGCAAAGCTCGGCGTCTCCGAGGAGGAGTTCCGCCGCCGGGTCTACATGTGCGCGGTCATCCGCTGCTTCCCCGGCCGCGCCCCGCAGGGGGGAGACCGCGTCCCCGCGCCGCTCGAGATCGCGAATTGCGCGCCCTATCTCGAAGAAGAGATCCGGCTCATCCGGCCCTCCGTCGTCCTCGCCGTAGGACAGCTCGCCATCGCCAAGTTCCTCCCCGAGCCCGCGCCCCTGAAGGAGCGCGTGGGGCGGATCTTCGAGATGTCCCGGGGAGACGTCCGCTTCGGAGTCCTCCCCCTGCCGCACCCCTCCGGCCGAAGCACGTGGCTCGTCAACCGGGAGAATCAGGGGCTGCTCGACCGGGCGTTGGGGTTGCTGGCGGGGAGTGAGGGGTGGCGGGCGACGTTTTCTCTCGCGCAGCCGGAGCCGCCCGGCGATAAATCACCGGGCTACAAGGGCAGCGCCCCTTGAAGGCGGCTTCAAAAAGCGTGCGTTGCTTGAAGCCGGATTCATCCGGCGCTGCCTGGTGTAGCCCGGCGATTCATCGCCGGGCGGCGGCGGGCTGAGTTACAATCCGCCCACCAATTTGAGGAGGCGCCATGAGTCTTACGAACGTGGAGCAGGTCATCCTCGCTCGTTTCAAGGAAAGAGGCCTTCGGGCCGGCGGAGTCAACCCCGGCTACGGGATGCGCTTCAAGGCCATCCAGTATCACCTGCCTTCGGAGGCGGACGTTCGCAGCGTCTTGAGCGGGATGGTGGAGAGTGGGTTGCTCAAGGTCAACGAGGCGGGGACGTGGTATTTCCTGACGGAGAGCGGAGCCGAGCGGGTCAAGGCGGCGTAGGTCTCACCTCCCCACCTCCAGCCCCGGCGGCCGGAGCGCCCGCTCGAGGAACCCCAGGGCGCCGTCCACGAGGAGAGCCAGGAGGGCGGCGGGGATGGCTCCGGAGAGGATCATGGCGGTGTTGGCGAGCTGGAGGCCGGTCACGATGGGCTCGCCCAGGCCTCCGGCTCCGATGAAGGCGGCGAGGGTGGCGGTTCCCACGGTGATCACGGCGGCGGTGCGCAGGCCGGCCATGACGACCGGGGCGGCCAGGGGGAGGCGGACCTGCCGGAGAACCTGGCCCGGCGTCATCCCCAGGGCCGTGGCCGCTTCGACCGCCCGGGGGTCCGCGTCCCGCACGCCGGTGTAGGTGTTCCTCACGATGGGAAAGAGCGAGTAGATCCAGAGCGCCATCAGGGCGGGGACGATCCCCACGCCCAGGAACGGGACCATGAAGGCGAGGAGGGCGAGGGAGGGGACGGTCTGGAACAGGCCCAGGAGGCGGATGACCGGCTCCGCTCCCCGCCGGTGGCGCTCCAGCCAGAGCCCCAGGGGGATCGCGAGGAGCGCTCCCAGCGCCAGCGCCGCCGCCGAGAGGCCCAGGTGCTCCAGCGTCCGGCGGCCCAGGGCGCGGCGCTCTCCGACGAGATAGCCCCAGAGCCCAGCGCCCGCGGAAGGCGCTTCCGGCGCCCCTTCTTCCTTTTCCTTGGAGATCAGTCCTAGCGAACGCAGGGCATCCCGCGCCACCACGGCCTCGCTCTCGCCGCGCTCCTGGAGGCGGAAGTTGAGCGCCCGCATCGAATCCTCGTCGAAAGCATCCGCGAGAAGGCCGAGGACGGTGCCAATCTCGGGGTGGCGGGCGAGGGTCTCGCCGCGCACGAGGGCGGCGGCGTCGTAGGGCGGGAAGAAGCCTTTGTCGTCCTCCAGCACGACCAGCTTGTATCGCAGGAGACGGGCGTCCGTGGTGTAGGCGTCCATGGCGTCGATCCGCCGGTCTCCCGCGGCCTGATACTGGAGCGCCTGCTGGAGCGGCTGGACCGAGGCGAAGCGGAGGCCGTAGACCTTTTCGAGCCCCGGCAGGCCGTCGTCCCGCCCCACGAATTCGTGACCGAACCCGCCGCGGAGGCGGCCGGAGATGCGGGCGAGGTCCGAGATCGTCCTCAAGCCTTCCCGCTCCGCGAGCTCCTGGGGGACGGCGATCTCCCAGGAGTTCTCGAAACCCAGGGGCGCGAGCCACCAGAGGTCCCACCGCTTCAGGAACTCGGAGCGGACCCGGTTGAGCGTTTCGGCCGCGCCGCCGCGGGCGGGCTCTTCGAGGATCGAGACGAGCCCGGTTCCCGTGTATTCGGGGTAGACGTCGATCGCGCCGGAGCGGAGCGCCTCGAAGCAGATCTGCGTGCCCGCGAGCCCGAGCCGGCGCTCCACTTCGAGGCCGGTCCGGGCCTCCAGGAGCTGCGCGAACATCTCGGCCAGGAGGCGGCTCTCCTCGAAGTTCTTGGAGCCCACCACGATGCGGTCCGCGGCGGAGGCGGGGAGCGCCAGGAGGAACGCCGCCAGGGCGAGCGGTCCGATCCTAGACACGCCGTTCCTCCAACAGCTCCCGCACGTACGGGTCCGCCGGGCGGTCCACGAGCTCCGGAGGGGGGCCGAGTTGGAGCAGGCGTCCGTTTCTCATGACGCCTACCCGGTCGGCCAGGCGGAAGGCCTCTCCCAGGTCGTGGGTGACGAGGACGGTGGTGAGCCCGAGGCGGCGTTTCAGGTCGAGGAACTGGCGGTGGAGCTCGAGGCGGGTCAGGGCGTCCAGGGCTCCGAAGGGCTCGTCCAGAAGAATGACCCGGGGATCGGCGGCCAGGGCGCGGGCGATGGCGACCCGCTGGCGCTGTCCTCCGGAGAGCTCGGCAGGGTAGCGCTCGCCATGGCGGCCGGGGTCCAGGCCCACGAGCTCCAGCATCTCCCGCGCGCGGGTCTCCCGGCGATCCTTCTCCCAACCGAGAAGGCGGGGGACGAGCGCCACGTTCTTCGCCACCTTCCAGTGGGGGAGGAGGCCGCCGTCCTGCGGCACGTAGCCGACGCGGCGGCGCAGGGCGATGGGATCGAGCCCGGCGGCCGGCTTCCCTTCGACCCGCACCTCGCCGGACGAGGGCTCGACCATGCGGTTGAAGAGGCGCAGGAGCGTCGTCTTGCCGCTGCCGCTCTCGCCCACCAGGGCCACGGTCTCGCCCGGGCGGACGGCGAAGCTCACGTCCGCGAGCGCGGCGGTGCCGTCCCCATAGGTCTTGGAGACGCCGGCCGCTTCGAGGGTGGGCTCCGGAGGCACGGGGGTAGTCTATCCCGGGGTGCTACCATCCCCTGCGATGAAGAGCGAACGCCTGCGCTTCCCCGGGGCCCACGGACACGATCTCGCCGCGCGGCTCGAAAGCCCTTTGACCACTCCGTCG
The DNA here is from genome assembly GCA_035278895.1 of Thermoanaerobaculia bacterium. Taxonomy (GTDB): domain Bacteria; phylum Acidobacteriota; class Thermoanaerobaculia; order Multivoradales; family UBA5704; genus DATARR01. The sequence goes on along the minus strand of DATEIO010000208.1, from coordinate 7,967 downwards.
GCCTACGCCCTCTTCGCCCACTGCTTCACCTGCTCCAAGGACCTGAAAGCCGCCGGCTGGATCAGCCGCGCTCTCGTCCAGCGGGGGATCGCCGTGCTGCGCTTCGACTTCACCGGCGTGGGGGAAAGCGAGGGCGACTTTGCCGGGACCGACTTCTCCTCGAACGTGGAGGACCTGGTGGCGGCGGCGGACTTCCTGCGCCGGGAGCGGGAGGCGCCGAGCCTTCTCGTGGGGCACAGCCTGGGGGGATGCGCGGTGCTGCCGGCCGCGACGCGGATCCCGGAGGTGCGGGCGGTCGCCACGATCGCCGCGCCGAGCGACACCGAGCATCTGCGGGACACCCTGGTGCGGCTCTCTCCGGAGCTCGAAGCCAAGGGCGAAGCCGAGATCGACCTCGGAGGGGGACGGCCGTTTCGCATCCGGCGCGAGCTTCTGGACAACCTGGCGGAGGACCACCTGCAGGAGGTTCTCGGAAATCTCCACAAGGCGCTCTTGATCCTCCACTCCCCCGTGGACAACGTCGTCGGCATCGAGAACGCCCAGCGGCTCTATCTGATGGCGAAGCATCCCAAGAGCTTCGTCTCGCTCGACAACGCGGACCACCTCCTGACGAACGAGCGGGACGCCCGCTACGCCGGGGACGTGATCGCCGTCTGGGCCGAGCGCTATCTCGAAGGGGTGACGCCGGAGGTCGAACGCCTTCCGGAGGTGGGCCGGGCCGGGGAGGTCGTGGTCACCGGCGGCGAAGGGTTCGTGCAGGAGATCGTGGCGCGAAGCCACCGGCTGGTGGCCGACGAGCCCACGGAGGTGGGGGGCACGGACCAGGGGCCGACGCCCTACGACCTCCTTCTGGGAGCGCTGGGTGCGTGCACGTCCATGACGCTGCGCCTCTACGCGAACCACAAGAAGCTGCCGCTCGAAGGCGTGCGGGTCCGCCTGCGCCACGCCAAGATCCACGCCGTGGACTGCGCCCACTGCGAGGAGAAGACCGGCAAGATCGACCGCATCGAGCGGGAGATCGAGGTGCTCGGCCCGCTCACCGAGGAGCAGCGCCTCCGGCTGCTGGAGATCGCCGACAAGTGCCCGGTCCACCGGACGCTCGAGTCGGAGATCGAGGTCGTCAACCGCTTGACGTAATTCTCTGGCCTCGCTGGATCTCACCCCCGTCATCGGCAGATGACAGGCGTCTGTCCCACCAGACACCGCGATCCCTCCGGATCCCACCCAAACCGCTGAAAACAAAGAATCAGCCCCCTGCGAAGAGGGCTGGCATGGTTCGTGGAATCTAAGGAAGCCAGAGGCTGATGGACATGAACAGACGGATCGCCCCCAACGTCAACCAGAGCATTCCCAGGGCGAGGACGTCTGAGACCGGAAGCCCCGAAAACAGCGGACACAGCCGCCCCGGCGCCAGGAGACACCGCGGCGAGCTTCCAACGAACAGCCAATCTCCTCTCCCTCCGGTGCCAGGGCGGGTTTAATGCCCTCCGCCCGCCCTGGCCCTCTTTTTTTCCTCTGACGCTTCCGCCCCTCCGCCCAGGTTTTGTATAGTCCAGAGCGGCCGGTGAGGCCTCCCCGGCCCTAAGTCCTTGGACTGTATAAAATAGCCGTTTATCAATGCCTCTTCCGGCACCATATAATGACCCTGTGAGCGACGGCAACGAGGTGGAGCCGCGATCTCTGCCGCGGTCCGAGCATCCGATTTCGCGCAGAGACATCGACAAGAACGCCCTCAAAGTCCTCTACAGGCTGCACAACTCCGGCTACCTGGCCTACATGGTGGGGGGGAGCGTGCGGGACCTGATGCTGGGCCGCAAGCCCAAGGACTTCGACGTGGGGACGAACGCCCGGCCCAACGAGGTACGGCGTCTGTTCTCCAATTCCCGGATCATCGGCCGCCGGTTCCGGCTGGTCCACGTCTACTTCCACGACGGGAGCACGGTCGAGGTGTCGACTTTCCGCCGCGATCCCGACCCGGAGGAGCAGCGCGGGGAGCCCGGCGAGCTGCTGATCACCAGCGACAACACCTACGGCTCTCCGCGCGAGGACGCCTTCCGCCGCGATTTCACGATCAACGCCCTGTTCTACGACATCGCCGACTACTCGGTGATCGACCACGTGGGCGGGATCGACGACCTGGAGAGGAAGCTCATCCGGGTCATCGGCAATCCGGACGTGCGCTTCCGGGAGGACCCCGTCCGCATGCTCCGCGCCTGCGAGTTCGCCGGGCGGCTCGGGTTCGGCATCGAGCAGAAGACCCAGGAGGCGATCGAGCGGCACCGCAAGGAGATCGAGAAGGCGTCTCCGGCCCGGGTGACGGAGGAGATCGTCCAGCTCCTGAAGTGCGGGCACGCCGGCGCGGCCATGCAGTGGATGCTGGAGCTCGGGCTCCTGGAGGTCCTCCTCCCCGAGGCCTACGCCATGTTGAAGGCGGGCAAGCAGGGGCTGGGGGACTTCGGGCAGCTCCTGCCGGTGATCGACCGCATGGTGGCCGAGGAGCGCCCGCTCACCGACATCTCGCTGCTTTCAGCCCTCCTCCTCCCCAAGGTGATGCTCCGCCGGTACGACGTCGAGGGCATGGACCAGCGGCCGATGAGCCGCTCCGCGATCGAGACCCTGGTCGAGGAGGAGATCGCGCCGTTCCTCTCCCGCTTCACCCTGTCGAACGTCAAGGCCCAGCAGATCCTCCAGGCCCTGATCGGCTTCCAGCGCCTGTGCGAGCCGAGCTGGACGACCCACCAGCGGGTGCAGATCGCCCGCAAGTCGTTCTTCGACCACGCCCTCCTTCTCTTCGAGATGCTCGTCCTGGCGACGGGGGAGGGGCACGAGGCCTTCGCCGCCTGGCAGGCCGCCGCCCGCCGCCGGCCGTCTCTCAAGGCCCCGGCCGAGAGCGACGCGCGGTCCCGGCCCCGGAGGCGCCGCCGCCGCCGCGGGCCCGCCTTGTGACATATTTCACAAACCGTCCGGTGTTGACATAGGATAGGTGGGGTCCGGATTCCAAGCCGACCCCAGCTTTCCGAGAGGAAACCCCATGTCCTGGTTCTCTGACCTCTATCGATCCGCAGTCGGCAAGAAAGCGGTGATGGCCGTCACGGGCATCATCCTTTTCGGCTTCGTCCTCATCCACATGATCGGCAACCTGAAGCTCTACGAGCCGGGTGACTTCAACGGGCAGCCGTACCTGGACGCCTACGGCTACTTCCTGCGCCACGTGGGAGAGCCGGCGCTGCCGGCCGAGGGCGCTCTCTGGATCGCCCGCACCGTACTGCTGGCGGCCGTGGTGCTCCACATCTGGGCCGCCTGGCAGGTGACGCGGGCGAGCCGCGACGCCCGGCCCCAGGAGTACTCGTTCCGCAGCAAGTCCCACACCTCGTACGCGTCGCGCACCATGCGGTGGGGCGGAGTGATCATCCTCCTCTTCGTCATCTACCACCTGCTGGACTTCACCGCGGGGGTCGTCAACCCCGGCTTTGAGGAGGGGGCGGTCCGCCGCAACATGCTGGCCAGCTTCAGCCTCTGGTACGTGTCGCTGTTCTACATCGTGGCCCAGGTCGCCCTGGGGTTCCACCTCTACCACGGGCTCTGGAGCCTGTTCCAGTCGCTCGGCTGGAACCACCCGCGGTTCAACCGGTGGCGCAGCGGCTTCGCCCACGCCTTCGCCTGGATCGTCACTCTCGGCAACATCTCGTTCCCCCTGGCCGTTCTGACCGGCCTGGTTCGCTAGGAGCTCCCGCCATGAAACTCGACAGCAAGGTCCCATCCGGTCCCCTGGAGTCGAAGTGGGCGGAGCACAAGGGTCATGTGAAGCTGGTCAACCCGAACAACAAGCGGAAGTTCACGATCCTCGTCGTGGGCTCCGGGTTGGCCGGAGCCTCGGCCGCCGCGAGCTTCGCGGAGCTCGGGTACAACGTGAAGTGCTTCTGCTTCCAGGACTCGCCCCGCCGCGCCCACTCGATCGCCGCCCAGGGCGGCATCAACGCCGCCAAGAACTACCATAACGACGGCGACAGCGTGTTCCGGCTCTTCTACGACACCATCAAGGGCGGCGACTTCCGCGCCCGCGAGGCCAACGTCTACCGGCTGGCCGAGGTGTCGGTCAACATCATCGACCAGTGCGTGGCCCAGGGCGTGCCCTTCGCCCGCGAGTACGGCGGCCTGCTGGACAACCGCTCCTTCGGCGGCGCCCAGGTGGCCCGCACCTTCTACGCCCGCGGCCAGACGGGCCAGCAGCTCCTGCTCGGTGCCTACCAGGCCCTCTCCAAGGAGATCGCGAACGGCAAGGTGAAGATGTTCCCGCGCACCGAGATGCTCGACCTCGTGGTCGACGAGACCGGCCGCGCCCGAGGCATCGTCGTCCGCGACATGGTGACGGGCAAGATCGAGAGCCACGCCGGCCACGCCGTGGTGCTCGCGACGGGCGGCTACAGCAACGTCTTCTTCCTGTCGACGAACGCCAAGGGCTCGAACGTCACGGCCGCCTGGCGCGCCCACCGGCGCGGTGCGCTCTTCTCGAACCCCTGCTTCACGCAGATCCACCCGACCTGCATCCCGGCCTCGGGCGATTACCAGTCGAAGCTCACCCTGATGTCCGAGTCGCTCCGCAACGACGGCCGCATCTGGGTGCCGAAAGACGTCAACGACAAGCGCTCTCCGGAGCAGATCCCCGAAGGGGACCGCGACTACTTCCTGGAGCGCAAGTACCCGAGCTTCGGCAACCTCGTGCCCCGGGACGTCGCGGCGAGAAACATCAAGACGGTGGTGGACGAGGGACGCGGCGTAGGTCCCCAGAAGAACGGGGCCTACCTCGACTTCTCGGACTCGATCCGGCGCCTCGGCAAGAGCACGATCGAGGAGCGCTACGGGAACCTCTTCGAGATGTACGAGAAGATCACGGGCGAAAACCCGTACGTGGTGCCCATGCGCATCTACCCGGCGCCCCACTACACCATGGGCGGCCTCTGGGTGGACTACAACCTGATGAGCAACATCCCCGGGCTCTTTGCCATCGGCGAGGCGAACTTCTCCGACCACGGTGCGAACCGCCTGGGGGCCTCCGCGCTCATGCAGGGCCTGGCGGACGGCTACTTCGTCATCCCGTACACGATCGGCGACTTCCTGGCGGCCTATCTGAACGAGCCGGTCGCGACCGACACCCCGGCCTTCCGGGCCGTCGAGGCGGACGTCCAGGAGCGCACGAAGCGCCTGCTCGCGATCAACGGCAAGAGGAGCGCCGACTCCTTCCACCGCGAGCTCGGCCGCATCGTGTGGGACTACTGCGGCATCGCCCGGAACGCCGACGGCCTGAAGAAGGCCCTGCAGCTCATTCCGGCGCTCCACGAGGAGTTCTGGTCGAATCTCCGCGTGCTCGGGACCGGCGACGGCCTGAACCAGGAGCTCGAAAAGGCGGGCCGCGTGGCCGACTACTTCGAGCTCGCCCAGCTCATGTGCATCGACGCGCTCGAGCGCGACGAGTCGTGCGGCGGCCACCTCCGCGAGGAGCACGCGACGCCCGACGGCGAGGCCGTGCGCGACGACAAGAATTTCTCGTTCGTCTCTTCCTGGGAGTGGAACGGCGTGGGCAAGGCTCCGACCCTCCACAAGGAGCCGCTCGAATTCGAGTTCGTGAAGCCCAGCCAAAGGAGCTACAAGTAATGAACCTGACCCTACACGTCTGGCGGCAGAAGAGCCCCGCGGACCCGGGGCGGATGGTCAAGTACGAGGTCACGGGCGTCACCGAGCACGCCTCGTTCCTGGAGATGCTGGACGTCCTGAACGAGCAGCTCGCCGAGCGGGGCGAAGAGCCCATCGCCTTCGAGCACGACTGCCGCGAAGGAATCTGCGGCTCCTGCGGCTTCATGATCAACGGCGAGGCCCACGGCCCGATGCCGGCCACGACCGTCTGCCAGCTCCACATGCGCCACTTCAAGGACGGCGACGTGCTCCACCTGGAGCCCTGGCGCTCCAAGGCCTTCCCGGTCCTCAAGGACCTGGTGGTCAACCGGAGCGCCTTCGACCGCATCGTGGCCGCGGGCGGCTTCGTTTCGGTCGCGACCGGCAGCGCGCCCGAGGCCAACCTGACCCCGATTCCCAAACCGCTCGCCGACCGCGCCTTCGACGCCGCCCAGTGCATCGGCTGTGGCGCCTGCGTGGCCCAGTGCCCCAATGGCGCGGCCCAGCTCTTCACCTCGGCCAAGGTGTCGCATCTCAACATGCTCCCGCAAGGCCAGCCCGAGCGCTTCGACCGCGCCCTCTCGATGGTCGAGGCCATGGAGAGGGAAGGCTTCGGAGCCTGCTCGAACTACGCCGAGTGCGAAGCCGTCTGCCCGAAGCAGATCTCGATCGACTTCATCGCCCGCATGAACCGGGATTACCTCAAGGCCAAGGCCAAGGGGGAGATGAAGACGCCGATGAGCACGGGCTAGCCCAGCACCGCGAACTGCACCGTGGCCTTGGCGACGAGCTCACCGTTCTGCGTGACCTCGCCCTCGGCCACGGCCAGCCTTTTCCCCCGCCGTAAAACCCGGCCGCGTCCCACGAGCGACCCCAGGCCCGCGCGATTCAGAAGGTGGACGGTCACCGTCGCGGGCACCACCGGCGCGCCCACGGCGTTCGCGGCGGAGACCTCCGCGAGGGTGGTCAGGACGGCGAAGTGAATCACCCCGGGCGCGACCTGGTGCTCGGGACGCGGGTCCAGAAGAATCGTGCCCGGCTCGTCGCCGGGGCGCATCCCCAAAGCGTCGTTGAAGTTCGTGGTCATCTCGAAGATCTCCTAGCGGTTGCCCGACGCCATCTTCTCCGCCTCGGGGAGCCGCCGCAGACGGAGCATGCTCCGGATTCCGAACGCGGGTCCCAGGGCGAGAACAGTGAAGGCCCATTCCCAGCCGACGCGGTCGACGAGCGGCGGGATGATGCGGATGGTGAAGAGGGTGAGAAGGAAGCCCAGGCTGGTCTGGATCGTGAGGGCCGTCCCGACGTAGCGCGAATCGGCCAACTCGGAGACGGCGGCGCTGAACTGGGCGCTGTCCGCCACCACGGCGAATCCCCAGACGAGGCAGAGTGCCGTCAAGATCGCGGGCTGGCGGAAGAAGAGGCCGGCCAGAAGGCAGCAGGCCCCCGAGGTGGCAAGGCTCCAGGCCGTGATCCGGGTCCTTCCGAGCCGGTCGGCCAGCCGCCCGGCGAGCACGCAGCCGGCGCCCCCGGCCGCGAGCACTCCGAAGCCGGCCAGGCGCGCGGCGCGAGCGCTCCAGCCGGCCTCTTCATAGCTCGCGAGGAGAAAGATCGGAACCCAGGCCCACATGGCGTAGAGCTCCCACATGTGCCCGAGGTAACCGAAGTTGGCGAGCCGGGGCGGCCGGTCCGCCAGCACCCGGCCGGCGTAGCGCCAGTCGAAGGGAGGCGATTTCCCGAGATACGGCCCGGGGCGGATGAAGAGCGCCGCGAGCAACGCCGCAGCGACCGCCTGGACGGAGGTCACGAGGAGGACCGTCCGCCACGGAGGCATGCCGCCCTCTCCGAAGATCGGCAACGCATTCAGCAGGTGGGGGATGCCCGATCCGATCGTCAGGGCGCCCACCAGGATTCCGATCCCCAAACCCCGGTCCTCCTTGCACCAGGACGCCACGAGCTTCATCCCCGGCGGATAGACCCCGGCGAGAAACAGTCCGGTCAGGAACCGGAGAACGAGGGCGAGGTCCGGTCCAACACCAAGAAGTGGAATGGCGGCATTGGCGAGGGCGGCGGCGAGCGCGCTCACCGCAAAGAGCCGGTGGGCGGGGATGCGGTCCGAGAGGTTCAGGACGGCCGAGAGGAGAGCGCCCACCACGAAACCGATCTGGACGCTCATCGTCAGCCACGACCGCAGGGCGTCGGAAAGATTCCACTCGGCGGTGAGCTGAGGGAGCACCGCCGAGGCGGAGAACCAGACGGTCATCGCGAGCAGGACCGACGCGGCAAGCAGGCTTATCTGG
>DATEIO010000207.1:0-2291 GCA_035278895.1 Thermoanaerobaculia bacterium | reverse complement strand
GCAGGGCGCGGGAGCGGAGGAGAGTGCATGGAGAGTGGTGTTTATCCGGCCCCGGCGGGCGAGAAGCCGGGGCTGATCATGGCGATCGGCGGCGCGGAGGACAAGGTCCGCGAGCGGCTGATCCTGCGGTATTTCGTGGAGGCCTGCGGCGGGCCGGACGCCAACATCGTGGTGCTGGCCACGGCTTCGGAGCTTCCCGAGACCGGGGAGCGGTACGCGGAGCTGTTCTATGGGATGCATGCCGACCGGGTGGAGGTGCTCCGCATCCGGACGCGCGAGGACGCGATCGACGCGGGGCCGGAGGCGCACGACCTCCTGGAGTATGCGACCGGGTTCTTCATGACCGGCGGGAGCCAACTCCGCATCTCCTCGGCCCTGGGCGGCACGGCGATCGGGGCGGCGATCAAGCAGCGGCACCGCCAGGGCATGGTGGTCGCCGGGACGAGCGCGGGCGCGGCGGCGATCTCGGAGCACATGATCTCGATGGGCGACAGTGGGGGCACCCCCCGGCGGCGGCTGGTGCAGATGGCGAAGGGGATGGGCCTCGCTCCCGACCTCGTCGTGGATCAGCACTTCCGGCGGCGGGACCGCATGGGGCGGCTCCTGACCGCCCTCTCCTACAACCCGGCGCTGCTGGGCGTGGGGATCGACGAGGACACGGCGGCCCTGATCCACGCGGACGGGACTCTCGCCGTGCTCGGCTCGGGTGCGGTGATTGTGGTGGACGCCTCGGGGATGCGGTTCACGGACAGCCATGCGGTCCACCGCGGCCAGCCGATCGCCATGCTGGGTTTGAAGGTAGACTTCCTCACGACCGGTTGCCGATACGACTTGAAGCGGCGGGTGGGGATCGTTCCGGCCTCGACGGGTTCGCCGGTCGAGGCGGAAGAGACCGTGTCCGCCGGGAGCCTCGACGGATGAAGATCCTCGACACGCGCGTCTACCGCGGGCCCAACCTCTACGCCCTTCGCAAGGTGATCCGCCTGCGGGTCGACCTGGGGGAGCTGGAGGACTACCCCACGAACAAGCTCCCCGGGTTCACGGACCGCCTGCTGGAGCTGATGCCCACGCTCCATGAGCACACCTGCTCCTACGGCGAGCCCGGCGGGTTCGTGCGGCGGATGCGCGAGGATGAGGGGACCTGGCTCGGGCACGTCCTGGAGCATGTGGCGATCGAGCTGCAGTGCCTCGCGGGCACGCCGGTCTCCTACGGCAAGACGCGCAGCCACGAGCTGCCGCGCGGGCAGTACCACGTGATCTTCAGCTACGAGGAGGAGGCGGTGGGGCTGGAGGCGGGCGAGCTCGGCCTGCGCATCATCCGCCACCTGCTGCCGCCCGAGCGCGAGGCGCATCTGCCCGGCCCGTGGAGCTTCCAGGAAGAGCTCGAGGATTTCGTCCGCATGGCCCAGCGCCGCGCGTTCGGGCCGTCCACCGCCTCGCTCGTGCGCGCGGCCGAGGAGCGGGACATCCCGTGGATCCGCCTCAACGAGCGCTCGCTCGTGCAGCTCGGGCACGGCAAGTACCAACGCCGCATCCAGGCCACGGTGACGAGCGAGACGCGCCACATCGCGGTCGAGATCGCGTCGGACAAGCGCTTGACGAACCAGATCCTCTCGGACCTGGGGCTCCCCGTGCCCAAGCAGCTCCGCGTGCGCGGCCCGAATGACGCCATTGCCGCGGCCGAGCGGCTGGGCTATCCCGTGGTAGTGAAGCCCTTGGACGGCAATCACGGCAAGGGCGTTGCGATCAATCTGAAAGAGCCCGAGCAGGTGCGGGCGGCGTTCGAGAAGGCATACGAGTATTCGTCCGTTGTGATCGTCGAGACCTTCCAGGAAGGGCACGACTACCGTATCCTCGTGGTGAACGGAAAGGTTTTGGCCGTGGCCCAGCGCGTGCCCGGTCACGTGGTGGGAGATGGGAAGCACACGATCGCGGAGCTGGTGGAGATCGTCAACGCCGATCCCCGGCGCGGCATCGGCCATGAAAAGGTTTTGACGCGCCTGGAGCTCGACCACCAGGCCGAGCGCCTGCTCGAAGCCGCGGGCCACACGAAGGAGACCGTGCTCCCCACGGGCGAGATCTTCTACCTGCGCTCTACGGGAAACCTTTCGACGGGCGGCACGTCGGTCGACAAGACGGACGTGATCCACTACGACAACCGGATCATGGCCCAGCGCGCGGTCAAGGCCGTGGGGCTGGATGTGGGCGGCGTCGATTTCATCTCGCCGGACATCACCCGGAGCTACAAGGAGATGGGCGGCGCGATCGTGGAGATCAACGCCGCGCCGGGC
>DATEIO010000206.1:0-3737 GCA_035278895.1 Thermoanaerobaculia bacterium | reverse complement strand
CTTCGGGCCTCCGGGATTCATCGACCGGGTGGGGCACAAGCTCGCGGCCTACACCTGGAACCTGGTGGGGAACTACGAGAGCGATCTGGTGTTCCGGGTGACCGAGATCCACCCGGAGGGGGGCTCGGAGAGCGCGGACTTCCACACGCGGACCGGATTCCGCCGGGAGCCGTCGCCCTCCCCCGCTCTCCCGGCGGGAGTCCTGCTGGACGAAGACGGTTTTCTCGTGCGCGTTGCATTTCTCGACCACCAGATCCCGTGCCTCGCCTTCGCGCTGGAGGAGAAGTTCCACGTGAACGTCTGGAAGAGCGGCCTCGAAGAGCTGGGCCTCCCCACCGGCTCGTGGCTCCGGGCGCTCAAGCTGTCCGCCGTGCTCGGAGAGCCGGACGACACGCCGGTGCCCGTGCGCTGGCGCGAGAACGGCGCGGACCGGGAGCGGGTCGTCTCCCTGGGAGAGCTCAAGGAGAAGGTCCTGCGGGTCGTGCCGGGCCAGAAGATCGCCTACGTGACGGACGCCGTCTACAGCCCGGCCAATGCGGCGGCCATTGTGGAGATTGCCCGCGGGGCGGACATCCTGTTCATTGAGACGGCGTTCCTTCACGAGGAGGAGGCGCGGGCGGCCGAAAAGCGCCACTTGACCTCCCGGCAGGCCGGCCTGCTCGCTCGCGAGGCGGGCGCCCGGCGGATCGTGCCGTTCCACTTCTCCCCCAAGCACGCGGAGGAGGAGGAACAGTTGATCCGCGAGGCTCTCGAAGCGTTCGAAGGGGATTCCTAGACGGCGCTACCAACTGCTCGAAGAGCCGCCGCCACCGAAGCTGCCGCCCCCGCCGGAGAAGCCGCCTCCCCCGCCCCAACCTCCGCGTCCCCCTCCGCCTCCGAAGCCAGGGCCGATGAACCAGCCGCCGCCCCGGCGGGAGCCGAAGGGACCACGCGACCGGGGCAGGATCATGCGGAGGATCGGGAAGGCGATCAGCCAGGCCCCCGCGGCCAGCAAACCGACCCAGAAGCTCACCATGGACCCCAGGAAGAAGTAGAAGGGGAGCAGGAAGAGGCAGACCAGCCAGCTCCCGCTGCGGGCTGCGTTCAAGGAGAACGGGCCGAGGAAGAAGAGCGCGATGAACAGGAAGAAGAGGAAATTGCCGCCGCCTCCTCCGCCAGGGCTCCCCACGGGCTGCGGCTGCTCGGGAGCGGGCTGCACTTCCCCTTCGACCGCCTGGACGATCGCGTCCACCCCGGCCTCGATACCGCCGCTGTAGTCTCCGCTGCGAAACTTGGGGATGATGTAGTCCCGCTGGATGAGGCTCGTCTCAAGGTCGGTCAGCACCGGCTCCAGGCCGTAGCCCACCTCGATCCGCATCTTGCGGTCCTGTTGTGCGACGAGCAGCAGGGCGCCGTTGTCCTTCCCCGCCTGCCCGAGCTTCCAGGTCTCGGCCACTCGAAGCGAGAAGTCCTCCAGCGAATCCCCCTCCAGGCTGGGGATCGTCAGTACCGCGACCTGGGCTCCCGTCCGCTGCTCCAGGCCCGCGAGCTTCTGCTCGATCCGCTGCCGGGCGTCCGGCGGGATCAGGTTGGCGCGGTCATTGACCCGCCCTTCGAGAGAAGGGACGTCCAGGGCCGCGGCCAGCGCGGGGAGGAGGAGCAGCAGCAGAACGAGAACGGCCGCCCGGGATCTCACGATTCCCCCCGCCGCAGCTCGTCGGAGAGCTCGTTCTGGTCGTCGATGCGGATCGCCACCCCCTGCCGTTCGAGGAGCGGTCCGCACTCGCGGATCGCCTCGACGAGCGCGGCACCCGGACGGCCGGCGCGAATCCCTTGCGCCAGCCGCTTCACCAGGCCGTCCCACTCCTCCTGCTTCACCTTCTGGTTGATGCCCGTGTCGCCCAGGACGATCGCCCGGTGCTCGAACAGGGAAAGGAAAAGGAGGATGCCGGTGCGGTCCCGGGTGCGGAAGACCTCCTGCTCCAGGAAGGCCGCGGCCGCGCGCCGCCGCGAGCGCTCTTCGAGAACCTCCTCCCCCGCCATCCAGCGCCGGACCGGCGGGAGGAGGACGGTCAGCAGATAGCCGAGCCCGCCGCCTACCAGAGCCGGGAACACGATCCAGGCCGGCACGTAGACGCCCCAGTAGCCTCCCCACTCGTAGATCGCGACGGCCACGAGCGGTCCAAGGAGCGCGCCGAGCGCCGCCCCCTTCCACGCCGCCGAGGGGTATTCGTCGCTGTGCTCCACCACGTAGGGGACGATCTCCCCCGACGTGCGCGCTTCCGCCTCCCGCACGGCCGCCTGCACCGCGTCGAGATCGGCCTGGCTGAAGAGACGGTTCGGATCCATGGCGCTCCCTCGCCCCCGCATCCTATATCAGCCGCCGTCAGTCCATCGGGATCGGCGCGGACCGGCCCCGCTTGCGCTCGCTGTGGCGCCGCTTCTCCTCCACCCGCCGCGCCTTGGCCGCCCTGGACATCCGGGTCTTCTTGCGCGGGGTCTCCTCGGCGAGAGCCTCCCGGACCAGCTCGGCGAAGCGCGCGAGCGCCGCGTCCCGGTTCGCCCCCTGCGTCCGGTGCTTCTGGGCAGAGACGTGGAGCACGCCCGCCCGTGTGATCCGGGTGGCCAGCCGTTCCCGGAGGCGCGCCTTCTGCTCCTCCGTGAGCGTAGGAGACGCCGCCACGTCGAAGCGGAGCGTCACCCGGGTCTCCAGCTTGTTGACGTTCTGCCCGCCGGGCCCTCCGCTGCGCGAGGTGGCGAAGGTGACCTCTTCGTCGGGGATGGCGAGATCGTCGGTGATTGGGATCATGGCAGGAGCGTATTCTATCGGCTCCAAAGCAAGGACGGCTGTGCAATGAAATGGAAAACGATCCGCCGCGTCTGGATCACCTTCGGCATCATCGCCACGATCCTCTTCAACGGCTGGATGCTCTTCTCCAGCCGGGCCCAAGGGTTCGACAAGAGGATTCTCGCCTCGGACGAGCGCGTGCGGGTCCGGGAGAACTCCGAGGAGATCGTGTTCGAGCCGGTTGGGGGGCGGGCTCCGGCCGGGCTGATCTTCTTTCCCGGCGGGATGGTCGATCCTGAGGCGTACGCTCCTCTGACGCGCGCAGTCGCGGAGGAGGGATACGAGGCCGTCATCCTCAAGTTGCCGTTCCGGCGGGCGTTCCTCGAATCCCAGGAGATGGAGGTGGTCGAGCGGGCCCGGGGTCTCATGGAGCGGGATCGGGGGTCTCGCGGGTGGGTCGTGGCGGGGCACTCGCGCGGCGGGGTAATTGCGTGCCGGGTGGCCGCCACGCATCCTTCCCTGCCGGCCGCCCTGGTCCTGATCGGCACGTCGCACCCGGTCGACCGCGACCTCTCAGGGCTGCGCTTCCCGGTCACCAAGATCTATGCGATGAACGACGGGTTGGCCACGGTCCAGGAGGTCGAGGCGAACCGGGGGAACCTTCCCGCGTCCACCCGCTGGGTGAGGATCGAAGGGGGCAACCACGGACAGTTCGGGTGGTACGGACGGCAGCTCGGCGACGGGAAGGCCACGATCTCCCGGGAGGAGCAGCAGGCGCGGACGGTCGAGGTCCTCCTGGGTGCGCTCCGCGAGATCTCCGGTAAGATGCTCCGGGACGACCGATAGGAGCTCTTCAATGAATCGAAACCGCATCCTCTGCTCGCTGGCCGCCACCTTCCTGCTTGGGACATCGCTTCAAGCTGCCGCGATCCTCCCGGATCCGTTTCCGGCCAAGGACGTCTTCAACGTC
>DATEIO010000205.1:0-2932 GCA_035278895.1 Thermoanaerobaculia bacterium | reverse complement strand
GAGGACCTCGGGATTGGAGATCAGGTTCCAGAAATACTGGCTGCGGCTGGCTCCGGCGAACACGCCGACCGGTCCGGGGCACGTCTCCGGGACGTAGCCCGCGCTCTCCAGGGCCTCCCAGGCGCATTCGAGGAACAGGCGGTGCTGGGGATCGGCGATCTCGGCATCTCGCGGGGTGTAGCCGAAGAAGGGGGCATCGGAGAGCTCGATGCCTTCGAGCACGCCGCCGGCCGGAACGAAGTGGGGCGAGGAGCGCACCGTGGGCTCGACGCCATCGGCTTCGAGCTCCGCCTCGGTGTGGAACGCGATCGACTCGACCCCGGCCGCGAGGTTCTGCCAGAAGGCGTCGACTCCGGACGCGCCAGGGAACCGGCCGGCCAGGCCGATGACGGCGATGCGGCCGCTCTGCGCCGGGAGGGCGCGGCGCCGGGGGGCCGGAGCCGGGGCACCGGGCTCGAGGAATCCGGCGAGGGCGCTGACCGTGGGGTAGCGGAACAGGTCGACCAGGGAGATCTCGCGTCCAAGCTCCTCGGCGAGCCTCCCCTGGGCGCGGACCAGCAGGAGCGAGTGGCCTCCGAGATCGAAGAAGCTCTGGTGGCGTCCGACCTGGTCGAGGCCGAGGATCTCGCACCAGACGGCAGCGACGGTGCGCTCGACGTGCCCCTGGGGCTCGACGAGGCCGCGCTCTTCGCGGGTTCCGGGCGCGATCTGGGCGAGGGCCTTGCGGTCGACCTTGCCGTTCCGGTTGAGCGGCAGGGCCGGGAGGACCACGAAGGCGGCGGGGACCATGGACTGCGGGAGCCGCGCGGAGAGCGCCTGGCGCAGCGACTCCGTGGAGACCTCCTCTGCGAGCACCACATAGGCCACGAGGCTCTTGCCCAGGGCCGGATGGTCGATGGCCGCGACCGCCGCCTCGCGGACCGCGCCCTCTTCGCGCAGCGCGGCCTCGATCTCTCCGAGCTCGATGCGGAAGCCGCGGATCTTGACCTGCTGGTCGATCCGTCCCAGGAAGTCGAGGTTGCCGTCGGGACGGAAGCGGGCCAGGTCGCCGGTGCGGTAGAGGCGCTCGCCCGGCCCGCCGAACGGGGAGGGGACGAACTGCCGGGCGGTCAGATCCGGCCGGCCGAGGTAGCCGCGGGCGAGCCCGGTGCCGGCGAGGCAGAGCTCTCCGGCCGCCTCCAGGGGCACTGGCCGCAGCTCGGAGTCGAGCACGTAGGCCCGCGTGCCGGAGATCGGGCGGCCGATGGCCGGCTCCCGTCCCTCGCCGTGGGCGGCGGCCCAGGTCGAGTAGGTCGTGTCCTCGGACGGGCCGTAGAGGTTCAGGACCCGCTCCGCCGTGGTCTGGGCCTCGATCTCCTGCACCAGGGCTTTGGGCAGCGGCTCGCCCGCCAGGCAGACCGTGGTCACCGAGGGCGGGATCTTGGACGCGCGGGCCAGCTCGGCGAGAACCGAGGGGACGGTGTTGACCAGCCGGACCCCGGCCGCGGCCAGGGCCGGCAGCTCCAGCGCCTGGGCCGCGAGCACGACCCGCCCTCCCAGGCAGAGGGTGGCGAGCAGCTCGAACACCGACAGGTCGAAGCAGACCGAGGTCGAGGCGAGAACGCCGTCGAGCTCGGCGTCCGAAAACGCGCTCCGGGTCCAACACACGAGGGCCGCCGCGCTGCGATGAGCGATGGCGACCCCCTTGGGGCGGCCGGTGGAGCCGGAGGTGTAGATCAGGTAAGCCAGGTTCTCCGGGTCCGTGGCAACGGCCGGGAACCCGGCGGGGCCGGAGCCTGGCTCCTCCGCGAGCCAGAGCCGGCGCGGTGCGCCCTCCGGCAGGAGGCTCTCCAGGTGGCGCTCGGTCACCAGCAGCGACGCGCCGCTGTCTGCGAGCAGGAAGGCCAGCCGCTCGCGCGGGTACGCGAGGTCGAGCGGCACGTAGGCGCCACCGGCCGCGAGCACGCCGAGCATCGCCACGACCAGGTCCGGCGTCCGTTCGAGGCCGAGGGCCACCCGGATCTCCGGCCCGACGCCCAGGGCGCGCAGGTGGTGGGCGAGAGCGCTGGCCCGGCGGTGAAGCTCGCCGTAGGTGACGCTCTCCTCCGCGGTGGTGATGGCGACCGCATCGGGCTGGCGTTTCGCCTGGGCCTCGAACAGGGAGTGGAGCGAGGCGCCCGCCTCCGGGCCGGCCGTGTCGTTCCACTCCACGAGGAGCTGGTGGCGCTCCCCCTCGGGGAGGGGGTCGACTTCGGCGAGGGGCGCCTCGGGGCGCCGGGCCATGGCCTCGCAGATCGTGGCGAGCCCGCAGAGCACCCTCTGGATCGACTCCGCGGAGAAGCGCGAGCGGTCCCAGAAGAGCCGCAAGGTGAGCCGGGGGCCGGGCACGGCGATGAGAACGAGCGGATAGTGGGTGGTCTCGTGGGAGTCGACGCCGTCCACCTGCAGCCCGGGTCCGCCGCCCTCTGAAAGGGCCTCCTCGGCCGGGTAGTTCTCGAACACGACGAGGCTCTCGAACAGCGGAGTCCCCCGGGGCACCGGGCTCCACCCCTGGATATCGACCAGGGGCACGTGCTCGTGCTGCCGGGCCGCGGTCTGCCGGTCCTGAAGCTCGCCCAGCCAGTCGAGCAGGCGGGCCTGGGGAGGAACGGCCGTGTGCACGGGGAGCGAGTTGATGAACAGCCCGACCATGGACTCGATGCCCGGCAGCTCGGCGGGCCGTCCCGAGACGGTGGCGCCGAAGACGACCTCGGGGTTGCCGCTGGTCCGCGCGAGGAGCAGGGCCCAGGCCCCCTGGAGGAGGGTGTTGAGAGTGAGCCGGGAGCTCCGGCCGAGGGCCTGGAGGGCCGCAGTGGTCTCGGCCGAGAGCTGGATACGGTCCTGGCGGATCTCGGGCGCGGCTCCCGGTCCGCGGTCCGCGGGCAGCGGAGTCGGGCCTTCGAGCCCTGCGAGC
>DATEIO010000204.1:0-13674 GCA_035278895.1 Thermoanaerobaculia bacterium | reverse complement strand
GTGCGCACGTTCTGTTTTCCACCGCCCTAAAACGTGCGCACAGCGCACCCTACAATCTCCCTCCTCTCCCAGGGAGGTCGGGCGGGGTGGTGGGAGAGGAGGGCCGGGAGGTGAGGGCCCGGACGGGGCGCGCCCTCCCCTACGGCGCTAGCCTCTCCTCCTTCAACCCCCCCAGAAACAGCGAGTTCCAAAGAATCTTGAACGTCCGGTGCGGCTGGGCCCGGTGCTGCGGGCGGAAGCCGATCAGGACGACCTTGCCCTTGCCTACGCTGTATTCGACGATCGCGGCCTTCCTCTCCAGCCTCTCTCCACCCTTGAGGTAGCCGCTGACGAGGATGTCCTTCTCGTTGTCGGGGTAGGAGGCCACGACTCGGCGCTCCATGCGGGCCGAGGGGGGGCTGGTCTGGAAGGCGGGGGAGTCCGCGAAGTAGGCGGCTTCTTCCGTTTCGAGCCCGTAGGAGATCGGGTGGGTGGGGTCGAGGCGGATGCGGAGCATGGAGCCGGGAACGTGGAACTCCTCCTCGGAGACGCGGGCGAGGACGTTCGTCACCGGGAGGGCGAGGAGGTCGATGACGTAGCTCGCCGACTCGTCGAGGGCGACCAAAGTCCCGCCGTCGCGCACCCACTTGGCGAGCTTCTCCCCGCCGTCCGTACCGATCCCTCCGGCGTACGGGGGTGGCATCGGCTCCCAGAACCGCCGCGCCTCGGCGGAGGAGGGCTCGCCCCGCTCCAGAACGTCCTTGCCGACCGCGGGCAGGAGGATGGCGTCCACCTTGCCGTTGTAGGAGCCCGCCTTCATCTCGGCGTTGTCGAGGTTTTCGAAGGGGAACTCGTAGCGCTCCAGGAGGAAACGGGTCCACCCTTCGTCCATGCTGGCCACCCACGGCTTGTAGAGGCCGACCCGAACCGGGCTCACCCGGTAGGCCTCACCCGTGGGCTTCGCCGCGAGCGGCTCGACCGGCACGTGGACCTCCTTCGAGAGCCGGGAGATCGCTTCGGGCGTGACCTCGCCGGGCGGAATGTAGAGATCTCCCGCCCGGTCCTTCAGCCAATAGACCTTCCGGCCGTCCTTCAGGAGCCGGTTGAGCGCCGTGAAAGCCGAGTCCGCGGCGTGGGAGATGCGGTAGCCGCCGTCCCCCTTGGCCACATCGCCGCCCGGCCAGGTGGGGCTGTCGATGGCGGCGAGCCCTGTGACTCCGGCGACCGGCCGGTCCGCTTCGACCACCTCGACTCCCATGGCGACCGGGAGCGACCAGGCAGTCACGTCGTAGGGCGGCATCACCGGGCCACCCGTGTAGGGGATGACCTCGGGGTAGCGCTGCTTGCGGAGCATGGTCAGGAGGAACGCCCGGTAGGGCTGCGCCGCGGGGATGACGTAGGTGCCCGCCGCGTAGGTCTCACGCCCCACGGTGAAGGGCCCACCGGCCCGCTCCACCCGCACACCGTGGCGGAGCAGGAGGTCCACCAGGAGAGCCGCCGCCACCGGATCATGCTGATCCGCGGGGATGACAAAGGCATAGGGCGGCTCGGACGTGCCCCGGTCGATCGCCTCCTTGGCCATGCGGTAGAAATTCCATAGCAGACTCTCTCTATACTCGGCGCCCGCCTCCAGGAACGCCCGGGTCGCGATCAATTCGTACTCGACGATGTCGCGCAGGCGCCACCACCCGCCCGGCCAGGGGGAGGGGAAGTTCGAGCGCCGGTCGTATTCGGGAAGCCCCTTGACCCCGCCGCGCAGCTCGCCGGGATCGATGTACATGGGAGAGCCGATATCGGCGGAGGCGACTTCGGTCAGGAGCCCGGTCACGTTCTTCCACCAGGCCGTGTTCCGGGTGCCGCCCGGCCAGTAGCTGTCGAAGATCATGTTGCTCCCCACTCCGAGCTTGCCCCCCTCTTCGAGGCGCATGCTCATCACCGTGCCCAGGAGGTCGGCCTGGCGGAAGATCAGGGAGTGGACCTCCGGGGCCAGCGGGTCCGCCTGCGGCGGCACGAACATGCGCGGCCCGGTCGAGCCCATCTGGTGCTCGTCCAGGAAGATCTGGGGGAACCAGCGGTGGTAGAGGACGTCATTGACCGCCCGGGACTCCTTCTGGGTGAGCATGTAGAAGTCGCGGTTGTTGTCGTGCCCGGTGTAGACGTGGTAGAGCCAGGGCATGGGGCCGGCTTCGAACTCGGTCCCCTTGTGCTTGTCGTACCAGTCGATCACCATCACCTGGCCGTCGGGGTTGATCGAGGGCATCAGGAGGAGGATGGTGTCGGAGAGCCAGGAGAGCATCTCCGGATCCTGGGTGGTCGCCACGTTGTGGACGAATTCCATCGCCATCTGGGTGGAGCCGACCTCGGTCGAGTGGATGGAGCAGGTGACGAGGGCGATCGTCTTGCCCTCGGCCACGAGGCGGCGGGCCTCCTCCTCGGAGAGGCCGTCCGGGTTCGCAAGCCGTTTCGAGATCTCGCGGTAGCGGTCCAGGTTCTTCTGGTTTTCTTCGGAAGTGAGGACCACGACCATCATGTCGTTGCCCTGGGTGGAGCGCCCGGCCGACTCGATCGAGACCCGGTCCGAGGCGGCGTCCACCTGGCGGAGGTACTCGACGACCTTGGGCCAGGGGGCGAGCTTCCGGTCTTCTCCGACCCGGTGACCGAGGAACTTCTCGGGGCTCGGGACCTGGGCGGCGCGGGCGGCCCCCGCGAGCGACAGAACGGCCAGGACGGACGTGCAAAGCAGCAGACGGATGCGGCGCATGCGGCTCCTCCTCAGGGCGCGAAAAAAAGACCGCGGGGGAGTCTACCGGTTTCGGGCATGGCAGGCGACTTGCTTTTGTTATGGGAGATACGGCACCGTAGTCGTATCCTTTGGTCTGCGGAAAGCCCGGTTCGGGCGGATGATCCGCTTGACCCTTCCGAGAGAGACATTGGAAGGCATGAAACCCAGGAATCGAAGATTCGCCTTGGCCGCCGCCCTGGCCGTCCTGCTGCTCCCTGCCCGGGCCGGGTTCGCCCAGGTGGCCCCGGCCGACGAGGAGTTCCGCTACCGGTGGCAGTTGCGGAACTTTGTGGGCTCGATCGCCGGCCTGTTCCTCCCCAACCAGGGGGAGGGGGAGCTGACGTTCAAGCGGCAGAACGGCCATCTCAGAAGCGAGCTCCTGATCACGTCCTCCGCGAGCAAGGCGGGCGAGTACTTCCGCTACGGCTCCATGATGGACGTGCGCACCCTCCAGCCGATCCGGGCCTGGAGCGCCTACTCCTGGCGCGGGGAGTCGAAGGAGAAGACCTCCGAGATCGAGACCGAAGGGGTGCTCGACGTGGCTTCGGGGATCTACGCCATCCGCAGCAACCCTCCGACCACCACCCGGCGCATGGAGATCTGGTCCGACGGTAAGATCTACCCCGTGGTGGTCATCCCGCTCGGCTCGGACCGGAGGAAGATCGGAACCCGGAACGCGAAGGTCGACACCCGCCACTACTCCATCCGCGGCATCGACGTGCCCGGGCGGCGCAAGTGGAAGGGGAAGCTCGATCTCTGGCTCGCCAAGGACGAGGCCGCGACGCCCGTCGAGATCCTGATCTCTCGCAATCTGGCGGACGTCCACCTCGAATTGCTGTCGCCCCCGAAGTGACACCCGACAACGGACATGAGGAAGAGGAGAGGAGAGCTGTCATGAACCGCTGGAAGATCTCGTTGCTGCTGTCGATTCTGATGGTGCTGTTCGTCGCCGCCGCCTGCTCGAAAAAGCCGGACGAGGAGGGCGGAGCAAGTGTCGAGCGCAGGGGCGGCCCGGCGCCCGCCGAGGCGCCCTCCTCAACGCCGCCGCCCGCGGCTCGGAGGGCCGGCCCGAGCGCCACGGCGACCCTTCAAGGCGCTCCGGGAGACACTGACTTTACCGGCACCGTGACCTTCGCCGACGACGGGAGCGGCGGGCTGCGGGTGATGGCCGATCTCGCCGGAGTCGACACCCCGGGCAAGCACGGCTTCCACGTCCACGAGACGGGCGAGTGCTCCCACGACGCCGCCGGCGGCAAGCACTTCTCCTCGGCCGGCGGCCACTTCAACCCCGCGGGCGTGGAGCACGCCTGCCCGCCCACCGATCCCCGCCACGCGGGCGACCTGGGCAACATCGAGGTCGGGGCGAACGGTGCCGGCCACATGGAGATGACGACGACCGGGCTCTCGCTCTCCGGCCCCAACTCGGTGGTGGGCAAGGCGATCCTCCTTCACGCGGGCGAGGACGACTGCAAGACGCAGCCGACCGGCAACTCCGGCGATCGCATCGCCTGCGGCGTCGTGACCATGGGCTCGGGTCAGTAGCCTTGCGCTCCCCCCGGCTTCTCGCGATCTCTGCGGCGGCCCTCCTCCTGCTTGGAGGGACCGCCGTCTCCGTTTCGGGCGCTCCCGTCCGCCCGCGGATCATCGATCCGCCCGCGGGGCCGGGGGCCATGGGCCCGAACCTCGCGCTGGCCGGGGGGGATCTCCTGCTCACCTGGCTCGAGCCGCTCGATCCCAAGGACAAGGGGAAAGGCCACCGGCTCCGCTTCTCGCGCCTCGCGGGAGGCCGGTGGTCCGAGCCGGTCACCGTGGTCCAGGGCACGGACCTCCTCGCCAACTGGGCAGACTTCCCCGGGATGTCTCCAGGCTCGGACGGCTCGCTCGCCATCCACTGGCTGGCCAAGAAGGAAGGGGACGCTCACGCCCACGCCTACTCGGCCGTGCTCGCCCGCTCGACGGACGGCGGAGCCACCTGGACCCGGACCGCGGTCTTGGACGGCGGCGGCGCTCCCGCCGAATACGGCTTCGTCTCCTGGCTGCCCGAGCCCGGGGGCGGCGCCCGCGCCTTCTGGCTGGACGGCCGGGAGACCGCCAAGGAAGGTCCGATGAGCCTCCGAACCGCGGCGGTCGGAAAGAGCGCTACGGGCGAGGAGGTGTTGGATGGAGACGTCTGCACCTGCTGCCAGACCGATGCCGCGCTCGCGGCCGGCGGGCCGGTCCTCGCCTACCGCGACCACACGAAAGCGGAGATCCGGGACATCTCCGTGCTGCGGAAGACCGAAAAGGGCTGGAGCGATCCGGTCCGCGTCCACGCCGACAACTGGAAGATCCCCGGCTGCCCGGTCAACGGCCCGGCCATCGCGGCCGCCGGCAGGAACGTGGCCGTGGCCTGGTTCACCGGCGCGCCTCCGTCCCCCCGCGTGCAGCTCGCCTTTTCGCAGGACGGCGGCGCCAGCTTCGGCAAGGCCCTCCCGGTGGACGCCGGAAGGCCCCTGGGCCGGGTGGACCTGGCGCTCGACACGAACGGCGACGCCCTGGTGAGCTGGCTCGCCCTCGAAGGCAAGAGCGGCGCCTCGGTCCGCCTGCGGCGCCTCACTCCGGGCGGCAAGGCCGGCGCGCCGGTCCCGATCGCGGCCACCAGCTCCGCCCGCTCGAGCGGGTTCCCGCGGATCGCGCTTCTGGGGAGCGACCTCTACGTCGCGTGGGTGGAAGACGGCGAGCCGTCGCGCCTCCGGGTGGCGGCACTGCCCGCGGCGGCGGTCAAGTAACCTCGACCCACTCGAGCGACACGCCGTCCTCCCCCAGGATGAGGCCGGCGAGCTTCTTGAAGGTCTCGCCCGCATCGGTCACGCAGAAGTGGTGGACGGCTTCGTGGGTGGCGGTCAATCCCCGCTCCCCGAGGCCGTCGGCCACCATCTCGGCTACTGATTCGGCGGAGTCGACGAGCGTCACCTCGGGCCCAACGACCCGCTGGAGCACGGGCTTCAGGAGCGGGTAGTGCGTGCAGCCCAGAACCAGCGTGTCAATCCCGGCGTCCAGGAGAGGCTCAAGGTAGCGCGCGGCCACCTGCTCGGTGACCGGGTCGTTGTGCCAGCCCTCCTCGACGAGGGGGACGAACAGGGGGCAGGCCTTGCTCAGGATCTCGAGATCCGGCCGGAGCGCGCGGAGCGCCCGGGGGTAGGCGTCCGAGCGGACCGTGGCCTCGGTCGCGATCACTCCCACCCGGCCGCGGCTCACCTGGGCGGCTTTTTTCGCTCCGGGCTCGATCACCCCCCAGGTGGGGACGTGGGGATCGAGGTGCGGCAGCGCGAGCGCCGAGGCCGTGTTGCAGGCCACCACCACCGCCTTGACGCCCCGCTCGGTCAGGAACTCGATGTTCCTGCGCGTGTAGCGGGTCACCGTCTCCGGCGATTTGCTGCCGTAGGGGAGGCGGGCCGTGTCGCCCAGGTAGAGGATCGACTCCCCCGGCAGCCGCCGCCGCAAGGCGGAGACCACCGTCAGGCCGCCGACGCCCGAATCGAAGACCCCGATGGCGTCCATGTCAGGGAGCGATGAGCGTCCGGTCCGGCGAAAGCGGCCGGCTCATGTCCAGGTGGCCCGAGAAGCTCTCGCGCTGGAAGCCGTTCCACATCAACACCACGCGGGAGACCTCGGGGACGTTCAGCACGACCGAGTTCACGATGGCGTAGACCCGCTGCATCTCCTCGGTCGAGCCGCTCGCGGGCGGATCGGGCTGCTCCGGCCACCGCAGGTCCACATAGGCCGTGCCGTCGGCGTCGAGCTGCACGCTCCCCACGGTGACCTTTTCCTGGGGAAAGAGAGGATAGAGGCCCGGCTGCTTGGGCCCGGAGAGGAGCGCCGCGAGGATCTTGCGGATGCGGTCCTTCGGGGCCTCGGTCACGTCGAGCTCCCGCGGCTCTCCCCGGAGCCGGCCGCCGTCCGCGGCGAAGTAGACGTTGAAGACCACCTTCTCCGTGGGGCCGCCCACGGCCGCCGGCCCTGCGCCGCGGACACTGCCGCCGCCGCGTCCGGCGAGAAACCACCAGGCCGCGCCTCCCAGGAGGAGCGCCAGAGCCAGACCCAGGATGAAGCTCGCCGCGCGCCGGTTCATGGAGGAGAGCCCGCGCCTCTCCCCGGATTGGCCTGCGGAGCCTGCGCTCCCGGCTTCGGCGTTCCCGGCGGCCCGGGCTGTCCCGGCGGTTGTCCGGGCCGTTGGCCCTGCAGAGCCGGAGGCAGCTCCCGCCCCTCGACCAGCGCCTTGTACCGCGTCACCGCCCGCGCCAGCGCCTCGATGAGCTGGGAGCGGTACTCCGGGTCCTGGAGCTTCTTTTCCTCATCGGGGTTGTTGATGAACCCCAACTCCACGAGCACGGCCGGCATGGCGGCGCCCTTGAGCACCCGGAAGGGGGCCTGCTTGACGCCCCGGTCCTTGAGCTGGAGCGCCTCGTTGAGCTCCCTCTGCACCAGGCCCGCGAAGCGCTGGCTCTCGTCCAGGTACTGGGCCTGGGCGAGGTCCCAGAGGATGAGCTCCAGGTCGGCGGACGCGACGTCGTCGCCGGTCGCGGCTTCGTCCGCCCCCTCCGGCCCCTCGTGCTGCGCCGCGGCCTGGGTCTCCCGCACGTTCGTCGCCTCGGTGCTCAGGAAGTAGGTCTCGGCTCCGTGCGCGCCGGAGCCCAGCGAAGAATTGAGGTGGATCGAGATGAACAGGTCCGCCTTGTTCTGGTTCGCGATCGCGGCCCGGGTGTCGTGGGCGATGCTCGCGTCCTCGTTGCGGGTGAGGACGACGCGCACCGGCAGGCTCGACTCCAGCCGGGCTTCCAGATCGCGGGCGAGGATCAGCGTGAGCTCCTTTTCCTGTGCTCCGGAGGGGCCGATCGCTCCCGTCTCCGGACCGCCGTGGCCGGGATCGATCACGATCGTGCGCACGCCCCGCGTCCGCTCCGTCGGAGCGGTCAGCGGCGCCGTGGGCGTCGTCGTCACCGTAGACGGCCGGTGGACGTCAAAGACAAGCCGGAACGGGTTTTCGAGGATGTAGCTCTCGGCCTCCGCGCCGGCCATGAGCTGCACCAGCACCTGCTGCGGGTTGACCGTGACACCCTGCACCAGCGGATCCTGGATCGCGGGCGGCGTCTGCGGCGGGGTGAGCCGGTCACCCAGCATCTGCACCTCGATCTGTCCGGGCTGGCGGAGCACCCGGTAGCTCGGCGTCTCGGGGAACTGCAGCACCACCGTGGTCACCCCCTGGAGGTGCACCACGTCGACCGACACCGGAATCTCGCGGGCGCCTCGCTTGGAGATCGTGAGCCGCGCCGTCTCGGGCCGCCAGTCGAAGGAGAAACCGAGAAGGTCGCCGTACGTCCTCTGGAGGAGCTCGAGCGGCACCTGCACCCCGCCCTCGCCGGGAGCCGTGGGCTGGGGGAGCGACACGATCTTCTCGCCGATCGTCACGATCGGGCTGCCGATGCCGATCACCACGTCCGTGTCGCCGATCCGGAGCGTTACGCTCTCGCCCGACTCGTCGCTCGTGAGTGTGCCCCCGAGCTCCTCGGTCAGCGGCGCGAGGCCGAACAGCGGGCCGTTGGCGCCCAGGGTGACCGGCACGGGGATCTCCCCCCGGCCGGCGAGCGCGACGGACGCACGCCCTACCGCCGGGGGCGCCGGAGCGGGAGACAGAGGCGGCTGCTGGCGATCGCCCTGGGCGGCGACGAGCACCGGAAGCAGCAGACAGCTGAAAGCGAGAGAGGCCCAGAAACGGCGGTCTTTCACGCGGGAGAGGATACCACCGAGACCTCGCCGCCGGGGGAGGTCTTTGAAACGCCCTCGCCTTGTGTGGTAAATGCTCTGGCGTCCAGCCGCCGGCCCGGCGGCCCTTCGAGTCAAGGAGAGGTGAGCGATGGAGATCCGCCAGTTTCGGGTCGTGATCCGTGCGAAGCACTACGACCGCACGTGCAGGTTCTACGGAGAGTCCCTGGCGCTGCCGCGGCTCCAGAGCTGGGAGCACGAAGACGCCCGCGGCACCCTGTTCCAGGCCGGCTCGGCCGTGATCGAGGTGCGCGGCCGCGCCGCCTCGGCCGAAGGACCCTTGAAGTGGGACGAGACCTACGACTACCAGGGGCCCGAGCACAAGATCGTGATCGTCCTGGTCGTCCCCTCGGCCGAGAAGGCCTACGAGGAGCTCTTCTTCCGCGAGAAGAACATCCCCGGCGGCCTCAGGAAGGACGTCGACGGCACCCTGATCTTCGAGACCCACGACCCCGACGGGGTCAAAGTGATCTGCCGCGAAGGGTAGGCGAGGCCGCCATTCCCGGGAGAGAGACCCCGAGCTGCTCGAAAAGGAGCTCCAGGTCCTCTCCCGAAGCGGGGATCGCGGAGAGGAGCCGCCCGGCGTTCCTGCGCACCCAGGGGGAGGTTTCCTCGCCCGGGATGGGAGCGCCCTTGAGCCCGAGGAGCCGGCGCCATTCCGTATGCGCCTCGTGGCCGTATTCCTCGAGAAGGCCTGCCGGCGCGCCCTCGCGCAGGATGCGCTCCAGGCGGGAGGCGAGCTCTTCCGCCTCTCGCAGGCCCACGTTCAGGCTGTGATTGCCGATCGGGCCCGCGAGATGGGCCGAGTCCCCCGCGAGCCAGGCCGACTCCCGGCCGAAGCGGCCGGCCAGGCGGCGCTCAAACCGCACCGCGGCCGACCAGATCACCTCGCCTTCGGCGCCGGAAAACCACGGCGCCCGCTCCCGGATCAGCTCCGTGAGCCGTTCCTTCACCAGGTAGGGGAACGGCTCCTCCCCGACCTCCCCGAACCGCCGGTTCTTGAAGCGCGGCTCGACGAACCCCTCCCAGTCCGCGATCTGGAAGCTCCACCGGAAGCGCTCACGGCCGATCGGCCAGAGCACGCTCGCGGCCCCGTCCATCACCACCCGGACTTCGTGCCCCGCATCTTCGGCCGAGCTGATCTCGAACACCGCGTAGAGCTCGGCCGGTCCCACCTCGGGAAACTCCAGGGCCAGGGCCCGCCGCACCGCCGAGCGGTGGCCGTCCGCCCCGATCACGAACCCGGGCCGGACCCCGAACGTCTCCTCGACCGCCCCCCCGCCCCGGGAGAGCCTCTCCACCTCGGCCACGGCTCCGCCGCCGATCCGGAGCTTCAGGCCCGCCAGCCGGTGGTTCCAGAGCACGCGCACGCCGAGCTCCTCCAGGCGGCTTTCGAGAATGCCTTCCAGGCTCTGCTGGGGGAGGACGGTCACGAACGGGAACCGGCCGGGGAGCGCTGCGAAATCGAGGAGCGCCCGCCGTTCCCGGCCTTCGTAAAAGGCGAGCGATTCCAGGCGGTGCCCCTGGTCGAGCACGGCCGAGGCGAGCCCCGCCTCTGCGAGGAGCCCGAGCGAAGCGGGGTGGAGGGCGAGCGCGTAGCTCCGCGCCGCCGGCCGGCGCTCCTCGTCCACGATCTGGACGCGGATCCCGCGCTCCGCGAGCCGCACGGCCGCGAACAGCCCGACCGGCCCGGCACCCACGACGAGGACCTCCGGCTGGTCGTCGCGATCGAGATCGGTGGCTTCGAGGAGGGGAAAGGCGTCTGCGTGGCTCATGGCCCCAGAGTGCCCGGCCGCGGGCTGCGGAGCCAGACCTCGCGAGGTAGGAGGGCTCCCACCCGGAGGGAGGGGGATCACCGCGCCCCCAGCACCTCCGCGTCCAGAAGGTCCAGGATCTCCGGGCTCTTCGCCAGGTCGAGCTTCCGCGCGAAGTCGTACCGGCCGCCCGTGATCGTGGCGAAGTCGCTGGCCCCCAACGTGCGCGGCCGGCCGTCCCGGCTGCCCGCGAAGTCGGCGTAGCGCCGGTTGTCCGGGTGGATCGCGAAGCGCCCGCTGTTGGCCACGACCGTCGGCACCAGCGACTCGCACGGGCAGACCGTGTGCCGGAACCAGTCGATCACCTCGGGCCGCGAGCGAAAGAAATCCCAGAAATGCTCGACCGCGGCCCTCGAGAGAGTCCACCACTGCCAGCCCCCGTAGCACCGGAACGATTCGCTGAACGGCGCCGTCCGCGGCTGCCATCCCACGAAGGGGCCGTAGTGAAGGTGGAAGCGGAGCGGCGAGACCTTGCCGAGAAAGCGGACGCCCTTGAGCAGGCCGAGCGTCCAATCCGGAAAACGGCGGTATTGCGCGAGATAGCGGGTCCGTCCCTGCCCGGGCCGCCACGGATTGCGCTCGGCCCCGGGCTCGATCCCCCAATGGCTCAGGAATCCGTCGACTCCGCTCGTTGCGAGCGACTCCTCGATCCCTCGGACCGGCCGGGTGGGGTAGTCCTGCCCCGAGAGATAGACCAGCCAGTCGAAATCCCACCGCGGCCGGCCGCCTTCCCGTCCGAGCAGCTCCTCGAGCCCCGTGAACAGGGGCGTCAAGACCGACATCTCCCCCCGGGCCACGCGGACCTTCTGCGCGATCACCTTCACATGGTCGTATTTTTCGAACGGCGCGGGATCGAGCGCGGAGCCCGTCGCGTCGTGCACGGCGAGCACCCGCGCATTTGGGGAGGACTGTTTGATCGTCTCGACGAGGCGGAGAACCTGGCCGGGTTGGGTGTGGCTCTGGATCAGGTAGCAGCAGGCCATGCCGTCATGGAGACGTGCCCGGCAGAGCCGTGAGCACCAGGGGCCGGCCGCGGGTGATCACCATCGTGTGCTCGTAATGGGCCGCGAGCCGCCCGTCCCTGGTCGTCACCGTCCAGCCGTCTGAAAGCGTCTCCACCTTGCCCGCGCCGCTCGTGATGATCGGCTCGATAGTGACGACCATGCCGTCCTCGAACCGGTCGCGGGAGCGGGGATCGAAACTGTTGGGGACCTGCGGCTTTTCGTGGATCGTCCGCCCGATGCCGTGGCCGCAGAGCTGGGGGATGACCGAGAAGCCCTGCGCGCGCACCGTGGTCTCCACCGCCCGCCCGACCCGGCTCACGAGCTCCCCGGCGCGCGCGACCGCGAGCGCGTCGCGAAACGCCTGCTTCGCGCACCCCGCGAGCCGGCGCGCTTCCGAAGCCCGCGGCTCGACCACCACCGTGCAGGCCGTGTCCGCCATGAACCCGTCCTTCTCGATGGTCACGTCGAGCTTCACCACGTCGCCCGGCGCGAGCACCCGCGGCCCGGGGATGCCGTGCACGACCTCCTCGTTCACGCTGATGCACGTCATCTTCGGAAAGTTGTAGACCATCGCGGGGGCCGACCGCGCTCCGTGCGCTTCGATCACTGCCCGCGCGACGTCGTCGATCTCCTCCGTGGAGATCCCCGGCCGCACCGCCCGGCGCATGGCTTCGAGCGCTTCCGCGGCCACGCGCCCGGCGATCTGCAGGCCCTTGAGCTCGGCTTCGGACTGAATCGTCATGCCGGAATCTTATCTCAGACCGGCGTATCCGCCGAAGGTCCGTAGATCGAAGGCAGCGGCACGTCCTGAAGCCGCAGGTATACGCTCAACTGGCCGCGGTGGTGGATGATGTGATTCATGATGAACGAGCGGAGCACGGCGACGCGGGGCAGGGAAAAGATCGTCTGGCCGTCCCGCGAGAGCGTCCAGGTCTCCCGCATCGCCTCGTCCGAGGTCTCGGCGAGGGCGGCCCGCATGCTCTGCACGGCTTCGTCGAACACCGCGAGCAGGTCGGCCACGGAGTGGATCTCCGGCCGCTGAGCTGCCGTGGCGGGATTTACGTCGAACCCGCTGTCCCTCAAGGTCCTCATTCCCCACACGGAAACAATCACCGGGATGTGCGAGGCGAGCTGACCCAGGGACATCGACTTCGGATGGGGCTTATAGGACCAGTGGGCCTCGGGGACGATCTCCAGGAGCGTCCGCGTGGTTCCCATCTCGTGATCGAACTCAGGGAGCAAGGATTGGGCGATCGGCATGGGGTCTCTCCTCCTGCGGGGGAAGTGGAATCTCGTGGACGGCCCGGGCCAGCCGCTCGACGCCGCGGAGGCCGAGGCCGGATTCCACGGGAACATAGAGCAGCCGCGCGAACATCGCAAGGGCCTCCTCCGGCCCGGTCTCCGGACGGTCCCCGGGAGGAGCCACCACCGAGAGGCTCGAAGCTCCCCGCGTCGCGTCGATCCCTCGCGCCCACAGCGCATGAATCATCCTCTCCGGATCGTCGGACAATACAGGAAAAACCCAATACGAATGGAAAGCCGCCGCGTCCCCCGGCCGCTCCAGATTCGGCAGGAGAGCGATCGCATGCTGCGCCAGGCGGGTGCGCTCCGCGATCTTCGATCGATCGAAATTCTCGAAACGGCGTTCCAGCAGGCGCAACAGCGGAGTCGAAGGCTGCTGCCGGATCCTGTCGAAGAACCCGGGACCCGCAAAGCCGCGCACGCTCGCGCTGATCACCGCGTCGTGGCTCTTTCCCACCGCCTTGCATGCCCAGACGAAAAGGGTGAAAACGGAAACGTAGGAGAGAAGATTCAGAAAGGAATACTTCGCGAGCCGCGTCATGAATCTCCACCGGCTCTGGACCGGCCATCCGGACTGTAAGCTCCGCACGCGCTCGCAAAGTGCTCCATCCCGGAACCGCAGCACGCCGCCCGCGAGAGCCGTCGCCGTCTTGATCGGTCCGAAGCTCCAAAAGCTGACGTCGCTTTCGGGATGCCCGCGGTGCTCGTCCCCGGTGTACGCCTGGGCGCAATCTTCGATCACGAAAAGATTTCTCTCGCGGGCAAAGCGGACGACCGGCTCCATCGGCATCCGGCTGCCGAAGAGATGAGCCACCACGATCGCGCGCGTCTTCGGAGAGACCGCCCGGGCGAGCGCCTCGGGGCTCACCGCGAGCGTGCGCGGGTCCAGATCCACCGGAACCGGAACAAGCCCGTGCCCGTCGACGATCCGCACCATGTCCCGGATCGTGAGCGCCGACATCAGCACCTCGCTGCCCGGAGGGAGGTCGAG
>DATEIO010000203.1:0-7071 GCA_035278895.1 Thermoanaerobaculia bacterium | reverse complement strand
AAGGCGAGGACGGCTTCCAGGCCAAGGAGCTTCAGAAGCTCACCGCGTGGCTCAAGGACGACTACAAGCCCGACATCGTCCACCTCACCAACTCCATGTTCGCGGGCTTCGCGCGCACGTTCAAACGCGAGCTGGGCGTGCCCGTCGTCTGCAGCCTCCAGGGGGAGGACCTGGTCCTGGACCAGCTCCGCGAGCCCTGGAAGGCCCAGGTCTTCGAGGTGCTCCGCGAGCGCGCGAAGGACGTGGACGGCTTCGTCGTCAACTCCCGCTGGTACGGGGACAGGATGGCGGAGTATCTGGACGTCTCCCCGGACCGGATGCACGTCGTTCCGTTGGGGCTCTCCCTCGCGGGCCACGGCGAGCCGAAGCCTCCTTCCGAGGGGCCGCTCACCGTGGGCTATCTCGCCCGCGTCTGCCCCGAAAAGGGGATCCACATCCTGGTGGACGCCTTCCGCCTCGTGGCGGCCGAGCGTCCCGGCAAGGTGCGCCTGCGCGTGGCCGGGTATCTCGGCGAGCGGGACCGCAAGTTCCTCGAAGAGCAGGAGGCGAAGCTCCGCTCCTGGGGGCTGGCGGACGCCTACGAGTACGCGGGCGAGATCGACCGCGACGCGAAGATCCGCTTCCTGCAGTCGCTCTCCGTCCTCTCCGTGCCTACCGTCTACCGCGAGCCCAAGGGGCTGTTCGTGCTGGAGGCGCTGGCGAACGGCGTGCCCGTTGTCGAGCCCCGGCACGGCGCGTTTCCGGAGCTGATCGAGGCCACGGGCGGCGGGCTCCTGGTCGATCCCGGGTCGCCCGGCGATCTCGCGCGGGGGATCGGCGAGCTGCTCGACGACCCGGCGCGGCGGCAGGAGCTCGGCCGGCGGGGGAGGGAGGCCGTCCAAGCCCGCTTCAGCGACGAGGCGGAGGCGGACAACGCGCTCGCCGTCTACCAACAGGTGCTGGCCGGGCGGGTGGCGGCGTGAGGCCCATGCACGAATTCCGAACCCGGCGCCGCATTGAGTTTTCGGACACCGACATGGGCGGCATCGCCCATTTCTCGCGGTTCTTCGTGTTCATGGAGAGCGCCGAGCACGAATTTTTAAACGCCATCGGCACGAGCGTGCACGTGATGGTGGACGGCCAGGCCATCGGCTGGCCCCGTGTCTCCGCCACCTGCGAGTACCTCTCGCCCGCCCGCTTCGGCGAAGTGCTCGACATTCACGTCAAGGTCCTCCGCAAGGGATCGAAATCCATGACCTACGGCTTCGAGATCACCCGCGGCGAGACGAGGATCGCGGAGGGCAAGATCACGTCCGTCTGCTGCGTGCTGAACGATCCGGGAGGCGTGCGCGCGATCCCCATCCCCGGCTTCATCGCGAGCCGGCTGGAGGAGGCGCCGTGACGCTCGTCTTGAGAGACGTCCACAAGCAGTACGCGACCGCGGCCGAGCCCGTCTCCGTGCTGCGCGGAATCTCCTTCGAGCTGGCCCCGGGCGAGGCGCTCGCCATCACCGGCCCCTCGGGCTCGGGGAAGAGCACGCTGCTGCACCTGATCGGTACGCTCGACCGGCCGACCGCGGGCACCATCACGATCGACGGGAAAAATCCTTTCGATCTTTCGGAGCCCGAGCTGGCCCGCTTCCGCAACCGGAAGGTCGGCTTCGTGTTCCAGGACTCGCACCTGCTGCCCCAGTACACGGTGCTCGAAAACGTGCTCGTGCCCACCGTGGCGTTCCCGGACAAGGGGGCGGACCTGAAAGCGGCCGAGGCGCGGGCCAAGGAGCTGCTGGAGCGCGTGGGTCTCGGCCATCGCTTGACGCACCGCCCCGCGGCCCTTTCGGGCGGCGAGCGGCAGCGGGCGGCCGTGGCCCGCGCGCTCATCAACCGGCCCGGCCTCCTCCTCTGCGACGAGCCCACGGGGAGCCTCGACCGCGCGGCCTCCGCGGCGGTCGCCTCGCTCCTCTTCGAGCTGCACGCGGCGGAGAAGACGGTGCTCATCGTCGTCACCCACAGCCTGGAGCTTGCGGCGCGCTTTCCCCGCCGCTGCGAGCTGGTGGAGGGGCAGTGCGGGCAACCCTCCGCGGCCTGACCCACTTCTGGAAGGCCAACCTGGCGGTGGCGTTGGGCGCCGCCGTGGCCTCGACCGTGCTCACCGGAGCGCTCCTCGCCGGAGACTCCGTGAAGGGCAGCCTGCGCGACCTGACGCTCGACCGCCTGGGTGCGATCGACGCCGCGCTCGTCTCCGAAAGCTTCTTCCGTGAAAAGCTGGCGGACGATCTCGAGGCTCGCAATCTCTCCCCGGCCCCGGGCGGCGGCGTGCAGAAGAGCCGGATCGCGCCCGTGATCGTCACCCGCGGCACCGCCGTCCACGGATCGAGCCAGGCCCGCGCCTCGGGCGTCGCCATCTACGGCGTGAACGGCCGCTTCGGATCGTTCTTCGAAGAAAACCTTTCCGTTCTGGACGCCGAGCAGGCGCCCGGAGGGATCTTCCCGCCGGTGATCCTCAACGAATCCCTCGCCCGCGAGCTGGGAGCGAAGGAGGGGGACGACGTTCTGCTGTCTCTCGAGCTTCCCGGGGAGATCCCGCGGGAGTCGCTCCTGGGCGAGAAGGATGCGGACGACGTCCTCGTCACCCGCCGGCTGACCGTGGCGCACGTGATCCCCGACCGCGGCCCCGGCCGCTTCGGGCTCTCGCCGCATCAAGCCCAGCCGCTGAACGCCTTCGTCTCCCTCCCGGGCCTCCAGAAGGCGCTCGAAAAGGAGGGGAGGGTGAACGCCCTCCTCGCGGACCGGATCGGGATCGTCCCCCGGCCCGCCGTGCGGCTCGAAGATCTGGGGCTGCGGCTGGTGCAGGGCGAAGGGCACGTCTCCCTCGAAAGCGAAGAGTTCTTCGTGAAGCCCACCGCGGTCGAGGCCGCCGAAAAGCTGGGCGGCCCGGGCCAGCGGATCTTCACTTATCTCGCGACCGGCCTCCGCGCGAACGGCCGCCTGCTGCCCTACTCCATGGTGGCGGGCCTCCCGCGGCCCGATCTCGCGGACGGCGAGGTGATCTTGAACCGCTGGGCCGCGGACGATCTCGGTGCGAAGCCGGGCGACGCCGTCACCATGACCTATCTCGTGATGGCTCCGGGCGGCGGGCTCGTCGAGCGGAGCGCTCCGCTGCGCGTCAAGGGCGTGATCGAAATGACCGGCGCCGGCGCGGACCGCACGCTCACTCCGACCTTCCCCGGCCTCGACGAAGCGAAAGACATCGCGGCCTGGGATCCGCCGTTCCCCGTGGACCTTTCGGTCGTCCGCCCCAAGGACGAGGAGTATTGGGACCAGTACGGCGCCGCGCCCAAGGCGATCATCTCGCTGGGAACTGCCCAGCGCCTGTGGAGCACCCGCTTCGGGAATCTCACCGCCGTCCGTTTCGCGAAACCCGAGCTCGCGGAGACGCTCCGCCGCGAGCTGCCGCGCCAGGTCGACCACGCCGCCTTCGGCCTCACCTTCCAGCCCGTCAAGCAGCAGGGGCTCGACGCGGCCAAGGGCTCGACCGACTTCTCCGGGCTCTTCCTCGCCTTCAGCTTTTTCCTCATCCTCTCGGCCGTGCTCCTCGTGGGGCTGCTGTTCAGCCTCGCGGTCGAGCGCCGGGCCGGCGAGCTCGGATTGCTCCTCGCCGTGGGCTATCCCGTCCGCGCCGTCCGCCGCCGCCTCCTCGCCGAAGGCGCCATTCTCGCGGGGCTCGGCGCCCTCGTCGGCCTGGCGGGCGCTGTCGGCTACGCGGGGCTGCTCATGGCCGGCCTTCGCACCTGGTGGCTCCCGGCCGTGGGCACGCGGGACCTGACGCTCCACGTCTCGCCCGTGAGCCTGATCACCGGGTGGGTGATCTCGGTGCTCGTGGTCCTCCTCGCCATCGCGTGGACGGTGCGTCGCCTCGCCCGGGTGCCGTCGCCATCCCTCCTCGCGGGGGAGACGGCCGTGCCCGGCCCGGTCAAGCCCGGCCGCGTCGCCCGCGTTCTCGCGCCGCTCGCGGCCGTCCTCGCCGTGGTTCTCGCCGTCACCATGGCGGTGTCCGGCGAAGCGTCCAATCCCGCGCTGGCCTTCGGAGCCGGAGCGAGCCTCCTCGCGGCCGGCCTCGCCGCCTTCTCGCTCTGGGTGCGCCGGCCCCGGCCGTCCCGCCGTCTCACGCTCTTCGGCATGGCGGCCAAAAACGGCGCCGCGAGCCCGGGCCGCAGCCTCCTCTCCGTGGCCCTCGTGGCCTCCGCCTGCTTCGTGCTCGTCACCGTCGCGGCCAACCGCCAGCCGGACGAGGGAGCGGGCCCGCCCGAAGGGGCCGGAGGATTCCCGCTCTTCGCGGAATCGGCCATCCCCCTCATCCACGATCTGAGCTCCCCGGAAGGCCGGTTGAGCCTGGGGCTCCCCGAAGAGGACGAGGCCGCGCTCCGAAACGTCACCGTCCTGCCGTTCCGCGTCCTCCCCGGAGACGACGCGAGCTGCCTGAACCTCTACCGGCCCGAGCAGCCGCGCCTCCTGGGCGCTCCGGCGGGAATCGCGCAACGGAAAGGATTTGCCACCGGTCCCTGGAATCTTCTCGACCAGGATCTGGGCCCCGGCGTCATCCCCGCGATCGCGGACGAAGCCTCCGCGACCTGGATCCTGAAGATCCGCCCGGGCGACGAGATCGAGATGAAGAACGAGGCGGGCCAGCCGGTCCGCCTCCGCCTCGTAGGGCTTCTCCACAAGAGCCTCTTCCAGAGCGAGATGCTGGTCTCCGAGACCCAGCTCCTGCGCCACTTCCCGAGCCGGGCGGGAAAATCCTTCTTTCTGATCGACGCTCCGCCTGAGGCCGCTCCGCTGCTGGAGGAGGGACTCGGCCGCTACGGCTTCGACGTGTCCACCACGGCCGAGCGCCTGGCCTCGTACCGCGCCGTCGAGAACACCTACCTCTCGACCTTCCAGGCCCTGGGCGGCTTCGGCCTCCTCCTGGGCACGCTCGGCCTCGGGATCGCGCTCCTGCGCGGCATCATCGAGCGCCGGGGGGAGCTGGCCACGCTCCGCGCCTTCGGCTTCCGGCGCCGGCGCGTGGCGTTGATGGTGACGGCCGAAAACGCGGTCCTGCTCCTTCTGGGCGTGGCTTTAGGAACGCTCGCCGGGCTGCTCGCCGTGGCCCCGCGCCTCGCTACCTCCGGCGAGGCGATCCCCTGGCCCCCGCTCGTCGCGACGCTCGCCGCCGTCGTCGCCGTGGGGCTTCTCTCCTCGCTCGCCGCCGTGTGGAGCGCGCTCGGGGTCCCACTGCTCCCCGTCCTCAAGGAGGAACGATGAGCCGCCGCCTTTCTGCCCTCGTCTTGTCCCTCCTCCTCCCTCTCCCTCTCCTCGCCGCTGACTGGCCGCAGTTCCGCGGGCCGAACCGGAACGGCGTCGCGCCGGAGACCCGCCTGCTGACCTCCTGGCCCGAGGGCGGGCCGCCGGTCGTCTGGAGGGCCAAGGGGGGCAAGGGCTATTCGGGCATCGCCGTCTCCGAGGGGCGCGCCTACACCCAGTGGGCGGAAGGGGAGGGGGAGAAGGGGAGCGAGTACGCGGTGGCGCTCGACGCCGCGACGGGCAAAGAGCTCTGGCGCGTGCGGACGGACAGCATGTACCGTGATCCTTCCGGCAACGGCGACGGCCCGCGCGCCACGCCCGCGGTGGACGGCGACCGCCTCTTCGTGATGACCGGCCGGGGAAAGCTCCACGCGCTCGACACGAAGACCGGCAAGATCCTCTGGCACCACGACCTCGCGGCCCTGGGCGGCAGCGTGGGAGCCGGCGGCGAAGGGAGCTTCTGCTCCTCGCCGCTCGTCTTGGGCGAACGGGTGTTCGTCGAGATCGGCGCCGGCAAGGAGCGCCGGGGCAACCGCTCCTTCGCCGCCTTCGACAAGGCGACCGGCAAGATTCTCTGGACCGCGGAGAACGACCCTGCGGGCTTCTCGGCGCCCCAGGCCGTCACCCTGGCCGGGGTGCCCCAGATCCTCTTCTTTTCGGGGAGCGGCCTGGTCGCCCTCGCGCCGGAGAACGGCCGCGTCTACTGGCGCTACCCGTGGAAGACGCAGCTCGACGTCAACGCCGTGCTGCCCGTCATCCTCCCGGGCGACCGCATCTTCGTCTCTTCCGGCTATGACGTGGGAAACGCCCTGGTCCAGGTCACCCGGTCCGGCAAGGGCTTCACCGCCCGCGAGGTCTGGAAGGGCCGCAACATGTCGAGCCTCTTCTCCTCGTTCGTCCTCCACGACGGCCATCTCTACGGATTCCACAAGCGGATCTTCAAGTGCGTCGATCCCAACACGGGCGAGGAGAAGTGGAAGGACGACTCCTTCAATGTCGGCTCGCTTCTGCTGGCCGGAGGGAACCTGGTCGTCCTCAACGAAACGGGAGAGCTCGGCCTGGTCGAGGCGACCCCCGCGGCCTTCAAGCCGATCGTGCGCGCAAGGGTCCTCTCCGGGCGTACCATCACCTCTCCGGCGCTCGCGGACGGGCGCCTCTACGCGCGCAACAATACGGATGAGATCGTCTGCCTGAAGCTTTCCGATTCCATCTCTGGAGGTGCATCGCAATGAACTGGCTCGTCTTCGCCCTGATGACCGTCGTCTCCTGGGGGCTCTACGGAGCCTTCCTCCACACCGGCCAGATGGCGATGGCCGATCCCGTGAACGGCCGCTACAAGGCCTTCCTCTTCGTGGGCCTCGCCTACTTTTTAACGGCCGTCCTCGCGCCGCTCCTGGTTTTGAAGATTCAAGGCGCGACCTGGATCTTTCCCGCCAAGGGAGCCGTCTGGTCGCTCATCGCCGGCACCGTGGGAGCGATCGGCGCCTTCTGCGTCCTTCTCGCCTTCGGAGCCAAGGGCACCCCAGCGGTCGTGATGACGATCGTGTTCTCCGGAGCTCCCGTGGTGAACGCCCTCTACGCCATGGTCCTCCACCCTCCGGCCGGGGGATGGGGCAACGTGCGCTGGCAGTTCTACGTGGGATTGCTGCTGGCGGTGATGGGGGGTGGGTTGGTGACGCTCTACAAGCCGAATCCGCCGGCACCGGCGCCGAAGGCGGCGCAGGAGAAGCCGGCGGCGGTGGTGTCGTCG
>DATEIO010000202.1:0-6956 GCA_035278895.1 Thermoanaerobaculia bacterium | reverse complement strand
TCCTCACGCACGGCGTGGAGATAGACGTCCCGCGGAAGGTCGCCGTCCAGCCGCTTCCAGGTGCGGCCGAGGTCGGTCGTCCTCCAGAGATAAGGGCGCATGTCGTCCAGCCGGTGGGCGTCCACCACGAGGTAGGCCGTCCCCGCATCGAAGCGCGAGGGCTCGATCAGGCTGACCGTGCCCCACTCGGGGAAGCCGGGAACCGCGGCCGTCACGTTCTTCCAATTCTTGCCGCCGTCCTCGGTCACATGGACGAGCCCGTCGTCGCTCCCCGCCCAGATCACGCCCTTCTTCAGAGGGGATTCGGCGATCACGAAGACCGTGCAGTAGGTCTCCACCCCCGTGTTGTCCCCGGTGATGGGGCCTCCGGACCACTGCTGCTTCGACTTGTCGTTGCGGGTCAGATCCGGGCTGATCACGTCCCACGTCTGGCCGCCGTCCGCCGTGCGGAACACGACGTTGCCGCCGTAGTAGACGACCTTCGGGTCGTGGGGCGACGCCGCGATCGGCGCCGTCCACTGGAAGCGGTAGCGGAGCTTCTCTCCGCCGTGGCCTGACGGGTTCTCCGGCCAGGGGCTCACGTTGCGGTTCTCGCCGGTGCGGTGGTCGTAGCGCGAGAGATACCCCAGGTACTCACCGGCGTAGACGATGTTCGGGTCGGACGGGTCCGACACCACCCAGCCGGCCTCCCCGCCGCCCACGCCGTGCCAGTCCGTGTTGCGGATGCCGGCTCCCGAAAGCGAGTTGCTCGGCCCCTGGGCCGTGCCGATGTCCTGCAGCGCCCCGGCCACGTGGAACGGCACGCGGTTGTCCACCGACACGTGGTAGAACTGGCCGATGGGGAGCGCCGGAGGGAACCAGCTCTCCCCGCCGTTGGCCGTCACGTACACCCCCCCGTCGTCCCCCGCGATCATCCGCTTCGGGTTCTTCGGGTCGATCCACACGTCGTGATAGTCGCCGTGGGTGAGCCCGGGCGCGTTGAAGATGTCGAACGTTTTCCCCCCGTCGATGCTTTTCAGAAGCGGCACGTTGGGGGCCCAGATCTCGTCCGGGTTGGCGGGATTGACCGTGATCATCGAGTAGTACCAGGCGCGCTGCCGGAGCTTCCGGTCGCTCGTCGCGAGCGTCCAGCTCTCTCCCCCGTCGTCCGACCGGAAGAGGCCGCCCTTCTCCGCCTCGATCAGCGCATAGACCCGGCGGCCATCCGAAGGCGCCACGGCGACTCCGATCTTGCCCCAGATTCCCTCGGGCAGGCCGTCCTTGAGCTGTTTCCAGGTGTCGCCCCCGTCGCGCGAAACCCAGAGGCCGCTGCCCGGCCCACCGCTCGTCATCTCCCACGGCCGGCGGCGCGCCTGCCAGAGCCCGGCGAACACGACGTTGGGATTCCCGGGATCGAGCGCCACGTCCGAGGCGCCGGTGTCCGCGTCCTTCTTGAGCACCTGCTGCCAGGTCTTGCCGCCGTCTTTCGTGCGGTAGACGCCCCGCTCGGGGTTCGGCCCGAACGCGTGCCCCAAAACCGCGGCAAAGGCCACGTCCGGGTTCGTCGGGTGGACCACCATGGTCCCGATCTGCCCCTCCTGCTTCCAGACGTGCGTCCAGCTCTTGCCGCCGTCCGTGGACTTGTAGATGCCGTTGCCGGCCGCCACGTTCCCCCGGATGTTCGCCTCCCCCGACCCCGCGTAGACCACGTTGGGATCGGAAGGCGCCACCGCGATCGAGCCCATGGACGAGATCGGCTGGTCGTCGAACACCGGCTTCCAGTTGATCCCCCCGTCCTCCGACTTCCACACCCCGCCGGACGCCGTGGCTGCGTAGTAGACGTGAGGGTTCCCCGGCACGCCCGTGACCCGCGACACCCGTCCCCCCCACGCCGGCCCGATCAGCCGATATTTCAAGGCCTTGATCTCGGGAGGATCCTGGAGAGCGGCCGGCGCCGCGGCGAGCCTCAGGGAGGAGACGAGAAGCAGGAGGATCAGGGAAACGAGACGAAGACGGAAGACGCGCATGGGCATCATCAAGGGCACACCTCGCTCTGGGAAAGAAAGACCGGACCCAGGGAGCTTAGCCAAGGGCGGGGGGAGGGGGCAAGCGGGCGACCCAGAAACCACGCCCCGGGAGGAGAGGCTCTCCTCCCGGGGCGCGGCCTCGGTTCAGCCCATCGGCCAACAGGGAGGATTGCGCAGCTTCGCGATCAGCTGGCCGTTCACCACGACCAGATCCTCGATGAAGATGTCCTGCTGCCCATTTCCCGTGCACGGGCCGAACCGGGGGTTGTAGATGTCGTAGCCAGGCTCGAACAGGCCGTCGCTGCCCGAGCTTCGCGCCACGAGAACGTTCGGATTCGGCCAGATGTCGACCCGGTAATCGATCAGGTTTCCGAAGTGGTCGTGCTCCGGGATTTCGGCGTCCAGGAACCGCGCGAGATCCGTCGCGGGCACGGCTTGATAATCATTCGGAGAGAGGGTGTCCCCCGAATAACCGAGCGACCTTCCGGTCATCAACAAATAACTGGCGAAAACAGTACCGACGCTCCTCAGATCCTCCTGGGAGGCCACCGCGCGGGAGTGGACGAGATACCGGTTCACGCGTGGCGCAACCAGCGCAGAAAGCGTGGCGATGATCGCGACAACGATCATCATTTCGATCAGCGTGAACCCCGCCTCTGCCTTCCGGACACACCCCTTCCTTTCGACGTCCGCAGACATTCGCAACATAAACGATCTCCTTTACCGAAACCATTTTCGGTTATGGATTTTATATGAGCAATGCTTGTGCCATTCTGCAGAATGCAGCACCGGCGGGAACTTGCGAAAGAGGATGGAGGGCCGGAGTGACAAGGAATGGCAGATCGAACGAACGATTTGTCACTCCGGCCGGAATCGGCGGCTTTTAATTCAGCGGACAACCAAGGTTGTTGTCGTCGTCGAGCTCCGTCGCGAGCGCGAGCATCGTGTTCCGGTTGTTGCTCGTCAAGGCGGCGTTGACGTCCGCGAGGATCTCGGCCGTGGTGCGCGGGTAGTCGACGCCGGAGTGCCCGGCGTTCAAGAGGGCCGCGACGGCGGCGCGCAGCAGGATCTTCGCGGCGCCCAGGGTGCCGGGGCCGCCGCCGCCCTGGAGCGACTGCAAGAGCGTCTGGCTCGCGAGGGACGGGAAGGCGCTCGCGCCGGAGAAGACGCTTCCGGTCGTCTGGCCCGGGGAGTAGCCGGTGCCCGCCCAGGAGCCGGTGTGGTTCTTCCAGTAGCCCGGGGTGCAACCCTCGTCGCCCTCTTCTCCACCCGGTTCACCCGGCCCCACCTGGGGCTGGCAGACGGAGAGGGCGGCGACCTCCCAGAGCAGGGAGTCGGGGTTCTGGTTGACCGGCTCGGAGAAGAGCTGCGCCGTCGTCGAGCCAGTCCCCCCGGGGATGTTGATCTGGATGAGGTCCGAATCCCAATCGAGGCCCTGACTGCCGTCCAGGGTGTTCACCAGGCTCGGATTGTTGCTGATGTCAATGCGGTCCGGCCGGGAGGGCTCGCCGTCGCCGGAGACGATGATCAGTCGACCCTGCCGGGCGGCCGCGTCGGCGCCGTGCGAGAAGGTGACCGGCACAGTGACGCGGGTCGCGCCGGGGGTAGGATCGGGCCCGTAGGCGAAGTCCAGGCCGTCGAAGACGATCAGCCGGCAGGTGTCCGCGTTCGCGGGATCGGAGTAGATCACCAGCAGGGTCGCGCCGTTCAGGCGGAAGAGATTGCTTGCGAGGTCACCGTCCGCGATCGAGAAAGACTGGGGCCCCGTGCCCTTCGCCTGGACGACGCTCGTGACGTCGGCCAGGTACCCGATGTTGTTGATCGGGCCGGCCGCCGAAACGGGTTGCCCCTCGGTCCCGATGATCGTGCCGGTGATCAGGTTCCCTTCGAACCTCAGGACCTGGTCCTTGTAGGGCTGGCTGGGAATCACGCAGGTCCCGGCCGGGTTCTCCGGGCAGGGCCGGTCGCGTCCCGCCCAATACAAGAGGGCCGCCTGGACGGGGCCGCCGATGTTGACTGAAATGCTCTGCGTCGCGCCACCGACCCCTTGCATCCCCACTCCGCCGGACGTCATCGACAGACCTTGCCCCTGAACGTCCAGGGCGACCGACAGGGTCGTGGCCCGGGCCGCGGACGCGAGAAGCACCAGACAGAGAATGGACAGGGATTTCGCGAGCCATCGACGAGTCATGTTGTACCTCCTGTTGTGGACGTGAATGGACCGCGCTCTCGAGCGAGGTGGGCCGGGGCGTGAAGAAACTTCTACGACGCCTTCGGACGACCGGAAAGAATGAAACCGCCTTGCTCCGCGATGAGCGCATATCTCTCTGCTCGAGGGCCCTTCGGGAGCTGGGCGATCTCTCGGGGGAGATCCCGCGCTTTGCGACCCCGCCTCGCGACGGGTGTGCCTTTTCGGAGGCCTTGAAGAACTCAACGCTGCGACGACGAGCCTCTGGGAGATCTCGCACACCAGAAACTACGAATCAATTTTTGTGCAGAGACCGTGCCAAAGGGTGAAAGAATTACCAAGATATGCTCCTTCACGTATGAAAGAGCACGCCTGCTGACAGTCTTCCGTCCGATAGGTAAGATGGTCCGGTCCCGTCTCTCGCGTTACAAACATGAGGAGGTCTTGACGATGCGCCTTTCGACTTTCCCGGCCCGCTTCTGGTTCGGGCTCTTTTCCGTCCTCCTTCTCGGAGGACAGGCTCTCGCGCAGCCGGTCGACGCCGGTGCTTCCGGGAGCCCGTATCGCACGCCCCCGCAGGTCCTGGTCGATCTCGTGGACGCCCCTCCCACGCCGGGCGTCTCGGTCGACCCCAAGCAGGAGTGGATGCTGCTCCTGGAGCAGCCGAACCTTCCTCCGATCGCGGAGCTGGCCGAGCGGGAGCTGCGGCTGGCCGGCCTGCGCATCCGGCCGCAGATCAACGGCCCGAGCCGGACCAACTCGCTCACCGGGCTCGAGCTGCTGCGCATCTCGGACCTCTCCCGCCGCGAGATCACGGGCCTCCCTGCCGAGCCGCGGATCGAGAACACCCGCTGGTCGCCGGACGGCCGCCGGATCGCGTTCACGAACACGGTTGAGGATGGCATCGAGCTCTGGGTGGCGGAGGTCGAGACCGGCCAGGCGCGGCGGCTCCTCCCGGGCCGGCTCAACCTGTCCGCGCGGATCTCCCCCCGCTGGCTGATCGACAGCCGGACGCTCGTCGTCACGCTCGTGCCCGAAGGGCGGGGGCCCGAGCCCCAGGCGTCCACGGTGCCCGCGGGCCCCGTCGTGCAGGAGAACCTCGGCCGCACGGCGCCCGCCCGCACCTACCAGGACCTCCTGAAAAATGCCCAGGATGAACGGCTCTTCGAGTACTACCTGACGTCGCAGGTCGCCAAGGTGACCGTGGACGGCGAGGTCACGCCGCTCGGCGACCCGGGCCTCA
The DNA here is from genome assembly GCA_035278895.1 of Thermoanaerobaculia bacterium. GTDB lineage: Bacteria > Acidobacteriota > Thermoanaerobaculia > Multivoradales > UBA5704 > DATARR01. The sequence goes on along the minus strand of DATEIO010000202.1, from coordinate 1,519 downwards.
TCGGGAGGATCGCGCTCTCTCCGGACAGCCGGTACCTGCTGGTCGAGACGCTCCACCGTCCGTTCTCCTATCTCGTCCCGGCCGACCGCTTCCCGCGGAAGCTGGAGGTGTGGGACCTGGACGGCCATCGGGTCCGCCAGATCGCCGACCTGCCCCTCCAGGAAGAGATCCCCATCAGCTTCGACAGCGTCGCGACCGGACCCCGCGACCTCGACTGGAGGGACGACGCTCCGGCGACGCTCGTCTGGGCGGAGGCCCTGGACGGCGGCGACGCCAGCAAGGAGGCCACAGAGCGGGACCGACTCTTCCTCTTGCCCGCGCCCTTCACGGGCGATCCGGTCCCCCTGGCCACCCTGGGGTACCGCTTCGTCGGCGCGGTCTGGGGAGACGACAACCTCGCCCTCGTCTATGAAAACTGGTGGAAGACCCGCAGAACCCGCACCTGGCGGGTGAGGCCCGGCGCCGGCAAGAGCTCCCCCGAGCTTCTCTTCGACCTGTCGAGCGAAGACCGCTACAACGATCCCGGCTTCCCGGAGACCAGGTTCAACGAATGGGGCCGCCCGGTGCTCCTGACCGCCAAGGGAGGCAAGTCGATCTTCCTCCTTGGCGAAGGCGCCTCCTCCGAGGGCGACCGGCCGTTCCTGGACACCCTCGACCTGGCCACGAAAAAGACGCAGAGGCTCTTCCGTTCCGAGGCCCCGTTCTACGAGCAGCCGCTCCGCCTGATGGACCCCGCCGGGAAATACCTCCTCGTCCGCCGGGAGTCGGTCGAAGAGCCGCCGAACTACTTCCTCCGCGACCTCGAGAAAAAGACGCTGCGGCAGATCACGTCCTTCCCTCACCCCACGCCGCAGCTCCTGGGCATCCAGAAAGAGCTGATCCGTTACAAGCGGGCGGACGGCGTAGACCTGACGGCGACCCTCTACCTCCCCAAGGGCTACAAGCCGGCCGACGGCCCGCTCCCCACGGTGATGTGGGCCTACCCGCAGGAGTTCAAGAGCGCCGACGCCGCCGGCCAGGTGACCGACTCCCCCTACCGCTTCGACCGGGTGAGCTGGGCCTCGCCCCTCGTCTGGCTCACCGAGGGCTACGCAGTGCTCGACAACCCCACCATGCCGATCATCGGCGAGGGAGACAAAGAGCCGAACGACACCTACATCGACCAGCTCGTCGCCTCGGCCCAGGCCGCCGTGGACGAGGTCGTGCGCCGCGGGGTGACGGACCGCAACCGCATCGCGATCGGCGGCCACTCCTACGGCGCCTTCATGACCGCGAACCTCCTCGCCCATTCCGACCTCTTCGCGGCCGGCATCGCCCGGAGCGGCGCCTACAACCGCACCCTCACCCCCTTCGGCTTCCAGGCCGAGGAGCGGGACCTGTGGAAGGCGCCGGAGACCTACATCCGCATGTCGCCCTTCATGTACGCGAACAAGGTCAACGAGCCCATCCTCCTGATCCACGGCCAGGCGGACAACAACTCCGGCACCGACCCCATCCAGAGCGAGCGCTTCTACAACGC
>DATEIO010000201.1:0-4195 GCA_035278895.1 Thermoanaerobaculia bacterium | reverse complement strand
CGAAGATCCAGATCGACCAGTCGTCCGACACGATGTGGTGCATCAGGGCGAGGAGGACGTGCTCCCCGGGAGCCAGGCGGAAGAGCCCCACCCGGAGCACCGGCCCCTGCTCCAGGTCGAACGGGCGCCGGGCCTCCGCGGCCAGGATCCGCTCCACCTCGGCCTCGCGCAGGGGCTCGGGCAGGGCCGAGAGGTCCGCCACCGGCAGCGGCAGATCGAGCGCGCGGGCGACCACCTGCACCGGCTCGCCGTCCACCGCCCGGAACGTCGTGCGCAGCGCCTCGTGGCGCGCCACGATCTCCGCGAGCGACCGGGCGAGAGAGGGCACGTCCAGCGGACCTTCGAGGCCGAGGGCGAACGGGGTGTTGTAGAGCGCGGCCTCCGGGCTCCAGAGGTGGGCGAACCAGAGCCGCCGCTGCGGGAACGAGACCGGAAGCTCGAAGCACGCCCCCTCGGGCCGCGGCGCGGGCGGGATCTCCCACGCCTCGCTCCCCTCCTCCGCCCGGGCCGCGGCAGCCACCTGGGCCAGATCCGCGACCGTGGGAGCGTCGAACAGGGCCCGCTGCGGGAGCTCGATCCCCATCCGCGAGCGCACCCGCGAGATCACCCGGGTCGCGGTCAGGGAGTGCCCGCCCAAGGCGAAGAAGTCGTCCAGCGCGCCCACCCGTCCGAGCCCCAGCACCTCCGCGAAGATCCCGGCCACCGCCTCCTCGGCCGGCGTGCGGGGCGCCACGTACGACTCCTCCCCCCGCTCCGGCGGCGGGAGGGCGCGGCGATCCACCTTGCCGTTCGGGGTGAGCGGCAGGGCCTCCAGGAATACCCACGCGGCGGGGACCATGTACTCCGGCAGCTCCCGCCCCAGCGCGGCGCGCAGCTCCTCGGCCGTCACCCCCTCCCGCGCCACCACGTAGCCGGCCAGGCGCTTGCCCGAGCCGCCCTCCTCGTCCCAGGCGAGCACCACGCCGTCGCGCACGCCGGGCTGGCGCCGGAGCACCGCCTCGATCTCCCCCAGCTCGATGCGGAACCCCCGCACCTTGACCTGCGAATCGATGCGGCCGATGAAGTCGAGCTCCCTCGAAGCGAGAGCGCGGACGAGGTCGCCCGTCCGGTAGAGGCGCGCCCCGGGGGTCTCCGCAAAGGGATCGGGAACGAAGCGCTCCGCCGTCAGATCCGGACGGCCCCGGTAGCCCCGGGCAAGGCCGTCGCCGCCGGTCAGAAGCTCTCCTGTCTCCCTCTCCTCAAACTCCAGGTCCACGAGATGGACCCGGACGCCACGGATCGGGCGGCCGATCGGCGGAAGCGTGCCGCCCTCCCCACGGGCGACCTCGCCCCAGGTCGTCACCACGCTGTTCTCGGTGGGACCATAAAGATTGAAAAGCCGGAACGGGTGGTCCTCGCGCGGCCCGCGGTGGAGACGGTCGCCCCCGGTCAGGAGGAGCCGCAAAGGAGCGCCCTCAGGCCAGGGCTCTTCGAGCACGGCCTCGGTCAGAGGAGTCGGAAGAAAGGCGAGAGTAATCCCCCGCTCCGCCATCCAGGCGAGAAGATGGGACGGGGCAAGGAGGAGGTCGTCGTCCGGAATGTGGAGACTGGCCCCGGCGGCAAGATTGGCCCAGATCTCCCAGACCGAGGCGTCGAAGGCCGACCCCGCGAGCCGGGTCGCCCGGTCGGCCGGCGTCACCCCGAAAGCCTCGCGGTGCCAGGCCACGAGGTTCGCAAGCCCGCGGTGTGGAACCTCCACCCCCTTGGGACGGCCCGTGGAGCCCGACGTGTAGATCACATAAGCCAGATTCCCGAGGGTCGCCCGGGGCTCCGGATTGGCGGCGCTCTCCCCTACGAAGAGTTCCGCGTCCGCATCCAGGCGGATCACCGCGGGGCAGACCGCCGCGACGCCCGGGCGGTCCGCAAGGAGGCCGGCCTCCGTGAGCAGAAGGCCGGTGCCCGAGTCCGCGAGCGTATAGACCAGCCGGTCTTCGGGATACGCCGGGTCCAGGGGCAGGTAGCATCCGCCGGCCTTGAGCACCGCGAGAGCAGCCACGATCGAATCCGGAGAGCGCCGCGCGAGGATGCCCACCGGAACCTCAGGCCCCACGCCCATCCGGAGGAGACAGTGCGCGAGACGGTTCGCCCGCTCATTGAGCTCCCGATAGCTCAGGGTCGCATCGCGAGCCACCACCGCCAGAGCCTCGGGAGCTCCGGCGGCCCGCCGCTCCACGGTTTCATGAACGCCGGTTCTGGCCTCGTCGTTGTGCACCAAGCCTCCAAAGGTCGGGAGTTACTACCGGAAATCAGGTCAACCGGCCAGCCAGACCCGAACAGCTCAGGGGATCTGCGCTCAAAGCCATCTGTGTATGGGTAAGTGAAGTTCGCGGCCCAGAGCGGGACAGGGGGGCGGGCTCCGGGAGGGCACCCGGCCTTGCCACAGAACCCCGGAGCCTGCGCACCAGAAAGCACGGGCGTCCTGCCAAGCTGAAGATCAAGTCCCCAAGGACTGCAGGGGCAACAGCGTTGATGTCTTTCCGTCTCTGCTGTCCTTGGGGTGTCCTTGCAGTCCTGCTTCCAGAGAGAGCCGCTCGAAGTCGCCCGCCCCCTCACCCAACTCAACCTGGAGATCCCCGCCCAGACTGAGATCATCCTAGAAGGCGAGATCCTCCACGACCTCCTGAAAGACGAAGGCCCCTTCGGCGACTACACTTACTACGACTCCCCCATGCGCCGGAGCCACGCCATCCAAGTGACCGGCCTCACTTACCGGGACGACGCCATCTTCGCCTGCCACCGGGACCACCACTTCCTGGAAGGCATCGTCATGGAGAGCCAGTTCCGAGAAGTTCCGGAACGCGACCACCCCGGAGTCCGAAACTCTACCTCTCCCCCTCCGGCTGCTGCTAGTTCTTCTGCTACGTCGCCCTCTCGCACGGGCGAGGTGTTACCGAAGTCCTCTGGGCCGTGGCCATCCGGGTGCGGGCAAGTGAGGACTACCTCCCCTTCACCGGGGCGACCGGAACGGCGATGGACCCGACAGTGAAGGACTGTGAAGGACTGAATTCCGGAGTGCGGGGGGACTAATCGACTCTGCCGACGGATGGGGTCGTTCCCGAAGCTGGAGGGGTTGCCGTGGGTAGGAATGTCGTTAGGATTACGGGTTGTCGAAGAACCACAAACCGTTTACTGGTCTCCCTGAGCAGTAGCAACTTATTCTTCCTCTTTCTCTCCGTTCGAAGGATAAATACCCTTAGTTCCTTCCTCCTTCCAATTGAACAAAAACTTGCTGATGTCCAACCAGAGAATCTGCTCCTCTAACACTTCAGGGAGGTAATGGTGCTGCCCGCAGACACAATTTGAACTCGCGTCTTCGGGAATTGGGCTGAACCGCTCTAGATCTTTATAAGCATAATTGAAGTGATTCCAAGTTTATTCAGCATCGTCGACCAAAGTAGGGTCGCCAGTATCCCGCGCTAATTGTAATAACTTGTCATGCAGGGTCTTCGACTCGGTCACCACATCGAGATGTTCGCTGAGTGACTCGCGCCGTTTCCGCCTCATGCGGACCTTACGTGGGTCGTTAAGATCATAGGTCTCATAGGTATATACTGCGTCATTACTATCTCCATGTATGTACATCTGGTCCATATCTAGTCTAAAGTGGTCTCTCCAAGGTACTAGACAAGGGTTAAGCAAGCGTCGCTGCTGCTTGTCAATCAGAGGAGACGAGCCCCGCGCTTCGTTACAGAACCGGCATGTATAGAAGCAGTTTTCATAGCTATTGATGAGAGCAGGTTCCTGACTCCTTAGTGCCCAGTGCTCGATCCACATCAGACCCCGGCCCTCTGTCCCGTGCTCGGATATGTCAGACTCGTGTAGAAGGCACAACGCACAGGAGAATCCAAACTCCCAGCGGAGGCAGGCACGAAAGGCCTGATAGCTGCTCGACTTCACAGGTTCATGCCGACGGTGGATCGTTATACGCCAAGGCTGTGTTGCTTGTGGAAGTAACCTAAAAATATTAGACATTGCCGAGCCTCTCTTTGATCCACCGGAGATGAGCCCGGCCAATTCCGGACCTAAGTAGTAGGCGTTCTTCGAATTTGCGCTCCAACTCGTCAGCCTCAGCCTCTTGGAGTACCCGCAGCCGCTGAATCTTTCTATCTATCTCGCCTCGCAATTCTGGTTCCTGCACTGAGCGGGCGACGAGCTC
>DATEIO010000200.1:0-4261 GCA_035278895.1 Thermoanaerobaculia bacterium | reverse complement strand
GGCGTGGAGCCGGCGGATGCCGGGCTCCTGGGCTCCCTCTCCCCCGGCGAGCGCGGCGGCGGTCAGCCCGGCCACGGTCGGAGCCTCGAAGAGGGCACGCAGCGGGAGGTCGGCCCCGAAGGCCGCGCGCACCCGGGAGACGAGCCGGGTGGCGAGGAGCGAGTGGCCGCCCAGCTCGAAGAAGCTGTCGTGGGCCCCCACCCGCTCGCCCGGAAGGCCGAGCACCTCGGCGAAGAGGTCGGCCATCTGCTGCTCGGCCGGGGTGCGCGGAGGCACGAAGTGGTCCGCAAAGGAGAGCGATCGCTCCGCCGCGTCCTCCCGCGCAGCGAGGGCCCGGCGGTCCACCTTGCCGCTCGGCGTGAGCGGCAAGGCGGGCAGGGACAGAAGGCCTGAGGGGATCATGTACGCCGGGAGCCGCTCGCGGAGCCGCTCGCGCAGGACCCGGGGATCGCCCTCCCTCCCCTCCTCCCAGACCAGCCAGGCCACGAGACGCGGATCGCCGTCCACCTCCCGGAGCACGACCGCGGCCTGGCGCACCGCGGGATCTTCCGCGAGGACCGCCTCGATTTCTCCGGGCTCCACGCGGAAGCCGCGGATCTTCACCTGGTGGTCGGCCCGGCCGAGGAAGTCGATCTCGCCCCCGGGCAGGCGTCGCGCGAGGTCGCCCGTGCGGTACAGGCGCTCGCCGGAGGAGAACGGATCAGGGACGAAGCGCTCGGCGGTCAGGTCCGGACGGCGCAGGTATCCCCGGGAGACCCCGGCGCCGCCGATGTACAGCTCGCCGGCCACGCCCAACGGTACCGGCTCCAGGCGGCGGTCGAGCAGGTGGATCGCGGTGTTGGCGACCGGCAGGCCGATGGGAATCGCCCCCTCCGCCTCCATCACCCGGTGGACGGAGGACCAGATGGTCGTCTCGGTCGGCCCGTAGAAGTTCCAGAGCGAGGCCACCCGGGGGAGGAGCTCGCGGGCGAGGTCCCGCGGCAGCGCCTCGCCGCCGGAGAGGGCCATCAGCCGGGGATCGCCCTGCCAGCCGGAGCCGAGGAGCAGCCGCCAGGTGGCCGGCGTGACCTGCACCCGCGTCACCCGTTCCGCGGACAGCACGGCCGCGAGGCGCTCGCCGTCCATGGCGGTCTCCCGGCTCACCAGGACGATCCGGGCGCCCACGGTGAGCGGCAGGAGCAGCTCGTAGCCCGCGATGTCGAAGGAGAGGGTGGTGACCGCGAGCACGGCGTCGCCCGGAGCGAGCCCCGGCCGGCGGGCCACGGAGGCGAGGAAGTTGACCACCCCGCGGTGGGTCACCGCGACGCCCTTGGGTTTCCCGGTCGAGCCCGAGGTGTAGAGCACGTAGGCGAGGTTTCCGGGGCCGGCGAGGGGGGTCGGGTTGGTGTCGTCTTCGGCTTCTGCGAGCTCTGTGAGCACCAGGGCGGCGCCGCTGTCTTCCAGGAGGAAGGTGAGCCTTTCAGCCGGAAGAGCGGGATCGAGGGGAATGTAGGCTCCGCCGGCTTTCAGGACTGCAAGGACTGCAACGACTGCAGGGACGGAGCGCTCGAAGCGGAGGCCGACGAGGACTTCGGGGCCGACTCCCAGCGAGCGGAGATGGTGGGCGGCGCGGTTGGCGCGGGCGTTCAACCCGGCGTAAGTGAGGGTCTCGCCTTCGAAGACCAGGGCGACGGCTTCGGGGGTGCGCTCCACCTGGGCCTCGAAGAGGGCGTGGATCGTCCCCGGCTCCGGCACGGGGGCCGCCGTGCCGTTCCAGCGGACGAGAATCTCTCCGCGCTCCTCCGGAGAGAGAAGCGGCAGATCCCAGAGACGGGCCTCGGGTGCCGCCACGATCCCGGAAAGGAGCGCTTCGAAGCTGCGGGACAGGCGCTCGATCGTCCCCGGATCGAAGAGGTCCGTGTTGTGCTCCCAGGCGATCCGCAGCCCCTCGGGCGCCTCGGTGACGTAGGCCTGGAGGTCGAAGAGGGCCGTGCCGTCCGTTGGCGGCAGCGGGGTCATCTCCAGGTCCGACGCCAGCTCCACCCGCGGCGGCGGGGCGTTCAGCAGGTTGAGCATCACCTGGAACAGGGGATTGCGCGACAGGTCCCGCCGGGGCTCGAGAGCCTCGACGAGCTGCTCGAAGGGGAGGTCCTGGTGGGCGTAGGCGCCGAGGGCGGTCTCCTTGACCCGCGCGAGGAGGTCCAGGAAGGGAGGATCGCCCGCGCAGTCGGTCCGGAGCACCAGGGTGTTGATGAAGAACCCGATCAGCCGCTCCAGCGCGGGCTGGGCGCGGTTGGCGATGGGAGCCCCCACGACGGCGTCCTCCTCGCCGGTGAAACGGCAGAGCAGGACGTCGAAGGCCGCGAGGAGCGTCATGAAGAGCGACGCGTCCCGCTGCCGCGCGAGGACGTTCAAGGAATCGAGAAGCGGCCGCGCGTAGACGGTGCGGTGCGTGGCCCCCCGGAAGGTCTGGACGGGCGGGCGGGGCCGGTCCGTGGGCAGCTCGACGACGGGGGCTCCGGCGAGCCGCTCGCGCCAGTAGGCGAGCTGGCGCTCCAGGGTCTCCCCCGCGAGCCACTCCCTCTGCCACACGGCGAAGTCCGCGTACTGGACCGGCAGCGCCGGGAGCGGCTGCCCCGCGTAGAGCGCAGCCACCTCGCCCATCAGCACGGCGTTCGACCAGGCATCCGAGATGATGTGGTGGATCGTCCACAGGAGGACGTGCTCGCCTTCCCCGAGGCGGAGGAGCGTCACCCGCAGCAGGCCGGGCCGGGTGAGATCGAACGGGACCCGGGCCTGCTCGCGGGCGATCCGGGGGACCTCCGACGGAAGATCCGAGAGGTCGAGCACGGGGATGTCCAGGGAGAGGTCCGGAGCGATCCTCTGCACCGGCCGGCCCTCCACCTCGACGAAGCCCGTGCGCAGGATCTCGTGGCGGCGCGCGACCTCCGCGAGGCCCCGGGCGAGGCGGGCGGCGTCCAGCGGACCGGAGAGCCGCACCCCGCCTCCGAGGTTGTAGAAGGGGTTCCCGGGGTTCAACCGGTCCAGGAACCAGAGGCGCTGCTGCGCGAAGGAGAGGGGCGGGTCTCCTTCCCGAGGCCGGGGGACCAGGGGAGGAGGCGCCGGAAGCTCCGAGCCTCCCGAGCGGAGCCTCTCGCCGATCCGCCGGGCGAAGCCCGCGACCGTGGGCTCCGCGAAGAGCGCGCGCAGGGGGAGCTCCATGCCGAATCGGTGGCGGAGCCGCGAGAGCAGCGAGGTACCGAGAAGCGAGTGCCCCCCGAGATCGAAGAAGCTGTCATGGAGGCCCACGCGCCCGACGCCCAGGACTTCGCGGAAGACCTCGGCCACCATGCGCTCCAGGTCGCTCTCCGGCTCGGCGAAGTCCGCAGGGAGACCGGCTTCGGGGACGGGCAGGGCCCGGCGGTCGACCTTGCCATTGGGGGTGACCGGCATCCTGTCCAGGAAGACGACGGCCGAAGGCACCATGTAGGCCGGGAGCTTCGCGGCGAGCGCCTGGCGCAGGTCCACCGCGGTCTCCCCCACCACGTAGGCGACGAGCCGCCGGCTCGCGGGGTCCGCCCCGTCCTGGCGGGCGACGACCACGGCCTCGCGCACCCCGGGGAGCCGGCCCAGCGCCGCCTCGATCTCTCCCAGCTCGATGCGGAAGCCGCGGATCTTGACCTGCTGGTCGGCCCGGCCCGCGAAGGTCACCTCTCCGTTGGGCAGGTAGCGGCCGAGGTCTCCCGTGCGGTAGATCCGGTCGCCGGGCCGGCCGGTGAAGGGATTGGTCCGGAAGCGCTCCCGCGTGCCCGCCTCGTCTCCCAGGTAGCCCGCGGCGAGATGGGGGCTCCGCACACAGATCTCCCCCACCTCGCCGATCCCGGCCAGGGCCGGGGGCCCGGCCGGGCGGAGCACGAGGAGCTGGACGTCCCGCATCCCCCGGCCGAGCGGGAGCACCTGGGCCGGGCCGTCCTCCTCCACGACGTGGAAGGCCACGGCGCGCTGCGTCTCGGTGCTGCCGTAGAGGTTCACGCAGGTGACGGACGGCGCGATCCGGCGCAGCCGGTCCACGTCCAGCCGGGTGAGGACGTCGCCCACGAGGAGCACCCAGCGGAGCGACGGGACCACGGCGGACTCGCCCTCGGTCATCACCCTCCCCAGGGCCGGCGTCAGGTGAGCGACCGTGATCCCCTGGCGGGCGGCCCAGGCCGCGAGCCGTCCGGGGGCGAGGAGATCGTCCGGCGCGGGCGCGGCGAGGGAGGCGCCGGTCGCGAGCGGCGTG
>DATEIO010000199.1:0-13330 GCA_035278895.1 Thermoanaerobaculia bacterium | reverse complement strand
GCGATGATGAACAGGGGGACGAGCCCCATGCGCAGGATGGACAGCAGGTTGGGGATCGTGAAGGTCATGCTCCGCCCAGAAGCTTCAAGCTACGGCGGATGATCTCCGTGGCGTCGCTGCCGGAAAGCGCGGCTCCGGGCTGGCATCCCTCCTCGGGGAGAACCAGGCCGCAGCGCTCCGAGCGCTCGCAGGTGCCGGTCGGGGCGTCCTTCAGGCAGGGGATGCCCTTTCCAAAGCGGGTCAGCATCTCGTTGACGCTTCTCAGGGCCACACTCCGGCGAACCGGCGAGCCGGGAAAGAAGCGGTGCAGGGTGGGGTCCACGTCCAGGAGCCCGAGGTTCACCACCCGCACGATCTCCTCCTGGTGCGGGTGGTCCAGAACGTCAGTCGCGATGCGCCCGGCCGTGGGCCGGCTGTTGCGGACGTCCGGCACGAGCCAGTAGAGGAGCACGGCGAAGTCGGCCTTCGTGAGCTCGAACTTGGCCGCGACCTCCTGGACGGACCGCGGGAGCTGCGACAGGCGCCAGCGGAACTTCGCCGCTTCGAGCCGGTCGGCCATCCGGGGATCGTCGGGATGGCGGGCGGCGAGCTCCTGGACGATCTGGAGGCCGGCGCTCGGATCTCCCACGGCGAGCTCCAACTCGGCGCGGCGCTCGAGAAGCGGCTGGTCGTTGGGACGGCGCGCCGAGAGCGCCTTGACCGCGACGAGCTCCGCGGCGCGGTCATTCTGCGCCACGGCCACGGCCCGCGCGCCTTCGAGCGTCGAGGTCTCCGAAGGGGCCCACTCCTGAAGCAGCGCGAGCTGCTTTTCGGCCTCCTCGGTCCGGTTCTGGCGGAGCGCCTCCTGGAGACGGTTGGAGACGATCTCCAGGGCCCGCGGGTGAAGCTCGCCCGTGCGCTTGAGCGCCAGCGGATTCCGGGTCGCCACCGCGCGGTAGGCGGCATAGGCGAGCGGAACGTCGCCCAGGCGCTCGGCCGAGCGGCCGAGGAGGATCTGGCTCGCGGTGTAGGTGGGCAGGGCGTCGCTCACAGGGAGCAGCCGGTCCACCACCGCCCGGTCGTCGTTCGCGGCGAAATCCACCTGCGCGGCGAGCACTTGCGCCGGGTGGAAATCCGGATCGTCCGCGAGCAGAGAGGCGGCGGTCTCGGTCGCGCCAATGACGTCGCTCTCATCCAGGAAGACGCGCCAGACGCCCTGGACGCGCTCCCGGAGAGCGGAGTCCACCTCGCGGGTGTACCCCGTCATCGGATCGATGAGATAAGACCGGTCGGCCTGAGAGACGGCCAGAGGCTCCGGGGCGGTCCTCCGAGCGACCGGCTCGCGAGCCGGCGGAGGCGGCGCGGAGCTGCAGGCGACAAGGTGGGCAGCCGCCAGGATGACGGCCACGAGGAGGATCGGAGCCGCGACAGCCCTCGGGCCCCCCGCTCTACGACGCCGGAGGGGCCGCTGCGATCGTGGCGATGGCATGCTTGTAGATGAGAATTTCCTTGCCTTCGCTTTCGAGCACCACGGCGAAGCGGTCGAAACGCTTGAGACGGCCCAGAAGGTGCCGGCCGGTCACAAGCTCCAAGTACATCGTCTGCCCTTCCTTGAGGCTCTGGAAGAGATACCCATCCTGAATATTGATGTTGTGCTTAGCCATACGCCCTCCCGAGACCCCTATGCTTGACATGTTCAATGACTCGAGGAATCCGTTCTCCAAGCTCCTGGGCTGAAAACCAGGTGACGTCGGACTCCTTCCGAAACCAGGTCTCCTGCCGTTTGGCGAACCGACGCGTCGCCTTGACCGTCTCGCCGATCGCCTCGTCCAGAGACCCGTCCCCTCGTAGGTGACGGACGAGCTGACGGTACCCGATGGCCTGAAATGCAGGAAGGTCGGGGGAAAGCCCCTGCCGGAGCAATCCGGCGACCTCCTCCAACCACCCTTCCTCCACCATCCGGGCCACGCGGCCTGCGATTTGATCGTATAGGATGCTACGCGGCACCGTCAATCCGACGTTGATTGCCGCAATCCGCTGAGTTCCAAAGGGTTGTTCCGCGAGAAACGCCGAGAGCGGCCGGCCGGCCACGAGGGCGACCTCCAACGCCCGCAGCACGCGCTGCGTGTCGCCCGGCGTTAACCGCCCGGCCGTCGCCGGATCAAGCCGCCAGAGCTCCTGGAACAGTCTCGGGAGCCCCTCGTCCGCGAGCCGCTCCCGCAGCCGGGCGCGGACCTCCGGATCGCCCGGCGGCACCGGGCTGATCCCCTGAAACAGGGCCCGCAGATAGAGCCCGCTCCCTCCCACCACGATCGGCAGCCGGCCGCGTCCTTCGATCTCCGCGATCGCCTCCCGCGCCCGCCGGGCGAACTCCCCCGCCGAATACGGCTCGTGAGGCTCCAGGATGTCGATCAGGTGGTGCGGCACCCGCGCCCGCTCTTCAGCGTCCGGCTTCGCCGTGCCGATGTCGAACCCCCGGTACACCTGGAGGGCATCCGCGTTCAAGATCTCCCCGCCTAGCCTCTCCGCCAGCGCCATCCCCAGCGCACTCTTGCCCGTGGCCGTCGGGCCGACAATCGCGAGGACAGGTTGCATAGACAATAGACTATAGGTTGACCGGCTTGAAAGGAAGAGAAATCTCCAGGCAGTGATAGAATACCGCTGGAGGCAGCCCATGACGCAGGCTCCGAGCCATCATCTCTTCGTAGTCGACATTTTCCGGGAACGGGAATCGGTCGTGAATCATCTTGCGTCTGTCGGCGACGTGACACCGCTCGAGGGCAGCAACCGACTGTTGCTGTCGATTCCTGCCGAGGCGGACAACCCGGAGACGCGTTGGGCGCACGTCCGCGAGCTCCTGGGCGAGCTCGGGACGGTCCAGCCCATGCTGCTCGATGAGCTCGGGGAAGCCCACGTCCCGACCGGCGAGATCTCGGTTCGCTTCCACGAAGCTCCGCCCGACGACCGGCTCGAAGAGTTCGCCGCCGAGCACGGCCTGCGCCTGAGGAACCGGAACGAATTCGTTCCCCAGCAGGCCGTGTTCCGGCCGGCCGCCCCTTCCGCCAGCTATCTGCCCAGGCTCGTGCAGGAGCTCGCCCGGATCGAAGTCATCAAGGCGGTCTGGGCAAACACGTTGACCCGCTTTCACCGGGCTCACGGAGCCTGATCCTCGGCTTCGGCCACGGCCCTGCCCGGGTTGATCCGCCCGGCGCCGCAGACCCCTGGGTCGAGGTCGATCTCGTCCGCCGTTCGCTTCAGAAGATCCCGAAGCTCCGAACGGCTCAGATCCGGATGAACCGACAGCACGAGGGCCCCCACACCCGCGGCGAGCGCCGTGGCGGCTGAAGTGCCGCCGAAACTGTTGGTGTGCAGGCCGTCCTCTCCTCCCCGCTCCTGCTCGCCGGGGTTGAACCCGCGATTCTCCAGAGCGACGTCGGTGGTGAAGACAGCCCGAACCCCACCGCTGGAAGGTGCGGCGAATGCGATCTGAGGTCCGACATTCGAGTAGGCCGCTCGCTTCCCTTGATCGGTCACGGCACCAACGGCGATCGTGTTGGGATCCCGGGCGGGGAAACCCACCGGGCTCCCGTGGTCGTTCCCCGCAGCACAGAAGATCGCCGCTCCCCGGCCTCTGCGGCCGAGCAGGCCAGCATCCTCCAAGGCCAGCTCGATGTCCGGGTTGACGCCGCCGATCCAGGAGCACGAAAGGATGTCGGCTTGAGCCGCTGCATAGCGTATCGCGTTCGCGACCCCCTCACAGGGTGCCAGATCGCCGGCATGGAAGATCTTGACCGGGAGAATGCGGCAACGGGGAGCGACTCCGATGGAGCCTCCTCTCTTGCCGGCCGCCGCAATGAGGCCGGCACAGGCAGTTCCGTGGATGTCGTTCCCGGTCAAGAGGTGGAAGGGAAAGGTGAACCTCTTCGGCCGCGGATTGAAATGCTCAGGGTGGTCAGCCGGGACGAAGAAGTCGCGTCCGATCCTGTCCCTGGAACGGGTGTCCGGGTTCTTCCAGATGTTATCGGCCAGGTTCGGGTGCTCCACATCCACACCGTCGTCGAGGACGGCGACAACGATCCCAGGCTCCCCAAGGGTCTTTTCCCAGGCCTGGGCGATGTCAAGACCTTCCCTGTTCCTCAGATGCCACTCCTCCGGGCGGATCGCGGGGATCTCCTGGCGCAGAAACTGGGAGACGAAGTTCGGGGTCGAGAAGACCACTTCCTCCAACTCCATCCAGCGGTTCGAGACCTCGAGGAGCTCCTCTCCCGAGTGCTTTTGCCGAGGATCATGAACCACCATCTGGTCCGGGACGAACGGGTTGATCCGGAGAGCTTCGAATCCCTGATCCGCAAGGATGTCCCGTCTCCGCTTCTGCGAGGTCACAGCCGTGAAGCGGACCACGATCTCCTGGTACGCGACGTGGAGGAGGCCGCTCGCAATCTCGCGGAAGGTGACCGGAGGCGGCCCGGGCCTTTGCCCCTCGATCCCGAAACGGACGCGGGCCCCACGCATCGCCGGGATCTCTATGTCGACACGGGTCAGTCCGATCCTCTCTCTTCGGGCCTTGAGGAAGTACGTCCTTTCGCCTCCTCGGGCGGTCGGCTTCACTCCGCTCATCGCGGAGCCCCCGGCGTCTCGATCTGGAGTCGGCCGTCCTCTTCGAAGGAGACCCGGATCATCCCGCTCCGGTCGGTTCTGAGCACCCGGGCGCCGTGTTCTTCGATCCGCTCGACCACGTCGGGCGCGGGGTGGTGGTAGATGTTGTTGACTCCCGCCGAGATGAGGGCGAGACGGGGGCGGGCGGCTTCGAGGAAGGGCGTGCTGGACGAGGTCCGGCTGCCGTGGTGGGCGACTTTCAGGATGTCCACCCGGAGGTCTTTTTCGCAGCAGGAGACGAGGCGGTGCTCGGCCCAGCTCTCGATGTCGCCGGTCAGGAGCGCCCGCCGTCCCGCCGCTTCGGCGAGAAGGACGAGCGAGCGCTCGTTGGTGCCGCGGCTCTCGTCGGGCTCGGGGTGGAGCACGGTGAATCGCCAGCGGCCGAGCGCGGCCTTCTCCCCCGCCGCGAGGAGGCGGGTCCGGGTCCCCGGGAGGCTGGCGAGGCGGCCGGCGCAGCCTTCGGAGCCCCAGCCAGGGCCCATCCAGACCTCGTCCACGGGCAAGTATGCCGAGATATCGACCAAGCCCGAGCAGTGGTCGGCATCAGGATGGCTCATCACCAAGACATCGATCGCTCGCACTCCTTCAGCAAGGAGCGCGGGAAGGAGCACGCGACCTCCGATGTCTCCGCCGTCCCAGCCGCCGCCGTCGACGAGCATAGTCCGTTCGCCATCCCTCACCAGGATCGAGTCCCCCTGGCCCACGTCGATCATCACAATCTCGGGGCCGCGCGAAGGCTTGCCCACCAGGGAGAGCACCGAAAAAACAGCGACTCCTGCGGAGAGGAGAGCCAGGGCACGGCGTTGGAAATACAGGGCTCCCGCGGCCGCGATCGCCAGGAGCCATGCGGCGAGCGGCGAAACCACCAGGGGGAGGGAGAGCCAGACCTCGGGCGGCGTCCTGGACGGCCAGGAGAACGGCGCGGCGAGGAGGTCGAGCATGGGGAGGGCAAACGCCGCGAGCCCGGGGGACACGAGAGCGAGCGCCGTCCACAGCAGGGAGGCCCCGAGCACGAGGCCGGTCCACGGCACGGCCGGGAGGTTGAGGATGGGCGCGAGCGGCGAGAGCGTGTAGAACCGGGGCAAGGCCCACGGAAGGGTCGCGAGTTGGGCGCCGACGCTCGTCGCGACGGATTCGGCGAGCCACGCCGGGAGACGCTTCCGCCAGCGCGCGGCGAGCGGCGGCGCCAGCAGGAGGAGGCCGGCCGTGGCCGCCACGGTGAGTTGGAAGGCGGGCGACCGCACGACGCCCGGAGCGTCCAGGATCAGCAGGATCACGGCCCAGCCCAGGGCGTTCGCCGCGGCGGGAGGGCGCTCGAAGAAGAGGGCCGCAACCGCGAGGAGCCCCATGACTGCGGCGCGCACGAGGGCGGGCAGCGGACCGACCAGCAGCAGGTAGAGCGCGATGGCCGCGAGCATGAGGACGAGCCGCAGGCGGCGCGGCAGCCAGCCTCCCAGGAGCCACACCACCCCGGCGACCAGGGCCACGTGCACTCCCGAGACGGACATCAGGTGGTAGACCCCGGTGATGCGGAGCCCCCGCTTCCATTCGAGCGGGAGCCCCGAGGCGTCTCCCAGGACGAGCGCCCGGGCCAGGGCCTTGCCCTGCCGGGTTCCCATGCTCTCCGGGCCCGAAGCCGCGTAGGCCTCCTCCACCCGGCGGCGGAGCGCCCCCGAAAGGCCGGCGATCCATCCCGGCCCCTCCTCCACCTCCATCAGCCGCCGGCTCTTGACGCGCAGCCGCCACGGGCCGGGCGGCACGGCAGCGCGGTTGGCGAAGCCGGACGAGCGGGTGAGATACCCCTTGATCCGCAGAGTGGACCCGAAAGCGGGCGCCGCCTCCTCCGGATCGGGCACGTGGAGGACCGCTTCCAGAGACGGGGTCACGATCCGCGAGCCCTGGCGAAGCCGCAGGACCCGGACCGGGGCGGACCACCCGTCGTCGTCCGGCGTCCCGTGGCCGGCGACCCGGACCGTGGCTTCGACCGGGTTGTCGCGGTCGATCCCCGCGACCGGGCTCCCGGGGAGGTCGAGCCTCGTCGCGGTGACGAGGAGCCCCAGCGCCAGGAAGGCGAGGAACGTCCCCGGCGGGCGGCGCAGGGCGAAGCCCAGGAAGGCGAGAACGGCGAGAGGGACGAGCGGCAGGAACGGGAGATGGAAGGCGAGCGAGGCGCCGCAGGCGAACGCCGCGGCCGGGAGGAGCATGGGTGAGTTGTCGTGGTTTCTCATGCCCCTCTAAAGACGGAATTGAGGGGTCCCGATCGCTCACCTTTTTTTGCGTCTCAGCGGGCGGCGGCCTCCGCTTCGGGGGAGAACAGCGACAGAACCGGCAATCCCAGGCGCCGGCGGAGGGCCTGGCGGGCAAGGCGCTCGCGGGAGCGCTCCAGCTCTTCGGCGGGCAGGCGGCCTTTGAGGGAGGCCAGGGTCTTCTCCACTGCCTCGCCGATCTCGCCGCTCGACTCCCCATCGAGCGCGGCCGTGGCGGCATCCAGCATCTCCCGGTCCAGGGACGCGAGCCCCTCCTCGACAGCCTGGGCGTCGCCGTCGAGCGCGGCGATGCGGGCGGCCAGGGCGTCTCTCCCCGGGAAGGCGGAGGGCAGCGCGGCGGCCAGGGAGGCCAGACGGGGCGCGAGCTCGAAGGCGGGAGCGGCGGCCCGGTGGCCGGGAGCGGACAGCTCTTTGAGCTCCTCCCAGGCGGCCTCGACGGCCGGGGCGCAGTAGCGGAGACTCGAGATCTTCCCCTTGGCGCCCCGCTCCTTGCGCCTGGCGAAGACCTCTTCGAGCGCCCGTCTCACGAGGTCGAGCGGCACGCCCTCCCGGTGCCACTTCCGGGCCACCTGCCAGTCGGCGGGCGAGAGCAGGAGCGGCGAGCCCCGGAGGCCCACGAAGATCTCTTCGACGGCCTGGAAGTAGGCGTGGTCCGAATCCGGGTCGAGCCCGTCAGGACCGGTTTCGCTCATAGATCAGCTTGAGGCCGGTCAGGGTCAGGTCCGGGTCCACCTCGCGGATGTACTTGGAGCCCGAGGCGATGAGGGGCGCCTGGCCGCCCGTGGCGATCACGTTGCGCACGCCCGGGATCTCGGCGAGCAGCCGCTCCAGGATGCCGTCCACGAGGCCGATGTAGCCGTAGTAGATACCGGCCTGCATGGCGGAGGCCGTGTTCTTCCCCACCAGCTCGGCGGGCTTCCGCACGTCCACCCGGTAGAGGCGCGAGGCGTGGGCGAAGAGGGCTTCGGCCGAGATCATGATGCCCGGCGTGATGATGCCTCCCACGTACTCCCCGGCGGCGTTGACCACGTCGAAGGTGGTGGCGGTTCCGAAGTCGACCACGATCACGGGCGCGCCGTGGCGCTCGCGGGCGGCCACGGCGTTCACGATGCGGTCCGCCCCGACCTCCGCGGGGTTGTCGTAGCGGATCGGCATGCCGGTGCGCACCCCGGGCTCGATGAAGAGCGGCTTCTGCCCGAAGTAGCGGCGGGCCAGATGGTCCAGGGTGTGATGGAGCGGCGGCACCACGGAGGAGATCACTACGGCCTCGGCCGCCATGGGGTCGATCCCCCGCCGCGAAAAAAGGGGCAGAAGGAGCGAGCCGTACTCGTCGGCCGTGCGCTCGGTGTCGGTCGAGAGGCGGAAGCTCTCGACCATGTCGTCCCCCTGGTAGACACCGAATACCGTGTTGGTATTGCCCACGTCGACCAGGACGAGGAGCCCGGAGCCGCCCTGTCTCTTCGGGCCCGGCCTCACGGCTCGATCACCTCGCCCGCCGAGAGGCGCATCTCCCGGCCTTCACTTTCGAGGATCAGGAGGCCGTGGTCGTCGAATCCCACGAACGTGCCCTCGATCACGGAGTCGTCACCCACCCGGAAGGTAAGCTTCTCCCCGGGCCGGTGGACCGAAGCGGCGCGGTAGCGGTCGACGGCGTAGGCCACGTCCCCCAGATGCTGAAGCTCCTCCTCGACCGCGACGATCAGGCCCCACGTGAGCTCCGGGAGCGTCACCTCTTCGCTCCCCTGGAGGCGGAGCGAGGTCCCGGTCTCCGGCAGGTCGGCCTCCTCGTGCCCATGGTTGACGCCGAAGCCCACGATCGCCCGGCTCTCCTCTCCGGGGCGGACCAGGGCCTCGATCAGCACGCCGCCGATCTTCCGGCGCCGGCCGTTCTCCTCGACCAGCAGGTCGTTCGGCCACTTGAGCCGGCAGGGCGAGGGGAGGTATGGCGTGAGCGCCCGGCAGAGCCCCACGCCCACGAGAAGAGGGAGGGTCTGCAGAAGCTCAGGGGTCGCGACCGACGTGATCATCGTGGCGTAGACCCCCTTGCCCGCGGGGCTCGACCACGTCCGGCCGAAGCGGCCGCGGCCTCCGCTCTGCTCGAGCGCCAGCACCACGAGGGGGTGGAGCACCTGCTCCTCGGCCTCGTACTCGGTGAGGATCGAGCGCGCGAGGACGTTGGTCGACTCCACCTGGGGCAGCACGATCACGTTCTCGGGCCCGCGCCGCCCCTTCTGCTCCTCGAGACCCTGGACGTAGTGTTCGAAGTCCACGTTCGCTCCTATGAGGAGAGCCCGAGGCTCGCCTGGAGGCTCGCCTGGCGCTCGCGCATCTCGGCCAGGCGGGCGCGCCCTCCTTCCACGACGTGCGCGGGGGCCTTGGAGAGGAACTGCTCGTTCGACAGCCGCTCCTCGGCCCGGGCGATCTCGGCCGTGAGCTTTTCGAGCTCCTTGCCCAGCCGTCCGCGCTCCTCTTCGCCCATTTCCTGCTGCTCGACCGCGACCGCGATCTCGACGCCGGCCACCACGTCGCGCACCGCGCCTTCCGGAGACGGACCCAGGGTGATCGATTCCACCCGGGTGAGGAAGCGGATGAGCGGCGCCTGCTCGCCGAGCAGACGGCCGACCCCGGCGTCCGCGGCGGAGAGATGCAGATCGAGCTTCGCCTTGGCCGGCAGCCCCAGCTCCGCCCGCAGGGCTCGCACCCGGGTGACGATCTGGATCAGGGCATCCATGCCAGCCTCGACCTCCGCGCTCTCCCAGGCCTCTTCCCGCCGGGGATAGGGCGCGAGACAGATCGTCTCCGGGTGGATCGCCTCGTGCCCGGGCAGGCGCTGCCAGAGCTCCTCGGTCAGGAACGGCATGACCGGATGCAACAGGCGAAGGGCCCGGTCGAGCACCGTGAGCACCACCTCTCCCACCCGGGGGCGCGGCGCCTCGCCCGTGAGCGCGGGCTTCGACAGCTCGATGTACCAGTCGCAGAAGTCGCCCCAGAAGAAATGGTACAGGCGGTTGCACCCCTCGTCGAACCGGAAGCTCTCGAAGCGGGCGTCCACCTCCGCGGCCACGCGGGAGAGGCGGGAGAGAATCCAGCGCTCCGGGGCTGCCAGACCTTCCGGATCGATCGTCTCCTGGACGCGCGCGTCGCCTACCCGCGACAGCGCGAAGCGGGTGGCGTTCCAGATCTTGTTGCCGAAGGCGCGGTAGCCCGCGATCTGCTTGGGATTGAGCGGGATGTCGCGCCCCGGGCTGTCGAGCGACGCCAGGGTGAAGCGCACGGCGTCGGCGCCGTACTCGTTCACCAGGTCGATCGGATCGATCACGTTCCCCTTGGTCTTCGACATCTTCTCGTTGTGCTCGTCGCGCACGAGGCCCGTCAGGTGGGTGACCCGGAAGGGGACGTCGCCGGTGAAGTGGAGGCCGGTCATCACCATCCGCGCCACCCAGAAGAAGAGGATGTCGAACCCGGTCACGAGCACGTCGGTCGGGTAGAAGGTCCGCAGGTCCGGCGTGTCCTCGGGCCAGCCCAGGGTCGAGAACGGCCAGAGGGCCGAGGAGAACCAGGTGTCGAGCACGTCGGGATCCTGGGTCAGCTCGTCGGTGCCCGCGAGCTTCGCGGCCTCGGCGGCGTCGTGGGCCACGATCACGCGGCCGTCGGCCGTGTACCAGGCCGGGATCTGGTGGCCCCACCAGAGCTGGCGCGAGATGCACCACGGCTTGATGTTGGTGAGCCAGTGCTCCCAGGTCTTCTCCCACGTTTCGGGGACGAGCTTCAGGCGCCCGTCGCGCACCGCATCCAGAGCCTGCCGGGCCATGCCGGACACGTCGCAGAACCACTGCGTGGAGACGAGCGGCTCGATGGGCTCGCCGCCCCTCTGGCTGTGGCCCACGTTGTGGACGTGGTCCTCGATCTTCACGAGGTAGCCCTGCTCGCGCAGGAGCTCGACCATCTTCTTCCTCGCCTCGAAGCGGTCGAGGCCGGCGAAGGCCTCCCCCGCCTCGGCGGTCATGCGGGCGTCCGGCCCGATCACGATGATCCCGGGCACGTTGTGCCGCTTCGCCATCTCGAAGTCGGCCGGGTCGTGGAACGGCGTGATCTTGACGAGGCCCGTGCCGAACTCGCGGTCCACCGCGGTATCGGCGATGAACGGCAGGCGCCGCCCCACGATCGGCAGGATCGCGGCCTTGCCGTGAAGGTGGCGGTAGCGCTCGTCGTCCGGATGGAGCGCGACCGCGGTGTCGCCCAGCATGGTCTCCGGCCGGGTGGTCGCCACCACGATCCGCTCGTCGCTCCCCTCGACCGGGTAGGCCACGTGGTAGAGCTTGCCCTGGACCGTCTTCATCTCCACCTCGAGGTCGGAGACGGCCGTGCCCAGGACGGGCGACCAGTTCACCAGGTACTCGCCGCGGCGGATCAGCCCCTCGTTGTAGAGGCGCACGAACGCCTCGCGCACGGCACGAGAGAGGCCGGGGTCCAGGGTGAACCGCTCGCGGCTCCAGTCGCACGAGGCGCCCAGGAGGTCGAGCTGCCGGCTGATGTTGTCGTGGTAGACGCCCTTCCACTCCCACATCCGCTCGAGGAACTTCTCGCGGCCGAGCTCGCGGCGGCTCGTGCCCTCGGTCGCGAGCTGGCGCTCCACCATAAGCTGGGTGGCGATGCCCGCGTGGTCCGTGCCCGGGAGCCACAGAGCGTTGTATCCCTGCATCCGCCGCCAGCGGGTCAGGAGATCCTGGAGGGAGGACTGGAGGGCGTGGCCGACGTGGAGCTTCCCCGTGACGTTGGGCGGCGGGATCATGATGCAGAAGGAGGGCTTGTCCGACGGCGCCTCGGCCCGGAAGTACCCCTTCTCCCGCCAGACGCGCTGCCAGGCCTGCTCGTAGCTCGCCGGCTCGAAGCGCTTGTCCATCTCCGCCTTGTCCGTGTCCGCCGTTCCGATCGGCTCGGTGCGGGTCGTGCCGCTCACAACCACCTCCATCTTGTGTCGGGAAGCCTTTCCGGAGGCTCCAAACGCGAAGAAGCGGTGATCATACACCGCTCCCATCGGCCTCCGTCGAGGGTTTTTGAGGGGATGGGCCGCCGCAGCGGCCCTACTGGAGATCGACCTGGCTTTCGAGCTCGCGCAGGCGGTCGCGGATGATGACCTCCGCGAGGTCCGGGATCACCTCCCAGGCGATGTCCCGGACGGCCCGGTCGCCGAGCAGCTCGACGACCCGCCGCGCGATCCGGTCCACGTCCTCGTCTCCGAGCCGCCCGCCGCCATTGCTCGATGCGGCGGGCGCGGAAACCGGGGACGAGGGGACCTCCGCCATCACCGCGGCCGCGGCCACGACGGGCGCCGCAACCACAGGGGGAGCAACCGGAGGCGGGCTCCACGGCTCGGGCTCGGGCTCCGGCATGGGAGCCGGGCTCCAGGGCTCGGGCGCCGCCGCGACCGGCTCGGGCGCGGGGAGCTCCCACGCCGGGGGAGCGGCCGGAGCCGGGGCCAGCGCCTCTTCCACGGCCGGCTCGGACCAGGAGAACCCGGCCGAGAACGGGGCCGGCTGGGGCACGACAGGCATCCGTTCCGTAGGCGGAGAGGCGAACGGATCGTTGGGCTCGCCCAGACCCAGCTCGTCGGGAGCGCTCACCGGCTCGTCGTCGCGCAGGGTGAAGGTGCTCACGTCATCGTCCATCGTGAACACTGGCTCTTCGGGCTGGAGGGAGAACGACGGCTCCGGCTCCAGAGAGAAGGAGGGCTCCCGGTCGTACGGCTCCTCGGCGGCCGGGGCGGTGAACGCGGGAGGCGCCTCCGGCTCGGCCTCCAGCTCGAAATTGCCCCAGGAAGGCTCGGCGGAGAACTCCGAAAGCCCGGGCCCGGCCGGCTGGAAGTCGGCGGCGGGCTCGTCGTAGCCGCCCAGGGGAGGAAGCTCCGCGTCCAGCGCCGAGAAAGCCGGGGGCGGCTCGGAGAACATGGGGGTCGGCTCGGCGGCGGACAACGGCAGGGCCGTCGCAGCCGCGGGAGCGGCCGGTGCGCTCGCCGCGAGCAGCTCCTCCACCCGCTGGAGCAGCTCCTGCGAGTCGAACGGCTTCTTAAGAAACGAGTCGGCACCCGCGGAGCGCGCCTGGCCCTCGTCGAAGGGCTCGAAGGTGCCCACCAGGAGCAGCACCGGCACGCCGGGCCGCTGCTGCTTCGAGCGCCGGCACACCTCGTAGCCGTTGGCGCCCGGCATGTGGACGTCCGCGATCACGAAGTCCGGGTCGACCTGGCCTAAAGCCGCGACCGCTTCATCTCCATTGCTGACCGCGCGGACCTCGTAGTCCTCGTCGAGAAAGGTCAGCTCGATGACCTTCTGGATGGTGACGCTGTCGTCAGCCAGCAGGATCCTTCTTCTCATTCCCCCTCCGATCGATTCATGGCATACCGTAGCACCCCCGGCCGCGAGCCGTCAAAC
>DATEIO010000198.1:0-6691 GCA_035278895.1 Thermoanaerobaculia bacterium | reverse complement strand
TCGGGCGTGGCCAGCGCCGCGATCTCCCGGCGCACGGCTTCGAGCTCCTGGATGCGGTGCTGCCACGGCCGGACCTGGAGGCCCTGGCTCTGGCGCCGCACGATCTCCTCTTGCGCCACCCGGATTCGACGATTGATGACTTTGAGACAGTCGTCCAGCCTCATGGCGTTGCTTCTCCTGGGCTTCGAAAAATCAATTGCCAGGATTATATACCCGCTCGAAGAATCAGGATACAAGTCCCCCGATAATTCGTCGGTGATCTATACTTTGTTCCCACGGATTTTGTGATCGATTTCAATCGTCCAGGCGGTCGATCCGCCCTTTCTCGAGGGCCTGCACCGCGGTCCGGCCGAGGATTCGCACGCTCTCGATCATTCGTGCGAAACGTTCGTCATGAGTCAATCCCTGTTGATAACGATAATAAATCTGCTGGGCGATCACCGCGATCTTGAAAAGGCCGTAGACGTAATAAAACAGGATGTTCGACACGTCGCGCCCGGTCCGCGCGGCGTAGCGCTCCACCACTTCGGTCCGGCGGAGATTGCCGGGCAGCGTGGTCGGCCCGGCCGGGAGGAGGCGGAGGGCGGGGGCGTCGTCGGGGTCCATCCAGTAGCCGAGGCTGGTTCCCAGGTCCATCAGGGGATCGGCCACGGTTGCCATCTCCCAGTCGAGAACGGCGACGACGCGGGAGAGGTCCTCAGGGTCCAAGACCAGGTTGTCGTACTTGTAGTCGTTGTGGATCAGGGCCGCGCCGGTTTCGGGTGGCCGGTTTTCCGCGAGCCAGGCCGCGGCGCGGTCCACGTCGGGCACGTCGTCCGTCCGCGCGTTCACCCAGCGGCCGGTCCAGCCCTCGACCTGCCGGGCCACGTAGCCTTCCGGGCGGCCGAGGTCGCCCAGCCCCGCGGCCTGGTAGTCCACGGCGTGAAGCTCGGCCAGGCCGTCCACCACCGCCTCGGAGAGGGCGCGCATCCGCCCGGGCGGCAGGTCGACTCCCGCGGGCGGCTTCTGGTGGCGGAGGACCACTCCACGCACCCGCTCCATCACGTAGAACGGAGCGCCGATCACGGAAGGGTCGTCGCAGTGGAGGAGCGCCCGCGGCGCCTTGGGATAGGCGGCGTAGAGGCGGGAGAGGATGCGGTGCTCGCGCCCCATGTCGTGCGCCGTCTTCACCTTGGAGCCGAAGGGCGGCCGCCGCAGCACGAGCTCCCGGTCTCCGAAGCGGAGCCGGTAAGTGAGGTTTGAATGCCCGCCGGGAAACTGCTCGATCTCGATCGGTCCCGCGGTCCCTGGCAGGCGCTCTTCCAGCCACAGCGCGAGCTGGGCCGCGGGAAGCTCCTCGCCGGGGCGGACGGGGCGGGTGTCGTCCAGAGGGGTGGTCATCGTTTCCTCTCCATGCCGTACCGCTCCAGGATGCGTTTCGCGACCGACGTCTTGTGGACCTCGTCCGCGCCGTCGTAGATGCGGGCTCCGCGCTCGTGGCCCCACCAGAAGGCGAGCGGCGTGGCATCCGTGAGCCCCATCGCGCCGTGGGCCTGGATGGCGCGGTCCAGGACCTCCTGGAGGACGCCCGCCACGTGGAACTTGATGAGCGAGATGTCGTCCCGCGCGGCTGCGGCCCCTTCGCGGTCGATGCGCCAGGCGGTCCGGAGCACGAGGAGGCGGGCGGCGTCGATGGCGGCTCGGCTCTCGGCGATCCAGGCCTGGACTATCTGGCGGTCCCCCAGGGGCTTGCCCGGCGAAAGCTCGCGGGAGGCGGCCCGCTCGCAGAGGAGGTCGAAGGCGCGCTCGCAGATGCCGATCCAGCGCATGCAGTGATGGATGCGCCCCGGCCCCAGCCGCTCCTGGGCGAGGGTGAAGCCGGCCCCTTCGGCGCCGATCCGGTTTTCGACCGGCACGCGGACCCCCTCCAGGCGGATCTCGGCGTGGCTCATCCACCCCTCGCCCGCCTCGCCCATGACCGGGATGTTCCGGACGAGGGAGAAGCCCGGCGTGTCCGTGGGCACGAGGATCTGGCTCGCCCGGGCGTGGGCGGAGGGAGCGTCCGGGTTCGTCACCGCCATCACCACGCAGAACGCGGCGCCGTCGGCCGAGGAGGCGAACCACTTGTGGGCGTCGATCACGTAGGAATCGCCTTCGCGGCGGGCGGTCGAGCCCATCCACACAGGGTTCGAGCCGGGGAACTCGGGCTCGGTCATCCCGAAGCAGCTGCGGATCTCCCCGGCGACGAGCGGCTGGAGCCAGCGCTCCTTCTGTTCGTCCGTCCCATGGTGGAGGAGCAGCTCCATGTTTCCCGCGTCCGGCGCCTGGCAGTTGAATACGTAGTGGCCGAGAGGGCTCCGCCCGAAGATCTCGGAGAGGTGGGCGAAGTCCACGAACGCCATCCCTCCGCCGCCCCACGCCTGGGGAATGTGGGGAGCGAGAAGCCCCATCTCCCGCACCCGTGCCCGCAGGCGGCCGAGCTCGCCGGAAGCGGCGCCGAAGCCCTGCTCGAAGACGATCCGCTCGACCGGGAGGACTTCCTCGTCGACAAAACGGCGGACGGTGGCGGCGAGACTGCGGACCCGGTCGGGGATCGTGAAGTCCATGGGCGGCTCCTTTGGGAGCGGAGCATAGCGCGAAGGCTGTATAATGGTTCCAGCCGTAAGGAAACGAAAATCCGTCTCGTCCGGAAGGGTGGAAAGAAGAGGTCCGCCCTTCCCTGGAGGTCTCGATGCGCAAGCGATTCCTGCCCGTCCTCCTTCTGCTCGTTGCGCTGCCCGCCGGAGCCGCCCCAAACCCGCGGTGGCCGTCGCTCGAGCGCCAGCTCGCCCAGGACCGGGTGGCCCCGGAGAGCGCCCTGGCGAAGCTCATCGCCCAGAACCAGGATTTCCATCTTCTTCGCGCCGAGGAGGCGAACGATCACATCCGGGTGCCGCCGTGGCTGCGGGTGCTCTGGCGCAAGCAGCATCCCGAGACGGAATTCCTTCCGGGCGACCGGTCGGGCGGTTATCCCCTGGTCTTGAAAGAGATCCACGAGTGGATGCTCTCCCACCAGGACCTGAAGCGCGGCCGGCGCGAGCAGGACTCGCCGCCGCCCAAGGCGGTCGCTGTGGGAGCCGACGTGAAGATCTCGGGCGAGCACACGAACCCCCGGAGTGAGTCGGACATCCGGGTCAACTACTGGAATCCGAGCCAGATCATCGCGGCGTCGAACAACATCACCCAGAGCGGAGCCCAGGCCCAGTTCTACTCGCACGACGGCGGCGCCACCTGGGGGCAGACGACGCTCCCGTTCCAGCGTGGCGACATCTTCCACTCCGATCCCACGGTGGACTGGACCTCGGACGGTACGGCCTGGACAGTGACGATTGGAATCACCGACGAGTTCGACCTCCAGCTTCGCGCCTACAAGTCCAGGGACGGCGGAGTCACCTGGCAGTTCGATGGCAACGTCTCCGGCGGCCAGACCGGGGCCGACAAGCAGATGATCTGGGTGGACCACAGCGCCACGTCGCGCTTCAAGGACAACCTCTACGTCATCTGGCACAACGGTCCGCGGGTCTACATGAACCGGCGCACGCCGTCCGGCAGGTGGGGCGAGCCCATCCTGGTGAGCGGTCGCGAGACCCAGGGCACGGGGATCGGCTCGGACGTCAAGGTCAGCGGCGACGGCACCGTGTTCGGCTTCTGGCCCGATACGGCCACCTCGAACCTCTATTTCGTTCGTTCGACGAACGGCGGGGTTTCCTACTCCAAGCCCAAGGTCATCGCGCGGACTTTCGGCTGGTACGACATCGGCGTGCCGGCGCAGAACCGGCGGCGCATCCTGATCTACACGACCGGCGGCGCCTGGCGCTCGGGCACCAAGAACCTTGTCTACACCGCCTGGACCGACCTGGACGGCGGCCCGAGCTGCCGCCACTGGACCGCGGAGCCGTACAACAACCCGAATTCGCCCTGCCGTACCCGCATCTGGTTTTCCCGCTCGACCAACGGCGGCAAGAGCTGGAGCCGGCCCCGGATGATCAGCAACCCGGCGGGGTTGAACGACCAGTTCAACCCCTGGATGGTGGTGGACGAGGCCACAGGGGCTCTCGCCATCATCTACTACGACACCTTCGGAGAGAGCCGGGCGAGGACCAACATCTGGTACCAGTCCTCTTTTGACGACGGCGTCACCTGGAGCACGCCCTACCGGGTCTCCTCGGCGGCGAGCGACACCTCCGGCCCCGGCGACGACAACCAGTACGGCGACTACAACGGCCTGTCGGGCATCGCGGGAACGTTCTTCCCCACCTGGACCGACCGCCGCGGCAACGGCGAGCAGATCTGGACCGCGCCGCTGATCGACCGGCAGTAGGGGCCCCCACCCGGGCCCTCACCCCAACCCTCTCCCAGCCTCCCGCCCCCCAACCGGGAGAGGGAGCCTTTATATCTCCCTCCTCTCCCGGGGGTGGACGGGAGGCTGGGAGAGGAGGGCCGGGGTGGTGAGGGTCCCCCCATCCTTGCCCTCGCCCCCAAAACCGCCGAAAATGAGCGAAACGAAAACCCTGAAGGGGTCATTTCGTAAAAGACAGGTGCTTCGTCTCCCGGAGATCCTCCCGATGTACAAAAGAATCCTCCTGCCCCTCCTCCTCCTGACGATCTGGCCGGCGACCCAGGCTTCGGCCGCAAGGCCCGCGTGGCCGTCTCTCGCACAACAGCTCGCCAAGGACCGGGTGGAACCCGGCAGCGCGCTCGCGAAGCTCATCGCGGCGAACCAGGACTTCGACAAGAAGCTGCGGCCCGAGGAGGCGGATGACCTCATTCCGGTGCCGCCGTGGCTGCGCGTCTACTTCCGCAAGCAGCACCCGGACTTCGAGGCCCGGCCCGGTGATCCCACCGGCGGCTATCCCTTCGTGTTGAAAGAGGTCCACGAGTGGATGGTCCACCACCAGGACCTCCGGCCGGGCGACCCCGAAGGGGGCGAATCCGCCTACGAGAAGTCGGAGGAGGACAAGGGGGTCGAAAGCGGGCCCGACCAGCGGATCTCGGGGCTGCAGACGAGCGCCCGGAGCGAGACGGACATCCGGGTCAACTACTGGGATCCGAGCCGGATTGTCGCCGCTTCGAACAACATTCGCGGGGGCGGAGCGCTCGGCATCTATTACTCGGGCGATGCCGGAGCCACCTGGGGCCAGACCCTGCTGCCGCGCACCGGGAACTTCGGCGATGACTTCCACTCCGATCCCACGGTGGACTGGACCTCCGACGGCACGGCCTGGGCCGTCACGATCGGCATCAACTCCGAGCCGATCAACCTCCAGCTCCGGGCGTACAAGTCGACCGACGGCGGCGCGACCTGGACGTACGACGCCACCATCTCCGGCGACCACCAGTTCGCCGACCGGCAGATGATCTGGGTCGACCACAGCGCGTCGTCGCCCTACAAGGACAACCTCTACGTGGTCTGGCACAACGGCCCGAACGTGTTCATGGCCCGGCGCACGGCGGCGGACGGCGTGTGGCACGCACCCATCCAGGTGAGCGGCCGGGAGACCATGGGGACCGGCATCGGCTCCGACGTCAAGGTCGACGGGGCCGGAACCGTCTACGCCTACTGGCCCGACACCGGCAGCCAGAGGATCTACGTCGTCAAGTCCACGAACGGCGGCGCCTCCTACTCGAAGCCGGTGGCGGTTGCCAAGACGTTCGGCTGGTTCACCATCGGCGTGCCGGCGCAGAACGGACGCCGCACCGCGATCTACGTGACGAGCGGCGCCTACCGCGCGGGCAAGCAGAGCCTGGTCTACGCGGCCTGGCACGACCTCGAGGGCAGCAAGGGCTGCAACTCCTGGACACAGGAGCCGCGCGACAACGTCAATTCCCCCTGCAAAACGAGGATCTGGTTCTCGCGCTCCACCAACGGCGGCCTGAAGTGGAGCAAGCCCCGGATGATCTACAACCAGAAGACCCTGAACGACCAGTTCCATCCCTGGATGGTGGTGGACGAGGCCACCGGGGCCCTGGCGATCATGTACTACGACACCACCGGGGAAGAGCGGAACAAGGTCAACGTCTGGTTCCAGGCGTCCTATGACAAGGGCGTCACCTGGAGCGCGCCCTTCCGGGTGACGACCGCGCCCAGCAGCACCACCGACGAGGGCGGGGACGGCAATCAGTACGGCGACTACAACGGCATGTCGGGGATCGCGGGAACGTTCTTCCCGGTCTGGACCGACCGCCGCGAGCTCACCTTCCAGGACCGGGAAGAGGTCTGGACCGCGGCTCTGGTCGCCCGGAAGAACCTCGCGTGCAAGTCCACGGACCTCTTCGTCCACGGCCTGGGCACCGGGGTCGCGAACGTGGCCGTGCCCGGCGGCGCGACCCAGGCGAGCCTCTCCTTCTGGCATCGCCGGAGCGGCGAGGGCGGCGGCACCCTGAAGATCGCCCTGGACGGCGGCGCCCCCGTGCCCGTGCCCGCCTGGGCCATCACTTCCGGCGCGCGCTACACGAGGGGCCAGGTTGTGGACGACAGCCCGGTCAATACGGTGGTCGACCTGGACGCCGTCTGCAACTCGCTGACCGGGGAATCGAACGGCTGCGGCGGCCGGAGCCTCTCGCTCTATTTCTCGGCGGGAGACCGGGGGGGCTGGTCGCTGGACGACGCGGCGCTGACCGCCTGCACGCAGTAGCCGGCTGTTGATGCATCCGTAGGGTGCGCTGCGCGCAC
>DATEIO010000197.1:0-2354 GCA_035278895.1 Thermoanaerobaculia bacterium | reverse complement strand
TTCCGCGGCGCCGGCAATCCGCCGGACGAGATCTGGGCTACGGGAGTGCGCAATCCCTGGCGCTTCTCCTTTGACCGCCAGACCGGCGACCTGTGGATCGGCGACGTGGGCCAGGCCCAGCGCGAGGAGATCGATTTCCAGCCGGCGGGAAGCAACGGCGGCCAGAACTACGGCTGGAAGGTGATGGAAGGGACCCGCTGCTCGCGGCGGGACGCCTGCCCTGACTCCGTTCCGGCGTGCGACTCGGCGGCCTACACCGATCCCGTGCTCGAGTACAGCCACGAGACCGGCTGCTCGGTGACCGGCGGCTACGTCTACCGCGGCGCGAGCCTCCCCCAGCTCCGCGGCACCTACTTCTTCGGCGACTACTGCACGGGACAGATCTGGGCCGCATCCCGCCAAGGGGACGGCTTCGTCGTGCGCCGCCTCGCGGACACGCCCGGAACCCTCACCTCCTTCGGCGAGGACCAGGCGGGCGAGCTCTACATGGTCACCCTGAACGGCCGCCTCTTCCGCCTGGAGGGCGGGGCCCGGATCGAGGCCGACCGGGTAGGGCTGTTCGATCCGGCGAGCTCCCGCTTCAACCTGAAGGAGGCCAACACGCTCGGCGGCCGGGTGCAGGTCTTCCGCTTCGGCCCGCGCCGTAGCGGCTGGACTCCCTTGGCCGGAGACTGGGACGGCGACGGCGACGCAACGATCGGCTTCTACGATCCCCAGGCCGAGACCTTCCGGCTCAAGAACTCTCTCAAGGGCGGAGGCTCGGACATCCTCCTTACGGTCGATGCCCCCTCCGCGAACGTGATCGCTGTGGCCGGCGACTGGGACGGCGACGGCGACGACACGGTCGGTCTCTACGACCGGACGACCGGCATCTTCCACCTCAAGAATTCGCTGACCGGTTCCGGGTTCGACGTCGCCTGGAGCCTGCAGGTGGCGGGCGTCTCCAACGGCACCCTCCTCCCGCTGGCCGGGGACTGGGACGGCGACGGGGACGACACGGTCGGCGTCTACAATCCCGGCACCTCGACCTTCTATCTCGACAACGTGCGGGAAGATGCCGGACCGAACATCCAGTTCCAGTTCGGCAACCGGGGCTCGCTGCCGGTGGCCGGAGACTGGGATGGGGACGGCCGCGACGGCATCGGTCTCTACGAGCCGCGATCGGCGACATTCCGCCTCAAGAGCTCGCTCGCGGCCGGATCCGCCGCCGCCACCTTCCGCTTCGGTCCGCGGCGGGGCGGGTGGTTGCCGATTGCAGGAGCCTGGTAAAGGAGATCCATGATGAAGCCCTCGTACGCCTTCGCTTCGATGCTTTGCCTGCTGCTCACGTTCTCCGGCACCGCCCAAGCTGCCGAGACCTACGACCTCATTCTGCGCGGCGGCACGATCTACGACGGCTCCGGGGGCAAGCCCTTCGTGGGCGACGTGGCTATCCGGGGGGACAAGATCGTCAAGGTCGGCTCCCTGGGAGACGCGCGGGGGAAGACCGAGGTGGACGCCAAGGGGCTCGCGGTCTCCCCCGGCTTCATCAACATGCTGAGCTGGGCGACGGAGTCGCTGATCGTGGACGGCCGGGGGCAGAGCGACATCCGCCAGGGGATCACCCTGGAGGTCATGGGCGAGGGCGGCTCCATGGGGCCGCTCAACGACGCCATGAAGAAGGAGGGCGTCGAGCAGCAGGGGGATGTCAAGTACGACATCACCTGGACCACGCTCGGCGAGTATCTGGACTACCTCGTCTCTAAAGGGATCTCCCCCAACGTGGCCTCGTTCATCGGCGCCACCACCGTGCGCGTCCACGAGCTCGGATACGAGGACCGTCCGCCCACGCCCGAGGAGCTCGCGCGCATGCGCAAGCTCGTGGCGCAGGCCATGGAGGAAGGGGCGTTGGGCGTGGGCTCCTCGCTCATCTACGCCCCGGCCTTCTACGCCAAGACGGACGAGCTCGTGGCCCTCTGCGAGGAGGCCGGCAAGTACGGCGGCATGTACATCTCCCACATGCGCAGCGAAGGCAACCGCCTGCTCGAAGCCGTCGACGAGCTGATCGAGATCTCCCGCCGGGCCAAGGTCCCCGCCGAGATCTACCACCTGAAAGCGGCCGGCCGGCAGAACTGGGACAAGCTCGACACGGTGATCAAAAAGGTCGAAGAGGCCCGCGCCTCGGGCCTCCGGATCACGACCGACATGTACACCTACACGGCTGGAGCCACGGGGCTCGACGCCGCCATGCCCCCCTGGGTGCAGGAGGGGGGCTTGAAGAAGTGGATCGAGCGCATGAAGGACCCGGCCACCCGCGAGCGGTTGAAGCGGGAGATGTCCACCCCGACGAACGAGTGGGAAAACCTTTATCTCGC
>DATEIO010000196.1:0-13394 GCA_035278895.1 Thermoanaerobaculia bacterium | reverse complement strand
CGATGGCCTCCTTGGGCATTCCGAAGACGACGCAGGTCTCCTCGCTCTGGGCCAGGGTGAGCGCGCCGGCTTTCTTCATCTCCAGGAGGCCGGCGGCGCCGTCGTTTCCCATGCCGGTCAGGAGGATTCCGACGGCGGAGGCGCCGGCAACCTGGGCGGCCGAGCGGAAGAGGACGTCGACGCTCGGGCGGTGGCGGGAGACGAGCGGGCCGTCCCGCACGTGGACGGCGTAGCCGGCGCCGTGGCGGACGAGGAGGGTGTGGCGGTTGCCCGGGGCGATCAGGGCGCGGCCTGGGAGGACGTGATCGCCGTCCGCGGCCTCTTTCACGCGGATGGCGCAGAGGTCGTTCAGGCGGCGGGCGAAAGCCGCAGTGAACCCTTCGGGCATGTGCTGGACGGCGACGAGCGGCGGCGCCGTAGCCGGGAGGCGCTCCAGGATGTGCCGCAGGGCCTCGGTGCCGCCGGTCGAGGCGCCGAGGACGGCGACCGGAGGCCCGCCGGGCGCCGAGAGCGCGGGCGGGGGGAGGACGGCGTCGGCGGTCAGGCGCGGGGCCGGGATCGGAGCGCGAGGCTCTTGCCCACCCGGGCCTGGGAGGCGGCGCGGACGGCGTCCACGAGGACGACGGCGGAGTCCTGGAGGTATTCGCGGACCCCGATGCGCGGCCTCGCGAGGACCTCGACGGCCCCTTCGTCGAGCGCGCGGAGCGCGGCGTCGGACCCCTCTCCGGCGTGGCCGGAGCAGACGACGACGGGGATCGGGTCCTCCCGCATGAGCTTGCGCAGCAGGGTGAGGCCGTCCATCCGCGGCATTTCGAGGTCGAGGACGATGACGTCCGGCCGCCGGCTCTCGATCTTTTTCAAGGCGATCAGCGGGTCGGCCGCGGTGGCGACCGTCAGGTCCTTCTCCTCGGCGAGGAGGGCCGGGAGGATCTGGCGGACGACGGCGGAGTCGTCCACGACGAGGACGTGGATCGGCTTGCGGGTCACCGCACGCTTCCCGCCGTGAGCGTGTAGACGGTGGGGATCACGGCGCGCACCCGGTCGGTCAGGCCGATCAGGCTTTCGGAGTGCCCTAGGAAGAGGAGCCCCTCGGGCGCCAGATGGTCGATCAGGCGGTGGATGGCGCGCGCCTTGGACGCGGCGTCGAAGTAGATCAGGACGTTGCGGCAGAAGACGAGGTCGAACCGGGCGTCGAGCGCCCAGGCCGGCTCGTGCAGGTTGAGCGGCTCGAAACGGATGACCTCCCGCAGCTCGGGGCCGGCCCGCATCCACCCCTCCTGGGAGCGGGTGCCTTTGCGCATGAAGCGCTTCAGGAGATGGGGCGGGATCTCCCGGGCGCGGCGGATGGGCCAGGTGGCGGAGCGGGCGGCGGCCAGGGCCTGGCTCGAAAGGTCGGTCGCGAGCACGTCGACGCTCCAGCCGGGCAGGGCGTGGAGGAGGGCCATGGCGATCGAGAAGGGCTCTTCGCCGGTCGCGCAGCCGGCGCTCCAGGCGCGGACGCGGCGGGGCCGGGCGCCGGCCTCGGCCTCTTCGGCCCAGCGGGGGAGGACGCGGCCCGCCAGGAGCTCGAACTGCCGGGGCTCGCGGAAGAAGCTCGTCTCGTGGGTGCAGAGGCGCTCGATCATGCGCGTCCGCTCGGCGGGGTCCGCCGCCACGATCTCGTGGTACTGGCCGAAGCGGGCGAGGCCCAGGTCGCGCAGGCGCCGGCCGAGCCGGCTGACGATCAGGGCCTTCTTGTGCGGCCCGAGATGAATGCCGGTCTCCCGGTAGACGAGGTCGCGCAGGAGCCGGTACTCGGTCTCGGAGAGCGGCCGGAGCGCGGGAGGGCCGGCGGCCGGCGGGGCCACGGGAGCGAGGGTCACGCCGGGGCCTCCTCCATCGCCCCCTCCCCCAGGGCCGAGACCTGGAGGATCTCGGCGGCGGCCAGGACCCGGTCGACGTCCAGGAGGAGCGCGAGCTTCCTGCCGATCTTGCCCATGCCGAGCAGGTAGTCGGTGTGGACGCGGGTGCCGAAGCCGGGGGGCGGCTCGATGTCCTCGGCCGCGAGGTCGATGACCTGGCTCACGGAGTCGGCGATCAGCCCCATCACGGTCGCCTCGCCCTCGAGATCGGCCTCGACGATGACGATGCACGTCCGCCGGGTGACCGGGGAGGCGGGGAGGCCGAGCTTGACCGCGAGGTCGATCGCCGGCACGACGCTCCCCCGGAGGTTCAGGACGCCGCGGATCCACGGCGGGGTGGCGGGCACGCGGGTGACCTCTTCATATTCGATGATCTCGCGCACCCTGAGGATGCCGATCGCGTGCTCTTCCCCGGCGATCCAGAAGGTCAGGTACTGCCCGGGCCCGGCAGCTCTGTCACGCATGGGTTCCATGGCCGCCTCCTCCTAGAACGAGGTGTAGTCGTGGTCGGAGCCGTTGGGCCGGGCGCTGCCGTTGCGGCGCGGCGGCCGGGCCGGGAGGATGGCCGGGTGGAGCCGCGACTCGGGGACGGGGTGGAAGAACGCCGTGGCGCTGCCGCGCCCCAGGGCTCCGGCGTGATCGCCGTTCAGGCGGAACACGGAGACGAGCTCCTGGAGGCTCTCAGCCTGGGCCGCCATCTCTTCGGCGGCGGAGGAGAGCTCCTCGGCGGCCGAGGCGTTCCTCTGGGCGACCTGATCGACCTCGCCCATGGCGCGGTTGACCTGGCCCACGCCGGCCGCTTGCTCGTCGGAGGCGGCGGCGACCTCCTGGACGAGCTCGGCGGTGCTGCGGATGGAGGGGAGGAGCTCGGCGAGCAGCGTGCCCGAGCGCTCGGCCACGCGCACGCTCGTGCCGGCGAGCTCGCCGATCTCCTGGGCCGCGGTCTGGCTCCGCTCGGCGAGCTTGCGGACCTCGGTCGCCACCACGGCGAACCCCTTGCCGTGCTCGCCGGCCCGGGCGGCTTCGATGGCGGCGTTCAAGGCCAGGAGGTTCGTCTGGTAGGCGATCTCTTCGATGATCGAGATGCGCTGGGCGATCGATTTCATGGCCTCGACGGTCTCGCGGACCGCCCGGCCGCTCTCTTCGGCGTCTCCGGCCCCCCGCCGGGCCACCTGCTCCATCTTGCGGCTGTTCTCGGCGTTCTGGGAGATGGAGGCCGTCATCTCCTCGAGGCTCGAGGTGGTCTCTTCGACGGCCGCGGCCTGCTCGCTGGTTCCCTGGGAGAGGCTCTGGGCCGTGGCGGAGACCTGGCCCGAGGCCGAGGAGAGCGCGCCCGCCCCGGCCCGCACCTCGCCGATGAGCTGCGAGAGCTTTTCGACCATGGCGGCGAGCGCCTTGCCGAGCACGTCCTCTTCGGAGCGCGCGCGGACCGTGGCGGTCAGATCCCCCCCGGCGATCTTCTCGGCCAGACCGGCCATCTCGCGCTGGGTCCCCACCATCTGGGCGAGCGACCGGCCGAGGACGTCCTCGGCGGAGCGGGGCCGGACCTCGACCCCGAGGTCGC
This sequence comes from Thermoanaerobaculia bacterium, assembly GCA_035278895.1. Classification (GTDB taxonomy): domain Bacteria; phylum Acidobacteriota; class Thermoanaerobaculia; order Multivoradales; family UBA5704; genus DATARR01. The sequence goes on along the minus strand of DATEIO010000196.1, from coordinate 9,929 downwards.
CCAGGGCGATCCGGCCGGCGACGTCCGCCATGTCGCGCTGGGATTCGATCATGGTCCGCATGGAAGCCAGGAGCTCGCCCATTTCGTCCTTCCGGTCGACCTCGATGGACTCGCGAACGTCTCCCCGGGAGAGGCGCTCGGCCACCCCCACGACCCGGTGCAGGGGGATGGTGACGCTGCGGGCGAGGAGGGCTCCCACGAAGATCGAGAGGAGGAGCGCGGCGGCGAGGATGCAGGCCATGATCCAGCTCGTGCTCCGCGTCTGCTCGACCATCCGCTCGTCGGTCTGGTCCATGTTCGTGCGGTGGCGGTCGGCCGAGGTCTCGGCGGTCGCGATCAGCTCGCGGATCTCTCCCTTGAAGGGATCGATCGCGGCGCTGGCCTGCTGGGGCGTGGCGACCGCGCCATCCCGGATCTGCTCCAGCACCTCGGCGAAGACCGAGTTGTAGGTGGCGAGATCGTTCCTCATCTTCTGAAGGACGGAGAGGTCTTCCGGGCTCCTGGCGAGCTGTCCGAGGATGTCCAGCTCTTCCACGAGGTTGCCGTACTCCTCCCGCCACTGCTGGCGGTACTCGGAGACCTTGTCCGGCGATCCGACGCTCAGGAGGATGTCCTTTTCGTAGCGCCTCAGGTTCAGGGTATGCACCTCGGCCCGGGCGAACCCGTTGGCGAGCTGGAAGTCGTTCCGGAGGATGCCGACCGCCTCGCCGGAGAGGGTGGACAGGCCCCAGAACCCCATGCCCGCCACGAGGCCCAGGAGAGCGAGGAGCATCCCCAGGGCGAGGGCCAGCCGTTGCGCGATCTTCAGGTTTCTCCACATGGTGCTTCTCCTTCTCAAGGGGATGGCGCGGCGCCGGCCTCGCGGCGGACGGCTTCGCGCAGGAGGGCCGGGACGTCCAGGATCAGGGCCACGCGGCCGTTGCCCAACACGGCCGAGCCCGAGATCCCCTGAACGTCCTGGAACAGCCGGCCCAGGGGTTTGATGACGGTCTGGCTCTTGCCGTGGACCGCGTCGACGGCGATCCCCGCCGTGCCCTCTTCGGTTTCGACCACGATGACGTTCTCCCGCGCGGGCACCGCACCGGAGCCGAGCCCGAAGAGCTCGGAAAGACGCAGGTACGGCAGCGCGGAGCCGCGCAAGGGGAGGAGCCCGGAGGCGCGCCCGCTCCCCCGTTCCTCGTCCGGCATGGCCACGCACTCGACCACCCGGTCGAGCGGCAGGACGAACGTCTCCCCGCCCGCGCCCACGGCCAGGCCGTCGATGATGGCGAGAGTCAGGGGGAGGCGGAGCGTGACCGTGGTGCCCTCGCCGGGACGGCCGGCGAGCGCGGCCGAGCCGCGCAGGGCGTCCACCTGGCGGCGGACAACGTCCAGCCCCACGCCGCGGCCGGAGATGCCAGTCACGGTCTCGGCGGTCGAGAATCCGGCGTCGAAGACGAGCCGGTAGAGGTCGGCGTCCGCGAGCCGCTCGGGCTCGGAGGCGAGGCCGAGCTCTCGGACCCGCGCCTCGATCCGCGCGCGGCCAGGTCCGGCGCCGTCGTCCTCCACCTCGACGACGAGGTGGCCGGAGGCGTGATACGCCCGGAGCGTCACCCGGCCGCAGGGGTCCTTTCCCGCGCGGCGGCGCTCTTCGGGGGGCTCGATGCCGTGGTCGAGCGCGTTCCGCACGAGGTGGGTGAGCGGGTCGCGCAGGTGCTCGGCCACGGCGGCGTCCACCTCGACCTCCTCGCCTTCGAGGACAAGCCGGGAGAGCTTCCCCTGCTCCTGGGCGAGGTCGCGCAACGTGCGGATCTGCTGCCGGAAAAGGGGGCCCACGGCCACGAGCCGCAGCTCGGTCACGCTCTCCTGGAGCTCTTCGTGGAGCGGGTCGAGCGCCGCGTGGATCTCCAGGAGCTCCGGACGGGAGATCTCCGGGTTTCCGAGCGCCGCGGCGAGGCGGCCGCGGGCCACGGCGATCTCGCCGGTCAGGTCGAGCAGGCGGTCGAGCTTGTCCAGATCCACGCGAAGCGTCCGGGCGGGACGGGACGGCGGGAGAGCTTCGACCCCGGCCGTCCTGCCGGCGGCAGCCTCGCGCAGCAGCCGGCGCAGGGCGTCCACCGCGGCGAGGAGAGCGGCGACGAAGCCGGGATTGACCGCGGCCTCCCCCCGGCGCAGGCGGGCGAGCGGCTCCTCGGTCTCGTGGCAGAGAGCGGCCAGGGCGTCGAGCCCCAGGGAAGAGGCGTTGCCCTTGATCGTATGGACGACGCGGAAGATCTCGGCGGGCAGCTCGGGGTCCTCGGGCCGGACCTCCAGGGCCACGGCGGCCTCCTCCATTTGCAGCAGCTGCTCTTCCGCCTCCGCGAAGAACGTCTGCAGGATGAGGTCGAGATCGATCTCCACGGCCGTCTCCTAGAGCTTCTGGATCCAGCTCTCGCCGTTGTCGGTCTGGAAGACGAGCTTCCGGCCGCGGGAGCCGCCCACGTCCTTCGCGAGGACGGGGATCCGGTGCTCGGCGAGCACGGAGAGAGCGAGCTCAACGTTTCTCTCGCCCAGGTGGGGGCCGGTTCCGCGCAGCCCTTCGAGCACGCAGGCGCCGCCGAACACCTTGGCCTGGAGCGCCGCCCTCCGGGCGCCCAGAAGAACGAGCTCCTCCAGGAGCGCCGCCAGGGCCACGTTGCCGAACCGCGCCGAGGAGGCCCCCCGGCCGGCCCACTGCGGGAGGAGGTAGTGGGTGAGCCCGCCCACGCCCCGCGCCGGGTCCCACAGGCACGCGGCCACGCACGAGCCCAGGATGGTGGTGACCGCCGCAGGCTCCCGGACGGCCGCGATCTGGCCGGCGTGGAGATAGATCCGGCGCCGCTCTCCCACGTCGGGAGGGGCGGGCCGCGCCGCCGGGGAAAAGCCGCTCCCGCTCATGGCCGGACCGCGCCGAAGCCGCATTCGCGGTGCAGCCGCGTGAGATAGAGCGCGGTGGCGGCGTGGGTCGCGAGAAGATTGAACAGCTCGTAGTCCACCGCTTCCAGGCCGCTCTTCTGCGGCAGGAGACGGAAGACGGCGAGAGCGCCCACCACGCGGTCCCCGAGCTTCAGCGGCACACAGGCCGTGAGGTGCGTCTCCCGGGACGTCCGCGGGCCCGCCTCGGAACCCGGGAAGAACGGCTGGCCGGTCGCCGCCACGCGGCCGATGATTCCGGAGCCGGGTGGCACCGTGGCAAAGGCCAGGGGGTCGAGCCCGAACGAGCCCGCGAGGCGCAGGGTGGCGCCGTCCGGGTCCGTCTCGTAGAGAGCGAGCTCTTCGGAGCCGATCAGGTTGATGACGATCTCCTGGATCGCGGCCACCACCTCCTCGCGGTTCAGGGTGCCGTGGAGCTGGTAGCTCGCCACGTAGAGGTTCGCGAGGTTGTTGTTCTGGTGCTCAACCTCCAGGTACTGGCTGGAGTACTGGCGGTTCTCGGCCTCGATCTCGGCCAGGCGCCGTTTGAGGTCCGACTGCTCCTGCTCCCTGCGGTCGAGCTCCTCCCGCAGGGAGAGGAGCTTCTCCTGGAGGCTCATCTTCTCGGAGACGAGCCGGCTCTTTTCGCTCTCGTGCGCCGCCGTCAGCCGGCGCAGCCGCTCGTTCTCCGCCAGGAGGTCCTGCACGTAGCGCCGGGTCTCTTCGCGCACCCGGAAGACGTAGTTGCCCTGCCCCTCCCCGCCCTTGGAATCGGTCATCGGGAGGCTCCTTCCTCAGTCGCCCAGGAGGTTCCTGACCTTGGTCAAGAGCTCCACACCGTTCAGGGGTTTCAGGACGTAGTCGTTGCAGCCGCTCTCGAAGCCCCGCTGCATGTGGTCCTCCTCGCCCTTGGTCGTGACGAGGATGATGGGCGTCTCCCGGGTCGTGCCCTCCGCGCGCAGGCGCCGGCAGACCTCGAAGCCATCCATCTTGGGCATTACGATGTCGAGCAGGATCAGGTCGGGATGGTGCAGGCGGGCGGTCGCGACCGCCTCCTCGCCGTCCCTCGCGGCGAGGAGCTGATACCCCCCGCCGGCCAGGGCCATCCGCTCCATCAGGATCATCGTGGAAGAGTCGTCGACCAGAAGGATCTTCTTCTGCAGCATAAGCGTGTCTCTCCGGGGCAGGGCTGCCCAGACAAACGTCAAACAGAACGCAATTTTTGGATCATCGATAAAAGCAAGGGCTGTGCCATCAAAAAAATGAAGGCCGTTCAGAGGAGAGAGCGCTGTGGCGATTGTGTGAATTCTGGACAACCCGTCCAGATCTCGGACCGATGTCTTTCTTTTCTTGAATTTGGAGAGGTGAGACAGGGGACGGGTGAACAACCCCGTCCCCTCCTGTGAGGCCCGGCTACGGCGTGGCGGTCTTCACCTTCTGCCAGTAGAAGGGCTTGCGCTTCACCTTGTCGGGCGCGACCTGGTCGAGCGTCTTGCCGTCGTAGACCCGGCCGTTCAGGATCACGGTGTTGATCTTGTCGGTGTTCCGGATGTTCTCGAGCGGGTTGGCGTCGAGCACGACCACGTCACCGAGCTTGCCGGGCTCGATCGAGCCGACGTCCTTGTCGAGGCCCAGGTAGTGGGCACCGTTCAGGGTGGCGGCCCGGAGGGCCTCCAGCGGCGTCATGCCGCCCTGGGCGAGCATCCAGGTCTCCCAGTGCGCTCCCAGGCCCTCGCGCTGGCCGTGGGCGCCCATCTGCACCTCGACGCCGCTCTGGGCGAGCTCGTGGGCTATGCGGGCGTTGTTGAAGTGGCCGTACTCCTCGTCCGGCGCGGTGATCCGGCGGCGCGAGCGCTCGTCGATGATCTCCCGCGGCACGAAGGTGAGCAGGCGCTGGTCTTCCCAGACCTTGGTCTTGTCGTACCAGTAGTTCTCACCCCAGATGCCGCCGTAGCCCACGATCAGGGTCGGGGTGTAGCCCACCTCGGTGCCGCTCCAGAGCTGGCGCACGTCGGCGTAGATATTGGCGACGGGGATCGAGTGCTCGATACCGGTGTGGCCGTCGATCACCTGCGTCATATTGTGCATGAAGAGCGAGCCGCCCTCGGGCACCACCATCATGTTGAGCTCGCGCGCGGCGGCGATCACCTGCTGGCGCTGGTCGCGGCGGGGCTGGTTGTAGCTCTTGACGCTCCACGCGCCCGCGGCCTTCATGCGGCGCAGGTGCGAGCGGGCATCCTCGAGGTTGTCGATCGTGGCGGTGAACGGAGCGTTCGCGCCGTAGAGGATGGTGCCGGTCGAGAAGATCCGCGGCGCGGTGATGAGGCCGGCCCTGGCGAGCTCGGAAGCGGCAAAGACCGTGTCCGTGTCGTTCGACGGATCGTGGAGGGTGGTCACGCCGTAGGCGAGCGTGGCGTAGGGCACCCAGTTGTTCTGGGGCACGATGCCGTCCTGCCCGAACCCGCCGTGCCAGTGGACGTCGACCAGGCCGGGGATGACCGTCTTGCCCTTGGCGTCGACCTTGTAGGCGCCGGCCGGCACGGCGACGCTCGCCCGCGGGCCGACCGCCTTGATCCGGTTGCCTTCGATGACGACTGTGCCGTCCTCGATCACCTCGTCGCCCTTCATGGTGACGATCCGGCCGCCGACGATCGCGACCGTCCCCTTGGGCACGTCGTAGTCCGCCATGAAGCCGATGTTCGTGCCGGAGGCCGGGGGATCGGGGAGCGTCTCGGGCGCGCCTTCGAGGAAGGTGAAGGCGTTGTTCAGGCTGAGCGTGTAGAGCTCGGGGCCGAGCGACCAGTGGAGGCTCTTGGAGTCGCCGGACCAGTGGAGGTACTCGCCCGCGTCGCGGGTGACCCGGCGCAGGGGGAGAGCGGTCGCCTTGGGGCCCACGTCCACCGCCTTGCCGGTGGGGACGAAAGGCACGACGTAGGCTTGGAACCGCTCGGTGAAGGCGACCCAGTGGCCGTCCGGCGAGACCGAGTACTGGGCGGCGTTCTCGCTCGACAGGTGGGTCCGCTCGTCCTTGCCGTCCAGATCCATGGAGACGAGCAGGCGCTTGCCTCCTTCGCCTCCGCGGAGCACGTACACGCGGTCGGACTCCGCTCCGAAGTGCGGCTGCTCGCCGTCGTCCGTCACCAGCACCGGCTCGCCGCCGGACATGGCGACCCGGTAGACGCCGGGCTCGTAGGCCCAGAGCGGGGTGCGGGTGAAGCCGCCCTCGATCTTTCTGAAGACGATCTGCTTGCCGTCCGGCGAGAAGACCGGCTCGGCGTACTGGCCGCGGGCGGAGACCACGGTCTTGCCTTCGCCGCCGTCGGCCGGGACCACGCGCACCGTGCCGAGCTCGTCGTCGTCCCAGGTGGCGTAGACGATCGAGCGGCCGTCCCGCGAGAAGGACGGGTAGATCTCGAAGTGGTCGTTCTGCTTCGTGAGCCGCCGCGGCTTGCCGTCCGGGAGGTTCCGCACGTAGAGGTGCCCCAGCGCCTGGTAGACCACCCGGTCTCCCTTGGGCGAGACGTTGACCCAGCGGAGCATCTTGGTTTCGAACGTCCTGGGGGCCACCTCCACGGGGAAGCGGAGCGCCTCCTGGACCTTGCGCGTCGTCTTCACGTGGAAGGGGATGTCCGTGACCTTCCGGCTCGCGGTGTCGATCCGCCGGATCTTGCCGCCGGCCCAGAAGACGAGGGACTTCGAGTCGGGCGTCCAGGCCATCTGGGGATAGAGGCCGTGGATCGACCAGGTCTCCTGCATGTCGCGGTCGAGGCCGTCGTAGATCGGCTGCTCGTCGCCGGACTTCATGTCCAGCAGGTGGAGCACGCTCTTGTTGCGCACCCGGCGGATGAAGGCCAGGGTCTTGCCGTCCGGCGACGGAGTGGGACGGACCGCGCCGCCCGGGCCGCCCACGTAGGCTTGGATCCGGCCGCTCTGCCGGTCGAGCCGCTGGATGACGAAGATCTGGGTGTTGGGATCCTTGTTGTACTCGAAGATCGGGCCGGGGGTCGTGTCCTGGCTGAAGTAGAGGTAGCGGCCGTCCGGCGAGAAGACCGGCTCGCCCGCGTCCTTCTGGTCGTTGGGTTTCCTGGTGAGTTGGAGGCCGTCGCCGCCGCTCCGGTGGTAGAGCCACATCTCGCCGGCGCCCAGCGAGCGCTGGGCCGTGAAGTGTTTCCTCGCCACGATGTATTGGCCGTCCGGCGTCCAGGAGGGGCTGTTCAGCAGGCGGAAGCTCTCCTTGGAGACCGCGCGAACGTTCGAGCCATCCCGGTTCATGATCCAGATGTTGTCGCCGCCGCCCTGGTCGCTCGTGAAGGCGATCGTCTTGCCGTCCGGGCTGTAGCGCGGCTGCATCTGCCAGGCGATGTCGTGGGTGAGCGCTTTGGCTTCGCCGCCCGCCATGGGGATCACGTAGAGGTCGCCCAGGAGGTCGAAGGCGATCTCCTTGCCGTCGGGGGAGACGTCGACGCTCATCCAGGTCCCCTCGGTCACGTCGATTGAGACCTCCTTCGACGGCCCGGGCGGGTTGTTGACGTCCCACTTCTCTTCTTTCTTTTCGGAGATCTCCTGGGGAGCGCCCTTGCCGCCCTCGGCCGCCTCCTTCTGGAGCTCGGAAGCGTTCTCTTCGGGCTCTTGCTCGCGCTTCTGCTTGTCCTCCAGGTTCTCGTCCGGCGGCTTCTGCTCGGGAGCAGGAGCGGGGGACGGCGGCGGCTGTTGGACCCGGGGGGCGTCGATCCGCCCGCCGATCCCGTGGGCACCTTCGTGAGGAGCGGCGGACGCCCCCGTGGCCAGCAGCAGGGCAAGCAACACGGAATGGATGGATTTCATGGTTTTTCCTGTGGAAAGAGGAGTTGGCGTTCGCGGGGGAGGGTATGGAACGGGGGGAGGGGTGTCAAGGCGGGAGGGCGCCCCGGCCCGGAGGCCAGAGCGCCCCGGAGGGTGGGTTACTGCGCGGGAACCGCGGTCAGCAGGACGACCATCGACTCCTCGCCGCCGTCGAGCTTCGAGGTGCCGATGACGAGCGTCTGACCGCTCTTCAAGCCGAAAGAGGTGTCCAGAACCCGGCGGGACCCCCGGGTGCCGCCGCCCGGCATCTGGAGGTTGTTGCCCGGCTCCTCGGTCAGGGAGAACCCGTCCACGAAGAGGTCCTGGCTGCCGGGGCCTCCCAGGGCGCGGAAGTGAAGCGTCAACTGGTGACCGATCTCGTTCCTGCCCACGAGACGGCCCCGCATCAGGTCCCCGGCGGTGCCGCGCAGCCACAGGGTATCGAGCACCTCGAAGCATTCGTACGGCACGAGCCCGCGCAGCTCGTCGATCGCCTTCCGGACCCCCGGCGCCAGATCCGGACCCGGCGCGCCGGGCTTGTCTCCGGCGGCGAGCAGCGTGATCTGGAAGCTCTGGGTGAGCGGCCGGTCCTTCTCGGCCAGGGCGCGAGCGATCCGCTCGTGGGTCGCAACGTCGGCGCGCACGTTGAGAAACAGCTTGCCGTCGTTCGTGGCCGTGGCGATCGCACAGTCGTCCCTCGACTCCTCCGGGCACTGCTCCCAGGCGAGCACCTCGGCCGCGTGGCTGCCCAGGAAACCGACCCGGTAACTGGTGTTGTGGACGTTGCGGCCCGGCTGGGCGCGCAGCTCGGTCGAAGCGATCAGCAGGAGCAGGAGCGCCAGGGCGCGGACCCCGAAACGTCTTGCTTTGATCGAGAGCGTCATCGTCGTCTCTCCTTTGGAAATTCGTTCCAAAGGAGTAAACGGACGAGGAGGGCTGCGCGTTTGATGGGAACGATCAGGCCGGCGGGATACAGAGCTCCGGCGCCGGCCCGAGGACGTCCCAGACGAACGTGCAGACGGCGTCGAAGACCTGTCGGGTTTCCGCCGGGCAATCCAGATAGATGCCGCCCACCGAGAGCTGCCGGGTCCGGCTCTTTCCGTTCCACAGGAGCGTATACGTGGAGATGCCGTCCGGAGCCGGATCGCCGCAGCCGCCTTGCTGCTGCCCCACCCGCGCCCGGGCGAGCGCCTGGTTGAGCGTCACGAGCTGCTCCCGGGTCGCCACCCCGCGGTCCACCCGCTGGGCGTTGCCGGTCGCGGCCGAGTACATCAAAAACACCGCGCCTCCCCGGGTGATGAGCACGTCCGCCTCGAGCTCGCCGCCAGCGATGTCGTTGCCGACCCCAGTGAGCTGGAGCAGCGGTCGCAGGTCGAGCCGGCTGGGGCTGTCGAGGATCTGGGCCCACGCGGCGGGAGCTCCCAGGGCCGAAAGGATGAGCAGGACCGGCAGAGCGCGTCTCATGAGAGTCCTCCCTCGAAAAAGACTACGAAGACTGTGCCGCGAGAGCCTCCCGTGCCGCGGCGAGCAGGGCCTCGGACGACACGGGCCCGCCCACGGCGCCGCGCATCCAGGCGTCCGGCGTGAGGCGCCCCTGGCGGGCGATCCGCTCGATCTTGGTGCCGAAATCCGCGCCACGGAGCTTCTCCGCCACCTGGAAGGCGATGACGTGGCCGATCGCGTAGTCCGGCAGATAGAGGCCATAGACGATCATGTGGGAGTAGATCGCCAGGATCTCCGAATCGCGGACGCCGAAGACCGGGGCGAAGTAGCGGTTCCAGACGTCTTTCGCGATCGCGAGCGCCGCATCCCGAAGCTCCGCGGGCGTGGCTTCGGGATGCGTGTACATCCAGCTCCACACCCCCATGTCCACCAGCGACACCCCGGCAATCTCGTAGGTGTTCCACAGGATCGCGAGCGTCTCGGTGTGCCAGGCGTCGCTTTTCTCCGGGGACTGAAGCCCCATCATCTCCAGGTCCCGGTGCTGGAAGACAAAGGCGAACGCCTCGGTGCACGCGTTGTTGGGCACCCCCGCGAGCGGCCAGTGGTCGATGCCGTGGAGCGAGAAGACCTGCTCGACGTTGTGGCCGAGCTCGTGCATCGCCACGTTATAGCCCTTGTAGTCCATGCCTCCCTGCGGGACCCGCGTGCGCAGGCGCGCCTTGTCCTCCCGGCGGACCGCCGGCACGGCGTGGCCG
>DATEIO010000195.1:0-11404 GCA_035278895.1 Thermoanaerobaculia bacterium | reverse complement strand
GCCGTACTCGCCCACGGCGCGGGGCGGGGCGTAGACCACGCGGACGTCCGGGAACTCCAGGTTTTCGATCAGCAGGTAGCGCACGCCGCCGTCGAACGCCTCGACCTGGCAGCGGCGGTTCGGCTGCTTCTCGCACTCGGCGACCAGCTCCTTGCCCTTGCGCTCGATGGCCCGGAAGCGTGCGAGGTCGTCCGCCCCGGCCGGCACCGCGGCCTCGATCACCGCGGTCACGTCGGTCGTCTTGTGGGGGATCGTGGCGCGGGTGCCCGCACCGCCCAGCTCCTCGGCGGGGTTTTTCGCCAGGAACCCGTTCGTGATCAGGTCGCGCTCGGGCGTCGAGTGCTGCTGGAGGATGCCGAAGGCGCAGTGGTGGTTGGTGATCAAGAGGCCCTGGGCGGTGATGAACCCGGCCGAGCAGCCGTCCACCTTGACCGCGGCCTCCAAAAGGCCCGCGCCGTCTTGGCCCCACAGCTTCTCCGGCGGGATTTCGAGGCCCAGCTCGCGAAGCCACTTGGGATCGTGCTCGAGGATCTGCTCGGGAGTCCACTTTCCGTCCACCGCAAACGCCCCTCCGGAGATCAGCAGGCTGAAAGAGAAGAGAAGGAAGGCTCTGGTCTTCATGGGGCGAGAGTTTACACGGACATCCCGCACGGCACCGTGTCCGTCCGTGAAAGTCCGTGTCCGTCCGCGGAGGCCGCTACCCCTGAATCAGCGTCTTATACGTCCGCAGGTGCCGGAACGCCGCCTCGGGCTCGCCCAGGTCTTCGAAGATCCCGGCGAGGTTGAAGTGCGCGTCGGCGAGATAGGGGTCGATCGCGAGGGTGGCCTCGTAGGCGGAAACGGCTTCGCGGAAACGGCCCTGGTCCTGGAGCGCGACGCCCAGGTTGTAGGCGGCGGTCGAATCCTCCGGGCGGAGCGTGAGGGCGCGGCGGTAGCACTGCTCGGCTTCGGCGGTCTCGTCGCGGTCGTGAAGGAGGCGGCCGAGGTTCAGGTGGGCGTCGGCCAGATCGGGGTCGATCTCCAGGGCGCGGCGGTAGGCGGCGATCGCTTCGACGGGGGAGTCTTCTTCGAGCTCGGCGCCGCGCTCGTACCATTCGGCCCCGCCGTCGGGCTCGGGGAGCTTGGGGCCCGCGGTCTTGAGCGAAAGGGTCGAGGCCTCGCGCGCCAGCTCGGAAAGCTCGAAGTCGAGAACGGTCTGGCCCGACTCGGGAATCCACAGGTTCCGGCCGTCGCGCACCACCACGTGATGGCCCTGCGCGGAGATGCGGACGCCGGTCAACGGCCGGCCTTCGGGGAGCTGGGCGCGGAGGTTCTGGAGCGCCAGGCGGATCCGCTTTTTGGGCACGCGCGCGGCGAGAAGCCCCTTGGCGGTTCTCAAGAGAACGAGGTCCTGGAACGAGAAGTAGTACTCGCCGCGCGGCCCCTGCTCCGGAGAGAGAAAGCCAGCGCGCACGCACGAACGGACCTGCGCGGGGGTGAGCCCTAAAAGGGCAGCGACGTCCTTCGTGGAGTAACCGGATGGAGGAGCCGGGCGTTCCGGCTCACCCCGCTGCCTGAGAGCCGATAGGTGCTGCATCGCCTCTCAGTGTACTCCGACCTGCTTACCGCTTTGAACTCTTTTTCTTCGTTTCCGCCCCACTCGCCGCCACTTCGTCGGCGGTCGCGCGGGGAGAGCGCTTGGGCGGCTTGCGATCGGCGAGCGAAATAGGCTGTGCCACCGGTTTCGCGGAGGGCTGAAGGCTCGCCTTCAGAGCCTCCATGAGATCGATGATCTGCGCCTTGGGAGCCGGCGCCGGGGTGGCGGTGATCTCCTGGCCCTGGACCTTTTTCTCGATGAGCTCGCGCACCTGTTTCCTCTGGGTGTCCTCGTAGGTCTCGGGGCGGAATTCTTCCGTCGCGATCTGCTCGATGAGCTGCACGGCGAGCTTGAGCTCCGGCTCCTTGACCTCCGACGGCGCGATCGGCACCTCGGAGAAGTCGCGGATCTCGTCCGAGTAGCGCAGCTGCTGCATGATGAGCCCGTTTTCGAAGGGGCGCATCAGCACGAGCTGGTCCTTGCCGCGCGCCACGTAGCGGGCCAGAGCCGCGCGGCCGGTTTTCCGCATCGCTTCGGAGAGCAGCTTGTAGGGGCGGTCGCCCCCCTTGTCCGGCCCCAGGTAGTAGGACTTCTCGTAATACAGCGGATCGACCTGCTCGAGCGGAACGAACTCGGCGATCTCGATCGCGTTCGTCGGCTCCGGATTCAGAGCCTTGAGCTCTTCATCCGAAAATAGAACATATTGCCCCTTCGAGTACTCGTAACCTTTCACCGTGTCTTCTCGACCGACGACTTCATTATCGATCGGGCAGACGTATTGTTGCTTCAGCCGGGTACCACACTTCTTGTGAAGCATGTTGAACTGAATTCCAGCGGCGCTTTCGCCGGTGGAATAAAGCTTCACGGGTATGGTTACGAGTCCGAAAGAGATGGTTCCTGAGGCAAAGGGTCGCGCGCTCATAACCTTGGTAATATACCATTTAGCGGGCAAGGTTGCGAGCCAATCGCGAGAAATTACATGAGATTTTTGTTCGATCAATTCAGCCTCATTTGACGCCTGAAGAGAACCCCGGTTCTTTTGAGACCGAACAACAGATCGAAACGTGTTCCGAAAGAACTTCTTCGCGAGATCGAAGCCGATCTCCTGAGACTCGGCGCGCTTCGGCAAGCCGTCGACCCCGCGGGCCTCCAGGTGATGAAGCCCGAGACCAGCGACCGGCCGTTTTCCCGGGCCGGCTGGATCTTCGAGCTCAAATACGACGGCTTCCGCATGCTGGCCGCCGGTGGAGCGGGGGAGGCCCGCCTCTCCTACCGGAGCGGAATGGTGGCGACGCACATCTTCCCCGAGCTCGCGGAGGCCGTGGCGGCGCTCCCGTTCGAAGGGCTCCTCCTGGACGGCGAGGCCGTGGTGCTCGACGAAGCCGGCCACCCGAGCTTCCAACGGCTCCAGCGGCGCGGGCTGCGCACGAAGAGCGTCGACGCCCACCGCGCCGCGGCGGACCATCCGGCGGCGCTCTTCGTGTTCGACCTCCTGGCGATCGCGGGCTTCGACCTCCGGCCGCTCCCGCTGCTGCAAAGAAAAGGGATTCTCGCCCGGGTCCTCTCCGTGGCGGCGGGGCCGGTCCGCTATCTCGACCACGTGCCCGTGCGGGGCGAGGACCTGTACGCCGCGGTCGAGCAACTGGGCCTCGAAGGGATCGTGGCCAAGCGGGAGGATTCACCCTACCGCTCCGGCTATTCGAAAGACTGGCTGAAGGTCCGCGTGGACCGCACGTGCGACTTCGCGGTCGTGGGGTTCGATCCCGTGCCGGGCGCGAAAACCGGGTTCCGCAGGCTCCACCTGGCCGTGCGCGACGGGACGACGGGCTTCGCCTACGTGGGCATGGTGGGCACCGGCTTCGACCGTGCGGACATGGCGGAGATCCGGCCGCGCCTGGAAGCTGCGAGCCGGGCCACGCCCCCGGTTTCCGGAGCAGGGGGCAAGGGCACGGTGTGGGTGGAGCCCGCGGTCGTGGTCGAGGTCCGTTACAAGGAGCAGACCGAAGACGGCCACCTGCGCCATCCCGTGTTCCTCCGCGTGCGGGACGACAAGACCGTGGGCGAGTGCTTCGGCCCCGGCGAAGAGCCCGAGGAGGCCCCGGAGGAAACGGCGCCGGCGCCGCAGCCGGTCCCGGAGGTGAAGCTCACCAATCTCGACAAGGTTTTCTGGCCCGAGGAGGGGTACACCAAGGGAGACCTGATCGAATACTACCGGGCGATCTCGCCGTGGATGCTCCCGCTTCTCTACGACCGCCCGCTCGTCCTCGACCGCTACCCGAACGGGATCACGGGAAAATCTTTCTATCAGAAGAACGCGCCGGACGCGTCGCGGGTGCGCACCGTGTCGATCCGCTCGGACGGCTCGGGCAGAGCGATCGATTATTTTCTCTGTGACGGCGAGGCGTCGCTCCTCTATCTCGTGAACCTGGGCGCGATCCCGTTCCACGTCTGGGCGAGCCGGGTGGACAGCCTCGAGCGGCCGGACTGGTGCATCCTGGATCTCGATCCCAAGACGGCGCCTTTTACCGACGTCGTCACGATCGCATTGGCGATCCGCGATTTGTGCGACGAGATCGAGATGCCGTGCTTCGCGAAGACGAGCGGTGGGAGCGGGCTTCACGTCCTCCTGCCCATGGGACGGCGGCTCGAGCACGATCCGGTGCGGCAGCTGGCGGAGCTTCTGGCGCAGGTGATCGTCGCGCGCCTGCCCGCCATCGCGACGACCGAACGGTCGATCCCCAAGCGCCGTGGCCGGGTCTACGTCGACGCCCTCCAGAACGGCCGGGGCAAGCTCCTGGCGGCGCCCTACACCGTCCGTCCGCGCCCCGGGGCCACGGTCTCGACGCCTCTCCTGTGGCGCGAGGTGAGCCCGCGGCTCGACGTGCGGAAATTCGATCTGAAAACGGTTCCGAAACGTTTGCGGAAGATGGGCGAAGACCCTCTCCTGCCGGTCCTGGGCGACGCCCCGGACCTCGCGCGCACGCTCGAATTACTTTCCAAGCGGATCTAAAAAAAGACGGCCCGCCGGACGCATCCGGACGGGCCGTGATGAGAGAAGAGTCTGTTACGGCACGCAGGCCGTCACCGAGACGTCGTCCAGGAACCAGCCGTCCTGGACCACGGTGCAGTCGGTGATGGCCGTGAAGCCGATGCGGACCGCCTGGCCCGCGCAGCCGGCCGTGCCGCCGGTGATCGCGTTGCACACGGCGTCCAGGTTGACGACCGTGTTGGTGAAGGTGGAAGACGTGCCGGTGAACACCGAGACGCCGCCGGCGCCCGTGGGCGGGCACGAGGTGCTCGTCGTGCCGTTGTAGGCGCCGGAGATGATCGAGGTGCTCGGGACGAGGGTGTAGTTCGTGCCGTTCAGGGAGACGGCGAGCGTGCCGCCGTCGAAGCCCGACTCGAACTGCCGGCGGTGCCAGAACGACAGCCGCGTGGTGGTGGAGCCGGCCGGGATCGTGATGCCGCCCGCGCCGTTCGGCTGCGCGAAGGCGAAGCGGTTGCTGCCGTAGTCCGTCGTGCAGCCCGTATTGCCGAAGCGGAAGATCTTCGTGCCAGTCCTCGCGGTGCAGGTCTGGACGCCGCGCCAGTCGACTGCGCTGCCGCCGGTCAGGAACGTGCCGGTCGTGAAGCCGGCCAGGCCAGTCGCCGGGGTTTCGAAGCCGGCGCTGTAGAGCGTCTGCGTGGTGCAGACCGGGCAGGCGGCCGTCGTGGCCTGCGCCTGCGCCGAGTTGCCGGACTCGCAGTTGTTGACGGCGCGGACCACGTAGTAGTACGTCGTGTTGCAGGTGAGGCCGGTGTTCGAGAACGACGTCGTGGCGGACGTGCCGACCTGCGTGTAGGGGCCGCCCGACGTGGTCGCGCGGTAGATGTTGTACTGGGTCGCGCCCGAGACCGCGCTCCACGACAGGTTGATCTGGTTGGCGCCGGCCGCGGTGGCGGTCAGGCCCGTGGGAGCCGCGGGCGGCGTGCAGGGCGTGCCGCTCTCCTGGATGGCCGCGGTCCAGATCTCCTCCCGCGCGTTGTTGCGGCGGTCGGTCCAGGAGGGGAAGAACGTGCCGGCGATGCCGGACAGGCCGTTGTAGTCGCCGTACTGGTTGCCCGTGTCGGCGCCGCTGACCGTCTCATCGGTCTGGGCCGAGCTCACCTTGAACGGGGTGCTCCAGGTGGCGCCGTCGTCGAACGAAGCCTGGTAGTAGACGTTGGTCTTCTTGCGGGTCGTGTCGTCGATCGTGTCGTAGTAGATGATCGCGATCTGGCCGTTCGTCTCGTCGACCACCATCCACGGGTTGTACTGGTCGTTCAGGTTCGACGGGTTGTTGATCTTGACCGGGGTCGACCAGGTGGTGCCGCCGTTGGTCGAGCGCGAGAACCAGATCCGCGCCTTGCAGGTCGAGGCCGCGTTCGAGCCCGGCTCGTTGGAGCCCGTGGTGCAGCCGGTGTCACCCGAGAGGTCGGCCCAGGCTGCGTAGACGTTGTTCTTGGTCGCCGTCCGGTAGGCGCCGCCCGTGACGTAGACCAGGATGCGGCGGTTGTTGAACGACGGCACGCCGATGTCGAAGGAGGCGAAGGTCGTGGTGATGATGACGGGCGTGGCGTAGGAGACGCCGCCGTTGGTCGACTTGCCCATCAGGATGCGGCGGTTGCCGGTCGCGGGCCAGAAGACGAAGACGTCGCCCGAGCTGTTGGTCTTGACGTCGCAGCCGATCGCAGTGCCGGTCGTCTCCGTGCCGCTGATCTGGAGCGGGGTGGCGCCCCAGGTGCCGGTCGGGCCCACCCGGCGGTTGACGAACTGCGGCAGGCCGTTGTGCCAGCAGGCGTAGGCGTTGTCTTTGAACGCCGAGGTGTTGCTATGGTCGACCCAGACGATCTGCTTGTCGGCGTTGGTCTGGCTGCCGGAGAAGGTGCCGTCGAGCGTCCAGGTGGCGCCGTTGTTGGTCGAGATGTAGGAGCGCATCCGGAGCTGGGTGGCCGCGGAGTTGATGCCGATCGTGGTGGCGATCGCCGTGCCGTTCGAGAACCAGTCGACGGTCGGATCGGAGTGGAAGGCGTCCCCGGTCGCGAGCGGCAGGAAGCTCTGGCTCCAGGTCGAGCCGCTGTTGGTCGAGGAGAACATCGCCTGCTGGCCGTTGCCGCCGATGTTGTTCGAGCCCGAGATGATCTTGGTCGGGTCCCAGTAATTGACGCGGATGTCGGACTCGCTGCGCGAGTTGGTCGCCGAGCCGGAGATCCGCGCGTTGGTGCCCGCCGTGACCTCCTCGGTCTCCAGCTCCAGGCCGCCCTTCAAGGAGCCGGGCGGCAGCGCCTTGCCGTCCTTGCCATGGGTGGGGTTGCCCGGCTTCAGATCCTGGTGGGTCATCATCCACTCGTAGACCTCCTTGAGCACGAGGGGATAGCCGCCCGTCGGATCGGTCGAGGAGTACTCCAGCTCCGGGTGCGTCTTGCGCCAGTGGACGCGCAGCCAGATCGGAATCCGAATGTTGTCGTAGGCCTCTTCCGGCCGCAGAAGGTTGAACTCCTGGTTCTTCCGGACGAACTTCTCGAGCTCGCTGCCGGGAGAGACCTTGTCTTTCTGGATCTGCTGGTCCACGGTGGGCCAGCCCTGAGGGGGAGCCGCCTGCGCGGCGGCCGGGAGGATGGATAACAACAGCAACAACAGGACGAGCTTTCGCATTGCTTCTGCTTCCTCCAAAAGGGGGAGTTGGGGATGGACGATTCAAATGCCGAAGCGAGCGCTTCGGACAGTAAGTCCTTGAAAACCAGCAGAATTTTCGGGACCGGAAACCCTCACACAGCTAACGGTGCGCGCCGGCCCGAAAGGCGAGCCGTCCCAGCCAAAAAAAAATGGCGCCCCGAGGGGCGCCAAGATCATCAGACGAGAAATTCGTGCTTTTCGAGGCGCCTTACGGCTCGGAGATCGGCGCCGTCCAGATCTCTTCCTTACCGCCGCTCCGGCGGTCGGTCCACACCGGGAAGATCTTGCCCGCGTGGATCGACAGGCCGTTGTAGTCGCCGTACTGGTTGCCGGAGTCGGCGCCGGCGATCGTCTCGTCGGTCTGCCCGGTCGTGACCTGCACCGGAGCGCTCCAGGTGGTGCCGTCGTCGGTCGAGGTCTGGTAATAGACGTGGGTCTTCTTGCGGGTCGCGTCGCCCACCGTGTCGTAGTACATGATGGCGAGGCGGCCGGTCGTCTCGTCGACGCCCATCCACTGGTTGAACTGGTCGTTCAGCGTGACCTGGTTGTTGATCATGAACGGAGCGCCCCAGGTGGCGCCGCCGTCGGTCGAGCGGGCGAACCAGATCCGGCTCTTGCAGGTCGAGGCCGCGTTCGCGCCCGGCTCGTTGGCGGCCGTGTTGCAGCCGACCGCGCCGGTCAGGTCGGTCCACGAGGCGTAGACCAGGTTCTTGGTGGCGGTCCGGTAGGCGCCGCCGGAGGCGTAGATCAGGATGCGGCGGCTGTTGAACGCGGGCACGCCGATGTCGTAGCTGTCGAAGGTGGTGGCGACGACGACCTTGGGGTTCCCCCAGCTCGTGCCGCCGTTGGTCGACTTGGACATGACGATCCGGCGGTTGCCGGTCGTGGGCCAGAACACGAAGGCGTCGCCGTTGGCGTTCGACTTGACGTCACAGCCGATGGCCGTGCCGGTCGACTCGGTGCTGCTGATCTGGATCGGCGTGCTCCAGGCGGAGGCCGTGCGGCGGTTCACGAACTGCGGCGCGTTGTTGTGCCAGCAGACGTAGAGGGTGTCCTTGTACGGCGAAGTCGCGCTGTGGTCGACCCAGGTCATCTGCTTGTCCACGGCGCTCTGCTTGGCCGAGGCGGTGTTGTCGTAGGTCCAGGTGGAGCCACCGTTTGCGGACGTGTAGGCGCGCAGCTTCAGGTTGAAGCCCTTGATGCCCAGCGTGGTGGACCAGGCGCTGCCGTTCGACCTCCACTCGACCGTGGGGTCGGAGTGGTACTGGTCGGTGCTGAACAAGGGGAGGAAGGTCTGGCCCCAGGAAAGGCCGCCGTCGTTCGAGAAGTACATGGCCTGCTGGCCGCTGCCGCCGATGTTGTTGGAGCCGGCGATGACGCGGCTCGCGTTCCAGTAGTCGATCCGGATGTCCGACTCGCTCCGGGGAACGGTCTGGGCCCCGGAGACCCGGCGGTCGGCGCCCACCGTGGTGGCGTCGGTCATCACCGCGTAGTCCGCGTCGTCCACCTCGGCGACCGCGGCCTGCCAGGCGTCGGCCAGGTTCGGCGCGAGGTCCTGGTGCGACAGCATCCACTCGTGCATCTCCTTCAGCACGTGCGGGTAGCCGCCCGTCGGGTCGTCGCCCGTGTAGGTGCCCTCGGGGTGGTTCTTGCGCCAGGCCACGCGCAGCCATGGCGGCACCGGAATCTTGTCGGTCGCCTCCTCGGCGCGCAGCATGTCGAAGTTCTGGTTGGCCAGGATCAGGTGCTCGAGCGCGCTGCCGCGCTGGACCTTGTCCTTGGCGAGCTGCTGGTCGACGGACGGCCAGGCGGGATTCGCATGGGGCGGCGCGGCCACGGCGGATCCCGTGGTGATCCCAGCCGTCAACAACAGTGCAGCGGCGAAAGAAAACCTGCGCATTGAAAACTCCTCTGAGAAGGGACCCGCCCGCTCACTGCATACGCCTCGCGTGAGAGGACTGGATCGGTGGGTTGTCTCTCTGAAGAGCAACGGGGATGCCAGGGAGGTCGAGAGCAAGATCTCCCTCGGAGCCCATGCCTTCGCGGGCTCCGAGGGATCAATCTCTGATCCGTTTGCGTGGATCAAAGGCTGAACCCGGGTCAAGCCTCGACCCGGGTCTTCGCTGTGCTGCTTCCCACGCGGACGAGGCTCGAAGAGCTCATCCGCGAGCTTCAGGGGTAGAGGGAGCTTGCTCCGAGGACCGAGAAGCCACACAATACAGCCGTCTCGCGAAAGACCCGGTCTGCCCGAACGCCGGCCCTGGCGTGGAGGATGGCTTGCTGAAAGAGTTCCTGCAGAAGGTCCCCCTGTTCTCGGAGCTGCCCGAGGACCAGCTCGACCGCCTGGCCCATCTCTGCCAGGAGGAGAGCCAGCCCGCCTACCAGCTCATCTTCCGGGAGGGAGACCCGGTGGATGCCTTCTACGTGGTGCGGGAGGGCTTGGTGACCGTGTTCCGGGACGAGCAGGGGAGACCTCTCCAGGTCCTCGCCCGCCTGGAAGAGGGGGGCTTCTTCGGCGAGATGGGGCTCTTGAACGACAAGGCCCGCCGCATCGCGTCGGCTCGCACCGCCGCTCCCACCCGCCTCCTGCGGATCGACAAGGCCGACCTGATCCGCCTGCTCACCGACAACCCGGGCCTGGAGCTCAAATTCCGGAGCGAGGTCATCCGCCGGCACGGCATGAACGTCTCCGCCCTCCTGGGCCTCGCCGGGCAGAGGGACGTGCGCATCCGTCTGGGCGTCGATGCCGTCCTCGAGCTGGAGGACGGCACGATCCTGCCGGTGAAGCTCGAAAACCTCTCGATCGGGGGCGTCGGTCTCTCGGGAGTCCCCTTGAGCTGGCAGATCGGCTACCTCGTCCGCTTCCGCCTCGGCCGCCCGGACGAGCCCGACATCCTCACCGTCTCCGGCACCGTCACCTGGCGTGAAGGGGAAACCGTGGGAATCGCCTTCGGCCCTGAAGCCGCCGGCAACGCCGCCCTCGTCCACCGCGCGCTGCGGCGGTTTCTCGACAAGCGTTCCTAGCGCCTTGCGTCAGAAAAGCAAGAGAAGGATGGGCAAGCAGACCGGCTCTCTTCTTTCCTTCTCGAGCACCCTCTGAATTGAAGGTTCAAGTTTCCTCTGTGAAGGGCCCGCGTTCCGCAGGGTCCTGCCGGAGGCTTGCGCTCGAAAAGGAGAGAGGTATGAAGAGAGTCATCACGCTGGTGGCAGGGTGTCTCTGTTGGGCGATGCTGGCGGGATCGCCGGCCCGGGCGGAAGGGCCGACGCAGGTCGGCGAGCTGGTTCCGTCCAACGTGGCGTCTCCGGCGATCGCTCCGCGGGGAGAGGGCACGCCGGCCTGGACGCACAGGATCACCGATTCCAAGGCGGCCTACGTCGCGCCGCACTTCGCCGCGTTCAACCTGCCGCAGGGCGCGCGACTGGTGGTGCGCTCCGTCGACGGCTCCCGGTCGTGGAGCTACGAGGGCACGGGCAAGGAAGACCTCGGCCTGAAGGGCGGCTTCTGGGGCATCCACATCGATGGGGACACCGCTATCCTGGAGATCTTCTCCACGGTGTCCGTGGCCGCCGGAGCGGTACGGCTCGACGGCTACGCCCGGGGATACCAGTTCCCCGGGGGTGGTGACACCGAGGCCCTCTGCGGCGCGGACGACTCCCAGTGGGCCAAGTGCTACCAGACGAGCCATCCAACGGTCTACAACACCTCCCGGGCTGTGGCCCGCCTGCTGATCAACGGCACCAGCCTGTGCACCGGCTGGCTTGTGGGAAGCGGCGGTCACCTGATGACCAACGAGCACTGCATCACCTCGGCCGGGGACGCGCTGAACACGGACTACGAGTTCATGGCCGAGGGCGCGACCTGTGCCACGAGCTGTGCCTCGGCGCTCGGTTGCCCGGGCACCGTCGTAGCCACCACCGCCACTCTGGTCCAGCTGGACGCGCCGCTCGACTACGCTCTCGTGAAGCTCCCCACCAACCCGGTCAAGACGTATGGCTTCCTCCAGATGAGGAACACGGGCACCAACGCCGCCGAGCGCATCTACATCCCCGGGCATCCGCTGGGCCATGGCAAGAAGATCGCGCTCCACTCGACCCATGCCAACGACACCTCGGGCTACTGCGAGATCCAGAGC
>DATEIO010000194.1:0-3972 GCA_035278895.1 Thermoanaerobaculia bacterium | reverse complement strand
CGCAAAGTCACGGCGTCGTCGCCGTTGAAGTTGAGGCTTCCCGAGGTCTGGTTCGGCGTCATGCCCAGGACCGCCGAGCTGTTGGCGAGCACGAACCGCCCGCCGGAGGCGACGACGCCGGTGAGCGTGATCGTGGCGCTCGCCGTAGCGCTGCCGTTCGAAAAGATCTGCACGGTGTAGCCGCCCAAGGAGAGGTCGACGGCGGCGGCGCCGGGGTTGTAGATCTCCAGGGCCTTGTTGTTGTACGTACCCTCGACGTACTCGGAGATGAAGAGCTCGCTCTGCGCGAAGCCGGGGACTGCGAGCGCCAGCAGCAGGACGAGGGACGACAGGAGCCTTGTTCTCATGGTTTCCTCCAGATGGCGCGGATCTTGCGCCACAACTTCAAGGGTGCCCGGGGAAGCGATCGCGCGCCTTGGAATGCGGGAACGCCCCGCAGGCGTTTCCTCCGGAGGAGATGAATTTCGGAAAGCGAGGACCTCACGATGGCATGCACGACACCAGACTGCACCGGCGAGCACGGAGCGAACCAGATCAGCCATGAGGTGGTCTACCGGGAGCGCACCTACGTCATCCATTCCGTTCCGGCGGACGTCTGCCCGGAGTGCGGTGACGTCCGGCTGGTCGAGGAGACGCTGTTCCACATTGGGAACCTGCTGCAGAAGAAGGGCCGCTCGAAGACCACCGTGCTCGTCTACGAATGCTGAACCGAAGAGGGTCTTGAGGTTCGCCCTCCTTGCGGTATCCTTCGCGGCGGACTTTGAACCGGGAGGGGACCATGGACCTCATGAACCGCAAGATCGACGGCTGGCATAGCCCGACGCTCGGCCAGCAGATGCCGATCGTCTCGTACGGCCACTGGGGGCACCCGCTGCTCCTTTTCCCCACGGCCGCGGCCGACTTCCTCGAAAACGAGCGCTTCGGTCTGACCGGCGCCGTCGAGCCGGCGATCCGCGACGGCCGGGTGCGGGTCTTCTCGATCAACAGCATCAACAACCAGGCCTGGATGGATAACAGCCTCCCGGTCCAGGAGCAGGCGCGGCGGCAGATGCTCTACGCCCAGTACGTGGAGCAGGAGGTCGTCCCCTACATCCGGAACGTCTGCCAGAGCGAGGACCTCCGGATCGCCACCGCGGGCGCGAGCTTCGGCGCCTTCCACGCGGCGAACACCCTCTTCCGCCGGCCCGACCTCTTCGACGGCGTGATCGCCATGAGCGGCTTCTACGATCTCGGCCCGGACTACCTCCGCGGCTACAGCGACGACAACGCCTATTTCAACAATCCGGCCTGGTACCTGCCGAAGCTCGAAGGGCACCCCCTTCACCTCCTGCAGACCGCCAGTCAGATCCACATCCTGACCGGCCAGGGGGCCTACGAAGCGCCGCACGCCTCGCGCCAGCTCTCGGACCTCCTGAACAGCAAGGGGATCCCCCACTTCCTGGACGTCTGGGGGCACGACGTGGCCCACGACTGGCCGTGGTGGCGGAAGATGCTGCCCTACTCGATCGACCTGATGAAGTGGTGAGGGACGCTACTTCTTGCGGACCTCGAAGACGTAGTCGGTGTCGTAGGATTCATCAACGGCTCCAGTAGGTGCGGATTCCATAAAGGAGAACGGCGACCGCGAACGCTCCGCACACGGTGCCCCAGAACCAGTACGGCAGGAACAGCGCAGCCTCCATGCGGCGGACGTCGGAGGGGAAGACGCCCTCCGCGGTGTTGGCCACAGGGGTGAACAGATACTCCGCTCGGGAAAAGACGGCGAGCGCGAGCTGGACTCCGGCGAAGACCACCACCCAGCGCGCCGTCTCCGGTTTCAGACGGGAGGCGAAGAGGCAGCCCGCGGCAACCAGGCCGACGAAAAAGAATCCGAAGAAGTTCCGCACCACCAGGACCTCGGCCACGAGGAGAAGCACCCCGAGCCCCAGGAGCCCTCTGCGGGCGCCGCGGCCCGTGCGTCCCACGGTAAAGAGCACGGCGGCGGCCACGGCCGGTCCCACCAGCCCTCCGGCGATCGCCAGACCCTGGCGGATGCGGCCGAAGCCCGTCAGATCGATCTCCGCGAGCCCCGAGCCGTTCGCCCACATGAGGAAGCGCTGGAAACGGCCTCCCAGAAGGAGGGCGGTGAGGCCGTGCCCCATCTCGTGCGCAAGAGTCGAAAGCAGGATCAGGGGCCGGGCGACCAGATGGCCGAACGGAATCGCGTAGAGGAGGAGTGTCACCCCGAGGCTCACGAGGAGCACGAACCGGGCGCTCGCCGGCCGGACGGTGCCGGAGACGGGCAGAGGCAGCGAGGGTTCGCGAGGCGTGGTCACGGTTTCCTTCCCGGGTCTCTCCAGAAGTGTACCGGAAACGTGGCGAAGCAAGGGGCGGATACAATCCCCCCCGCATGTGGAACCTAGGAGATCGCGTCACCCATCGTTTTCACGCCGAGCTCGGGATCGGGCGGATCACCAAGATCCGGGACCGGAAGCTGTTGGTCGAGTTTCCCGAGAGCGGTCAGCAACTCATCTTCGCCGCGGGCACGGACGCCCTTGTCCCTTTGACGGTCGAGCCGGGAGGGCGGGCCCGCCTGGAGCCTTCCGGGGAGACCGTCGTCGTCGAATCCTGTGAGGAGGGCGTCTGCCGTTTGACGGATGGCCGGGAGGTCTCGCTGGACGACCTCTGGCCGATCCCCGCCGAGGTGCCTCCCCTCGAGCGGCTGGCCCGGGGGACGGTCGACGCCGCCGAGGACTTCGCCAACCGCGTGGACGCCCTGCGCCTGGAACATATCCGCCAAGCCGGAGGATTGGGCTCGTTCCTCGGCGGGCGCATCGAGATCTTTCCCCACCAGCTCTACGCCGCCGAGCGGGCCTGTCACAGCGATCCCGTCCGCTGGCTCCTGGCGGACGAGGTCGGCCTGGGCAAGACGGTCGAAGCCTGCCTGATCCTCAACCGCCTTCTTCACACCGGCCGGGCCGATCGCACCCTCGTGGTGGCGCCCGAGACGCTCACCCTCCAATGGCTGGGCGAGCTGTGGCGGAAGTACCACCAGATCTTCGCCCTTCTGGATGCGAAGCGGCTGGACGACGTGGCCAAGGACTACGGGGAAGGCTTCAACCCCTTCGATGTCCACCGGAAGGCCATCATCTCCCTGGAGCTTCTCGCCTCGCGCCGGCGTCTCACCGAGCAGGCCGTGGAGGCGGGAATCGATCTTCTGGTGGTGGACGAGGCCCATCACCTGAAACGGCCCAAGGGGCACCCCGGCAACGAGGAGTACCGCGCCGTCGCACCCATTGCCGCGCTGGGCCGGCACGTCCTCCTCCTCTCGGCCACGCCGCTCGAAGACGACGCCCACGGCTTCTTCCGCCTCCTCCAGCTCCTCCGCCCGGAGGAGTTTCCCGAGGAGGAGACCTTCGAGGACCGCCTCGCCCGGCGCGAGCCGCTGCCGCCCTGCACCAGCTCCACCCGCCGGGTGGACATCGGCGGCCTGCCGCCCCGGGTCCCCCAGCCGGTTGCGATCGAGGACGGCGGCTGGGAGGCGCTCGACCGCCTGGTGGCCCATCTGCGTTCCCGACCGGCCGAGGGACCCGTCGCCCGGCGAAAGAAGGCCGACCGCGTCTTCCGCGCCCTGGCCTCCCCCGCCGCCCTTCTCCCCGGGCTGGA
Source organism: Thermoanaerobaculia bacterium (assembly GCA_035278895.1). Classification (GTDB taxonomy): domain Bacteria; phylum Acidobacteriota; class Thermoanaerobaculia; order Multivoradales; family UBA5704; genus DATARR01. The sequence goes on along the minus strand of DATEIO010000194.1, from coordinate 327 downwards.
CAAGGACGACGCCGAGACCGCGGCCCTGGCTGCCGAGGCCGAGCGGAGCGATCCCCGGGTGCGCTGGCTCGTGGAGCAGGCCGCCCGCTGGACGGGCCCCGAGGAGAAGACCCTCGTCTTCGTGGCGCACCGGGAAACCCTGGACCAGCTCAAGGCCGCGATCGAGCGCCAGGGCCGCCGCGCCGGGATCTTCCACGAAGACCTCTCGACCGAGCGGCGGGACATCGAGGTCGCGCAGTTCCGTCTGCCCGAGGGGCCGTCCCTGCTGATCTCCACCGAGGCGGGCGGCGAGGGGAGGAACTTCCAGTTCTGCCGGCGGCTCGTCCT
>DATEIO010000193.1:0-4241 GCA_035278895.1 Thermoanaerobaculia bacterium | reverse complement strand
CCGAGCCCGCCAAGGTTTTCTGGAATCGGGGCTCGCCTATGAAGCGGCCATGGTTTCGCTGGACTTGGCAGAGGTCTACAAGAAGGCGGGCCTCACGGACAAGCTCCGGCGAACGGTCGCCGAGGCGTTGCCCATCTTTCGGGCGCTCCGCGTAGGCCGGGAGACTCTCGCCGCATTGCTCAGCCTTCAGGAGGCGGACGAGCCGGAGCCGGACTAGAAAACAAGGACCCAAAGGACTGCAAGGACGCCAAGGACAACAGCTTGGATGTCCTTGTGTCCCCTGGTGTCCTTGGCAGGCTCCTATCCTTTGTCTTTCTCGGCCTGCGCCTGCGCCCGCTCACGCTTCCAGGCGGCCCGGCGGGCGAGGGCATCCTTCACGACCCGCAGGCTCTGCTCGAAGCGGCGGTCCATCACCTTCTGGCTGGAGCTGATGCGGAGCCCCTTGATGGGCTCGGCTTCGGCCACGGCCAGGCCGGATTCGCGCGGATCGAAGCCGTAGAGCCAGGCGAAGAAGTCCCCGGGAGTGGCGTTCAGCAGGGGCAGAATTTCGAGCACGTCTTCGAAGGTCAGCCGCAGACGACCGTCGAGCAAGTCGGCGAGCCGACCGGGTGTCCAACCAAGGTGTTTTTCAATCATGTTCAGAGTCGTCCCGCTTTGCACGATCAATTCGCGCAGCAGACCCGCGATCCGACGTTCCTCAGGGTGAACCGGCATAAGAGATCAATCCAGGAAGAAAGTAGATTGTTTCTATATCTTACCAGAAGCTCAACCCCGGATCTAGCTGTTGCAGGTCGAATCATCCCACCGCGCCCTCCCGCCGTCTGGGTGTCAGAGTACTCCTCTACCATACTCGCTCTCGGCCTTTCGTGTACAGTCCGCCGGATGACGCGCCTTTTCCTCGTCCGGAAGCTGCTCCGGCCGGCCACCGACGTGCTCCACGGGCTCGACCGCTGCCTCGACCGAGGGGTGCCCGGCCTGGCTCTTGCCATGGCCGGGCTCATCCTCGGCTGGTGGATCTACGTGCCTCTCCACGAGTTGCTCCACGCCGGGGCCTGCTGGATTGCGGGGGGTGAGGTGACGCGGCTGGAGATCGATGCGCTCTACGGTGGGGGCCTGCTCACCCGGATCTTCCCTTTCGTGGTCCCGGCGAGCGACTATGCCGGACGCCTCTCGGGATTCGACACCCGGGGCAGCGACCTGATCTACCTCGCGACCGACCTCGGGCCGTTCGTGCTGACCCTGTTTCCGGGCGTCTGGGCCCTGCGCCGCGCCGCGGCCGGCCGGAACGCCCTCCTCTTCGGTGCGTCGCTCCCGTTCGCCCTCGCTCCGTTCCTCTCGCTGACCGGGGATGCCTACGAGATCGGCTCGATCCTGGCCACGCGGATTCCTCCCTGGGAGGCTCCGGCCCTCCAGGATCTATTGCGGGGGGACGATCTCGTGCGGAAGGTGGAGGAGCTCCGCGCTCTGGAGGACGCCCCGTGGGGGGGCGCCCTCCTGGCGGCGCTTTTCGGTCTCGTCTGGGCCTGCGGAACCTGGTGGCTGGGCGACGCGGTGGCCCGTGGGGCGGGCCGGGGACCGGTCGAGCCTCAAGCCGACAGGCGCTCCCAGTCGTTGTCCGGGGCGTCCAGGGCGATGGACAGTCCGCCGTCGGAGCCGATGAAGATCGGGTCCTTGACCACCCGCACCTTGCCGCCGCCCACGGCCTGAAGCTCCTGCTCCAGGCGCGGCCCCAGCCCGCGAATCAGCGCGGTGCCGCCCGACAGGATGATGTTGTTGCGGACCCGTTCCTGGTACTCGGGCTGGACCCGGGAGAGCAGGTCGAGCATGGACTCGACGAGCGGCGGGAGCACGCTCTCGCACGCCAGGCGCATCTCCTGGGTGATGTCGATCTGTGTGGGCTTGCCGTTGACCGGGGCGGTCACGAGGATCGGGGCCTTGGAGTTGCCGACGAAGCTCGACTCCTCTTTCCAGCCGCGCACCATGTGGATGGAGGTCTTCGCCTCCGGGTGGCGCTCGCGCAGGAGACGGGCGAGTTGCTCGTCGATCCAGTCGCCGGCCTGCGGCAGGGTGCGCTGGTCCTCCTCGGTGGGCAGGCGGCCGTTCATGACGCAGAAGTCGGTGGTGCCGGCGCCCATGTCGATGATCATGGTGTGGAGGAGCGCTTCGAGCCCGTAGGCCACGGCGAAAGGCTCGGAGACGATCATCAGGTTGTCGACCGCGCCCTGGAGGGCCTTGCGCACGTGCTGCTTGTTGACGCGCAGCGCCTCGGCCGGAACGCCGACAACGGCGCGGACCTTCAGGCCGTTCCGGTCCTCGGGGTCGATGCCGACGAGCGAGAGCAGGTGCGAGAGGAGCTCCTTGACCGCGGCCTCGTCCTTGTCCGACCCCTCTTTGATGAGCCCCTGCTCGAGCGGGCGATGGAGGTCCAGCATGGAGCGGTTTTCCAGGGCTTCGCGGCCGATCAGGACGGGCTTTTTGAGCACCTTCCGGGCCACCATGTCGAGGGGCCATCCGACGTAGCTCTCGATGACGTGCCGCTGGCTGTTGGACGCGGAGATGGAGCTCCGCGAGGTTCCCAGGTCGATCCCCACGTGGAGGACCTGCTTTTTCTCGCTCATGAATCGATTCCTTTCTGGCCGGCCGCACGGGTGTCCGGGCGCCCCTCGACGGAATCCGCGTAGGCGCGGAGCCCCTGGGCGAGGGCTTCGGCGATGTACTGCCGGTAAAGCGGTTTGGTCAGCAGCCGGGCCTCCTCTTCGTTGGAGAGGCAGGAGACCTCGGCCAGGATGGCCGGCATCTCGGTGGAGAGCAGCACGATGAACGGGGCCGCCTTGACGCCGCGGTCCTCGATCTTGGGGTTGATCTTGCCCAGCGAGCTGTAGAGCGAGCTCTGCATCACCTGGGCGAGCTTCTTCGATTTGTCCTGCCTTACGTCGGCGTAGATGCGGTCGAGAAGCTTCCTCATGTCCGCCATGGAGTAGCCGGATTCGCGGTTCTCGTTGGCCGCGAGCTCGGTCAGGAACGGATCGTCGGTCGGCCCCAGGTAGTAGGTCTCGACCCCGCGGGATTCCCGGTCCACGATCCAGTTCAGGTGGACGGACACGAAGATGTCCGCCCCCTGCTGGTTGGCGAAGGTGCCGCGCTCTTCGAGCGAGACCTCCTTGTCGGTCTCGCGGGTCATGACCACCTGGAAGTCCTTCTCGAGGAGCTTTTTGAGGCGCAGGGCGATGTCGAGCGTCAGGTCTTTTTCGATCAGCCCCAGGGGAGCGCGGGTGCCCAGGCTTTCGCCGCCGTGGCCGGCGTCGATGGCGATCTTGCGTACGGCGAGCGGGAAGACGGCGGCGTCGATGGGCTGGGGAGCCGCGAGCTTCGCCATCGCGTCCGGAGCCGGAACGGCAGGAGTCGGAGCCGCGACCGCGGGCCGGGGAGCCACTGCCGCAGAAGCCGGGCGGGGCGGGGCCGCATCCCGGTTCTTCAGCAGCAGGGTGGAGCCGAACAGGCCGACGGGGGCCACGATGAAGGCGAGGACCCGGCTCGCCAGCCACAGCCGGTGGCGGCGGCGCACGCGCCGGGCGAGCCCGTCCTCGATCAGGTCCAGGTTTTCCTGAACGAGGTCACGCACAAGCTGGCGCTTGATCCGGTCGACGTTCGTCATCTTCGAACCGGGAGGCGGAATAAAGCAACTCCGAACAACCCAACAACTCTCGTCCGTGAGGGTCAGGGGTTGGAATTCTACTACAACAGCCGGAAAGTGGAAGGGTTACCGACGCTCAAGGTGGATCTTGAGCCGGTCCTCCCCCTCTTCCACCCGGGTGACGGCGACCGTCGGGTGCGCCAGGTCGAGCACCACGTGGAGCTCGTTTCCGCCCGCCTTGGGGTGGTAGCCGACCCGGACCTGGAGCACGTCGCCCGTCCCCACCACCACGCGGGTCCCGGGGTAGGCGCGGTCGATGCCGGTCAACCGGATCAGCTCGCGGGGGGGATTGCCGTCGATCCGCGAGCGGGTGAAACGGTCGCTCCGGATCGCCCCGTTGCCCCAGAGGATCACGTCCGTCCCGCCGAGGGCCTCTTCCCAGGTGATCTTGCTCACGAAGCTCGCCGGCGGGCCGGTGGGCTTCGCGGGCTCGGCCACGGGAGGAGCCGGAGCGGGCGCGGGCGCCGTCTCGGCCGCGGCGGGCTGCGGCTGCCCTTCTTCGACGATCTCCGTCGCGGGAGCCGGCTCGGCCGGGACCGGGGCCGGG
>DATEIO010000192.1:0-2269 GCA_035278895.1 Thermoanaerobaculia bacterium | reverse complement strand
CGAGCGCTCCCCGAGGAGCTTGCCGGCCACGGCGAGCCCCGTGATCAGCATGCCGTTCCAGTCCGCCAGCACCTTGTCGTCCGTGAGCGGCCGGTCCCGGTTCGCCCGCGCCGCGAGCAGCTTCGCCTTGCCCATCTCGACGTCCCGGACGAGTTGCTCCGCCGCCATCCGCCGGCGGGACGCCACCGTCTCCAGCCGCTCCGGAAGGTGGAGCACGTAATGGCTCCCCTCAAAAAACGGAGGCCCGTCGAAGCCGAGGATGGGAGCGAGGAAGGTGAAGTCCTCCTCCCCTAGGGCCGCCTTGAGCTCCTCCTGGGTCCACACGTAGTAGGCGCCCTCGTGGCCGTGGGTCTCGGCGTCGATGGCGCTCCAGAACGCCCCTTCGGGCGAGGTCATCTCCCGGGCCACCCACTCTGCGGTCTCGCGCACGACCCGCGCGGCCTGCGGATCGCCCGTCCGCGCGTGCTCGCGGGCGTAGAGCTCCAGCAGGAACCCGTTGTCGTAGAGCATCTTCTCGAAGTGGGGGATCTTCCACTCGCGGTCCGTGGCGTAGCGGTGGAAGCCGCCGGCCAGCTGGTCGTAGATCCCGCCCCGGGCCATCTGGTCGAGCGTCGCCGTGAGCATCTCCCCGGCCTCGGGGTGCTCCCCGGCCAGCTCCAGGCAGAGATAGAGATTGGACGGCGTGGGGAACTTGGGCGCTCCGCCGAACCCGCCCCAGGTGGGGTCGAAGCGCCGCGCGAGCGATTCGAGCGCCTGCCGTGCGACCGATGCCCGCGGCGGCTCATCCGCCGGCTTCGACCGCTCCTCCAGGAACCGGCCCATGGCCTTGGCCATCTCCTCCGCCTGCTCCTCCACGTCCGCGCGGCGCGTGCGCCACGCCGTGGCCAGATCCTCCAGCACCGAGGCGAACCCGGGCCGGCCGTAGCGGTCCGTGGGCGGGAAATAGGTGCCCGCGTAGAAGGGCTTCAAGTCCGGCGTCAGGAACACGGAATTGGGCCAGCCGCCCTGGCCGGAGAGGATCTGGGTGGCCGTCATGTAGATCTCGTCCAGATCCGGCCGCTCCTCGCGGTCGAGCTTCACGTTCACGAAATGGCGGTTCATCAGCTCCGCAATGGCCGGCGAGGAGAACGACTCCCGCTCCATCACGTGGCACCAGTAGCAGGTGGAATACCCCACCGAAAGGAAGATCGGCCGGTCCTCCTGCCGCGCCTTCTCGATCGCCTCGGCCCCCCATGGGTACCAGTCGACCGGATTGTGCTGGTGCAACAGGAGATATGGACTGCTCTCGCCCGCCAGGCGATTGGTGCGCTCGGTCTCGGCATGCGACGCCATCAAACCCTCCTTCCCCACCCGGAAAGCCCATCCTCCCCGGGCTCGCTCCACACGTCCCCCTAGTTATACAAGCAATGCGGGTCTCATGCCCGGCTGTATTAGGATCTTCAGGTCGCCTCGACCGGCGACCCGAACAAGGAGACCCGCATGCCGCGAACCTCCCGAACCCTCACCGGACCGCTCCTCGCCACCGCGCTCGCGCTGGCGCTCACTCCCGCCGCCGCCCACCCGCACCAGGCCGCGCCCACGCCCGAAGTGCTCGCCCAGCGGGTGATGGACGCCCTGGGCGGCCAGGAAGCGTGGGACAACACCCGCTTTATACGTTTCAGCTTCGCCGGCCGCCGCACCCACTGGTGGGACAAGTGGACCGGCCGCCACCGCCTCGAAGGCCAGACCCAGGAAGGCAAAAACTACGTCGTCCTCGAAAACGTCAACACCAAGGAGGGCACCGTCTACATCGACGGCAAGCAGGCCGAGGGCGAAGAGGCCAAGACCATGCTCGAGCGCGCCTACGCCGCCTGGATCAACGACACCTACTGGCTCCTGATGCCCTACAAGCTCCGCGACCCCGGCGTGAACCTCTCCTACGTAGGCGAGGAGACGATCGACGGCAAGAAGTACGACAAGCTCCTCCTCTCCTTCCAGAACGTGGGCCTGACGCCGGGAGACCGCTACTGGGCGTTCATCAATCAGGACACCCACCTGATGGACCGCTGGGCCTACGTCCTCGAGAGCATGGAAAAGGGCTCTCCACCCACCGCCTGGCGCTGGGAAGGCTGGCAGAAGCACGGCAACATCATGCTCGCTCCCAAGCGTGTCCAGGTGAACGGAGACCGCACCCTGGATCTCGGCAACCTCGCCGTCTACGACACCCTGCCGGACACGGTCTTCACTTCGAACGCGCCGGTTCCCGCCCCGTGACGACCGGCCGTCTTCA
>DATEIO010000191.1:0-13194 GCA_035278895.1 Thermoanaerobaculia bacterium | reverse complement strand
GCCCGCCATTGCCGAGTCCCCGACACCGGCAATGACGGATCTGCTCGATGACTTGCAAAAGCAGGGATGGAGCGAGGTCAGCCCCGGGGTGATGCAACGCAGCCTGGGAGGCAACCGGATCGAAACTCTTGGATTCGGTGCCGCCGGCCTGCGTTTCCAGCTTCAGGAGATGAAGACGCATCTTGCGAAATTGAGAGAGGAGTACGCCCGGCATCCTTCTCCACAGCTCCGCACCACGATCCATACGCACCGGGCGCAGATCCAGCGCGTCGAGGAAGCCCTGGGTAAGCTCGGCACGACCGACGGATTGGAGAGCTCGACCGAGAGCCTAATCGTCCAAGGCCCCAACTGTGCGGTCAGTTACGACGCCTCCGCGGTCGCTTTCCCCCTGGCTCAGGGGGCCGGCTCCAAGGCCACGGCCTTCTTCAACAACGCCTGCGGCTATACCGGCGAGGTGTATGCCCATTCGAAGTCCAAGGCCGTGGCCGCGGACAACACCGTCGCGCTCTTCACCCAGAGCGATCCGTCTCTCAACACCCCCCGAACCGGCACCAACGTCAGCGCCGGGGCCTCCACCACCGCCAGCGGCGTGAAGGAGTGCGACTCGTATGCCTATGCCTCGGTCGTGAACTACAACTACGACCTGGAGATCACCTACGCCCAGAGCGACCAGAACTATGCGTGCACCGAGAACCTCCCCTCTCCCTGGGCCAACGCCGACGTCGGCACGGTCGGGCCGGCCGGCGGCGCGAGCTACGATAATGGCGCGTTCCGGCTGATCGCGGGAGGCAGCGACCTCGCGGGGACCGCCGACGCCTTCCATTTTGTGTACCTGCCGCTCACCGGAGACGGCACCATCGTGGCCAACGTCGCCGCCCTTCTGAAGCCGGTTGGCGCCAGCCGGACGCTCGCGGGAGTGACCTTCCGCAACGACCTGACGGCCGGATCGGCGCACGCGACGATGACGATCACGAGCGAGGGCGAGGCGCAATTCCGCCGCCGCGTCCTGGCCAACAGCACGACGGCGAGCGACAGCACTGCAACGACCTTCGCGCCGCAATGGTTGAAGCTCGTCCGCGCGGGAAACGTCTTCACCGCGTACCTCTCGGCCAACGGCACGGTCTGGACCCAGGTCCATACCCCTCAGACGGTGGCCCTGTCCGGAACGGTCTACGTCGGGCTCGTGGCCCTGCGCAACGGGGCAGGCACGCCCACCGGGGCCGCGAGATTCGAAAATGTCAGCGTGACACCCCAGGCAACCGCACCGCCGCCCGGCATTGTCGAAGGCAACCTGGTCGTCAAGGGCGCGGGCTGTATTGGCGCGGCCTGCAGCGACACCGATTCGAACTATTCGGCGCTCAAGCTCAAGTCTGCGCAACCGAACATCCTGTTCGACGACGTCGCGCTCCCCGCGAGCGGCGAGACGGTCTCTCACGACTGGGCACTGATGATCAACCCCTCCAACGTAGCCCAGTTCTCCATCGCCGACTCTACCAATGGCTTGAAACCCTTCAGCGTGGCGGCGGGAGCGCCCAACAACTCGCTTTATCTTGCGGGCAACGGGAGGATCGGCATGGGCACGGCCTCACCCATGGAAAAATTCCACCTCTTTGAAAATGCCGATACGAACACCTTCCTTATGGTCGAGAATCTCAACACAGGGCTCTCTGCCGCCGCAGTCCTCAGTGCCCAGACCGATCTCGCCCAGATCAATGTCATCGCTCACTCCAGCAACCGAACCATCTCACGTTTCGGCAAAACGCTGGGCGGGTGGACTGAGATCCTCTCTGTAGACAGCAGCAATGGGCTTGCCATCGGCACGTTTTACGACAAGCCACTTGTGCTCGGCACAAACAAGATAAATCGTATGGAGATCGGCGGCAACGGCGGTGTGACCGTCAACGGCAATCTCACCATTACCGGCAATATCACGGCGATGGGCATCAAGAACTTCGCCGTAGAGGACCCGGCGGACCCCCAACGCGCTCTCTACTTCACCGCGCTCGAAGGTCCGGAGGCCGGCACGTACTTCCGCGGCACCGCCAGGCTGAAGGAGGGCGAGGCCGTGATCGAGCTTCCAGGTTATTTCAGCCGGGTGACCGAGCCGGAGCAGTTGACCGTGCAATTGACCCCTCTCGGCAGTTGGGGCCAGCTCTATGTCGCCGAGAAATCTCCGGAACGGCTCGTGATCCGCGCAGCTCCGGGCACCGCGGATCTCGAGTTCGACTTCCTGGTGCAAGGCGTTCGCAAAGGATACCTGGACTACGAGGTCGAGCGGCCCAACACTCTGCCTCGGTAGGCTCTCGGCCGCTTTCTGTAGGGGGCGGGAGGCACCCCCGCCCCCCTCCGTCCTGGGCTCAGCGCCAGCCCGTCGTCCAGGACGCCGACCAGATCGAGGACGACCCACTGCCCGCGGCGTTCAGCTCCCGCACCTGTGCGCTGCCGGTCGCACCACCGTAGAGGAAGATCCCGCCGGTGCCGTTGGTGTAGACCTGGGACACGGTGCCTGCGGCGGCGGCGATGGCAAACTCGCCTTCACTGAGGTTGTTCTGGTCCTCGTCGCGCTGTGCGAGATCGATTGCATCCTGATCGCCATTCCAGTGGGCCTCGTACGTAGACGCCCGCCAGGTCTGGCCGCAGGGAACCGGCATTTGAAACACCGGCCGCGGACCGGCCGCCCAGGCCTCCACCGCGGTAAGGCCCATCGTCATCGTCAAACCGAGGACTGCCAATCTAGCCGAGCTTCGTTTGTGTCACATCATCGTGCTCTCCGCGCGAGCGACTTTCGGAGGACGGCCTCGGTGCGTCGCGCTTCGGAACAATGAAACGAACGGGCGCGGGAAGTTGCTCAAACGTCCCCCACGGTTCGGGAGCCCCTTCTTTAGCGGCGCCCCTCCCGTTGGCGGACTTCAGCGGCGTGCGAAGTGAGCTCGCCACCCCCCCTTCTTGGGCGGCGGCGATGCCGGTGGCTCCAGCAATGGTGTCGGGTAGGACGCCTCACGCGACCTGATGTCACGAACGATCGCTTCAAAGTCGTACTGGAATCGCTCCATGTACTCTTCGCGCTGCTTGTGGAGCCGTTCGACAACCGGGTCAGTGATCATTTTCAGCTCCTAACAGCTCTTCGGGTGTGCCATGGCTTCTGTAGTCTACACCAAGCCAACTTGGGTTCCCGAGACCGATGATGCCACTTCAAAGTCCGCTCCCTTGAGGCTCCCCTCTCGACTTCCTCTTCCCTCCGCTAGCTACGGATTTGCTCTCAGAGGTGGCCGTCCTCTTGGCCGCAGAGAGTCCCGAGGCCACCCCCCGGCTGCAAACCTCCAGCTCGCCACGCCGCCCCTTGGTGGCCCTGGCGCCGAAACAGGCTCTTGACCTTGGACCTCCTGAAAGAGATAATCAACGGCATGTCGAGGAAGGTATCTATCGCTGAGGCACGCGACCGGCTTCCAGAGCTGGTCGACGCAGCGGAACACGGGCAGCCCATCGAATTAACCCGGGAGGGCCGCCCCGTCGCCGCTCTGGTCTCTTTAGAGGAGTACCGGAGCTCAGCATCGAGCCCGCGAAACTTGTGGGACGCCATCCAGGAGTTCCGGCAAACTCACGATCTTTCTGACCTCGACATCGAGGAAGTCTACGCAGGTATACGCGACCCCTCGCCGGGTCGGGCCCTTGACGAGTGACCCTCCGCTACCTCCTCGATACCAACGTCCTCTCGGAACCGGTCAAGCCGGTGCCCAACCCTGGAGTCTTGGCCAAAATCCAGCAGCATTGGGAAGAGTTGGCCACGGCGGCGCCCGTCTGGCACGAGTTGTGGTTCGGGTGCCGTCGGCTTCCATCCTCGGCTAAGCGAACCAAGCTAGAGGATTACCTCGGGAAGTCTCTAGCTCCATCTCTCAAGCGTCTCCCTTACGATAACCGCGCCGCCGAAAGGCATGCCGAAGAAAGGGCTCGCCTCGTCAGCATTGGCAAAACCCCGTCTTTCACCGACGGCCAGATCGCCGCCATCGCCATGGTCAACGGCCTCATTGTGGTGACGAGAAACATCGATCACTTTCTTGGATTTCGGGGACTTAAAGTTGAGGACTGGACTTAGCTTTAGTCGGCCTCCGGAGTTCCCTTTGGAAGTCGCTGTCGAGGCGGCGTTTTTACACGGAGATGTTGGGCCGCCCCCTCAAGCGCATAGACTGCTTGGAGCAAATTCTCTACGATGTCCATAGCGTACTCAAGTTCCTGAGTGCTTGCTGCGTGGCCCCGATGGACCGCTGCATTGCCGGCATCGAGCACTGCACTTAAGAAGTCTCTCTGTCGTTGCCCGACAAACCCTTCACGCTCCAGCGCAGTTAGCTTCTCCGCAAATGAACCGATATCGCCTACCTTTTCTAGAATAGCGACATCAACAACCGCGCGAATACCCATTAAGGCCAAGCGAGGGCTGTTAGATTGAAGGGCTCTATAGACCTCCTTTAGAAGATCCCGGAGTTCACTCGGTAAGCCCCAAGACCATGGAGGTTGATGCCTTGAGATTCGCGCAGGAAAATAGGACAACTCTGCTTCTTCACCAATGGGATCGAACTGAAAGGATCGCCTGACAAGCACCGAATCACAGCCTTGGCACTGAAAGATTTCAAAGCAATCGGTCCATGGTTCGAAGAAGCCATCCCCCATATCCTCTGCCCCGTTTGCCGAATAGCTGGCCTGCAACACATGCCACGTCAGTCCATGACAATGGTTGCACTGAAGCTTCCTTTTCTGTGGATTGCTCATACAAGTAGCGGCCCGAAGATCTTAAAGCTTACCCTGCGGCAAGCGCCTAGGTGGCCTTGCCACAGGGTATAGCCTGTGGTTATGAAGTAACCTCATCGCTACATGAGGCAGCATGTCAGTCTTTATTTTATCAGGTGCTTGGCAGAAGACGCTCCTCAATCATCCGCCGCCGAAGCATCCTTGATCACAAACCGCGCCGCCAGCCGCGCCACCTCCGTGGCCAGGCCCGCCTGCTTGACCGAGTCGAGCACGGCGTCGAAGTCCTTGTAGGCGGCCGGCGCCTCGTCCCGCGGGTAGGCGCGGCAGTTGGTCAGGATGTCGTGCTCCGCGAAGGAGCGGTCGATCTCCTGCTGGTCGAGCTGGCGCATGGCGGCCTTGCGGCCCAGGGCTCGGCCGGCGCCGTGGTTCACGCTGTAGCAGGCCTGCTCGGCGCCGGGGTCGGCCACCATCACGACCGAGCCGGCCTGCGGGTTTCCCGGCAGAAGGATCGGATGGCCGGTCTCGGCGAAGGGCGTGCCGGCGAGGGCGTGGTGACCGGCCGGGAAGGCTCGCGTGGCGCCTTTCCGGTGGACCCACATCAGCTTTTCGTCGACCACCTCCTGGCGGGCAATGTTGTGACTGATGAAGTACACCAGCGACCCCGTCGCCCCCGGGAAGACCTCCTGGAACGCCTCGAGCACGAGGGCGTTGATCAGGAGGTGGTTCAGCGTCGCGAAGTTCGCGCCGAGCGCCATGTCGTCCAGGTACGCGCCGGCCTCGGGCGTGCCGAGCGGCGCGTAGACGAGTTGCGGGTCCCCGGCCGGCATGGGGATGTCCCAGGTCTCGAACTTGCTCCGCAGGGCCCGGAACTGGCCGGAGGCGAGGTCGTGTCCGAAGCCGCGCGAGCCGCAGTGGGAGAGGAAGGCCACGTGGCCGTCCCGCATCCCGAAGACTTCGGCGGCCCGGCGGGCGCGCTCGTTGTCGGCCACCTTCACCACCTCGCACTCGCCGAAATGGTTGCCGCCGCCGTAGGAGCCGAGCTGGCGGACCTTGTCCGGAAACTTCGAGTACCCCCGGGCGAAGAACTGGTCGAGGCGCAGCGCCAGGGCATCCGCGGTTCCGTCGTGCCCCACGTGGTGCGAGTCTTCGCAGCGCGCGGCCCACTCGGGCGGGATCCCCATCGCCTCGCAGACTTCCGGCGTGGCCCCTTCGGTCACGGCCCGGTAGCCGAGCTCCGGGAAGATCCGGCGCGACTTCCGGACGCTCTGCTGCCCCTTGCCCGCGCCGGTCGGAATGCGCTCGGTGACCGCGTTGATGAGCGCCCGGCGCACGGCCGGCTCTTCGATTTCCGCAGCCGGCAGGTCGAGCTGAAGGAGGCTCATGGAGCACTTGATGTCCACCCCCACCGGGCCCGGATAGATGTGGGTCGGCGAGGCGAGGACGCAGCCGACGGGCGCGCCGTAGCCGCAGTGGGCGTCCGGGTTCAGCACCAGCTCGGCCACTCCGGGCGCGGTCCGCGCGTTGATCGCCTGCTCCAGGCAGATCCGGTCGAACGTCTCGCGGATCGCCGCGGTTCCGATCACGGTGATCGGCTTCACGCGGCCGCCCTCGACCGGGAGGAGCGCGGTCGCCTCCCCCGTGGGAACCATCGTGGACTGAAGCTCGGTGCTGGCCATCGTTCGTCCCTCCTCGTCCGTCGTTCACGAGGAGTAGATTCCACGGATCGTGCCAGGAGCGGAGACCTGACCGCAAGTCGTTGATTCATCTTGTATTACGGATTTCGTCCCGCATTTCGGCAGCGATGACGTCCCCGGAATCTCTATCTCCAGGGATAGCGATGTAGAATCCTGGATATGAAACGCGTGGTGCTCGGATTGATCGGGGCGACGCTCGATGCCGCGGGCCGGGGGCCGGAGCGATGGGAGGCGTGGCGGCCCACAGTGGCCCTCTGCCAACACGACGATCTGCTCGTGGACCGGCTGGAGCTTCTCTACCAGAAGAGCTACACGACGCTCGCGGAGGCGATCCGGGAGGATCTCCGGACGGTCTCACCGGAGACGGAGGTGCGGCTCCATGAGACCGCGATGAAGGACCCGTGGGATTTCGAGGAGGTCTACGGCGTGCTCCAGGACTTCGCCCGGGGCTATCCCTTCGACCTGGAGCGCGAGGAGTACCTCCTCCACATCACGACCGGAACGCACGTCTGCCAGATCTGCATGTTCCTCCTGGCCGAGTCGCGCCACCTCCCGGCGCGCCTGCTCCAGACCGCGCCGCCGCCCCGCAAGCGCATGGGACACGGCTCGTACAAGGTGATCGATCTCGATCTCTCCCGCTACGACGCCATCGCCCGGCGCTTCGCCCGGGAGCAGAGCGAGGGGCTGTCGTTCTTGAAGGCGGGGATCGAGACGAAGAACCCGGCGTTCAACCGCCTGATCGAGCGGATCGAGCGGGTGGCGATCTCGTCGAAGGCGCCGATCCTCCTGACCGGCCCCACGGGCGCGGGCAAGTCGCAGCTCGCGCGGCGGATCTACGAGCTCAAGAGGCAGCGGCGGCAGGTGACCGGACCGTTCGTGGAGGTCAACTGCGCGACGATCCGCGGCGACGGCGCCATGTCGGCCCTGTTCGGCCACAAGCGGGGCGCCTTCACCGGGGCCGCGCAGGACCGCTCGGGCCTGCTCCGCGCCGCGGACAACGGCATCCTGTTTCTGGACGAGATCGGCGAGCTGGGGCTGGATGAGCAGGCCATGCTGCTGCGGGCGGTCGAGGAGCGCCGCTTCCTCCCGGTGGGGTCGGACGCCGAGGTGGAGAGCGATTTCCAGCTCATCGCGGGAACGAACCGGAGCCTGGCCGAGGAGTGCCGGCGCGGGCGCTTCCGGGCGGACCTCCTCGCGCGGATCGATCTCTGGACCTTCCAACTCCCCGGCCTCGCCGAGCGGCGGGAAGACGTCGAGCCCAATCTTCGCTACGAGCTCGAGCAGACCGGGACGCGCACGGGCACGAACGTCACGTTCAACAAGGAGGCCCGGCAGCGCTTCCTCGCCTTCGCCACCTCCCCGGACGCGCGGTGGACGGCCAACTTCCGGGACCTGAACGCGGCCGTGACCCGCATGGCGACCCTGGCCCCCGGCGGGCGGATCAACGTGGAGGTCGTAGACGAGGAGATCGAGCGCCTGAAGGCCGCCTGGGCCGAGCCCGCGGAAAACGAGGATGAAGAGCTGCTCGCGGCTGTCTTGGGCCCCGAGAGGCTCGCCCAGCTCGACCGCTTCGACCGGGTGCAGCTCGCGGAGGTGATTCGGGTGTGCCGCGCTTCGCGCTCGCTGGCCGAGGCCGGGCGGAGGCTCTTCGCGGTCTCGCGGGAGAAGAAGAAGGTGGCGAACGACGCGGACCGGATTCGCAAGTACCTGGGGAGCTTCGGGGTGAGCTGGGGGGAGGTGGTTTAACACGGATGAACACGGACGAGCACAGACGGGCACGGACAGGCGTCCGTGGTGGTCCGTGTCAGTCCGTGCTCGTCCGTGTTGCCCTTTCCTACGGGCAGGTGTCCATCGCGTCCGTGTCGGTCACCGCGGGGGCCGGCGGACCGGGGTAGTTGAAGTAGATCTTCTGCTCGCCGGCAGTCACGTCCCAGACCTCCATCCGGTAGAAGACGTTGGTGGTGGCCGCCGAGAAGACCCAGTAGCGGTTGTTCAGGCCGCAGCCGTTCAGGGTCTTGACCAGGATCTCCCAGTTGCTCGTGCCGAAGAAGGAGAAGATGCCCGAGCCGGGGTTGGCGACGGGGATGACCTGGGCGTTGCCGTCCGGCGGGTTGCCGGCGGGCGAGGTGCGCCAGAAGGCGCGGATGGAGAAGCGGTTCAGCAGGCAGAGGGCGGTCCCGGTGGACGAGCCGCAGTTCGCGAAGACGGCGAACGTCTGGGCTCCGACGCCGGAGCCGCCGACCGCGCCGTTCCTGCCGCCGATCACGTCGTTGGCGTTGCCGTCCAGGGGCCAGACGGCGACGAGCCCGGGCTGCGGGGTGTTGACGCGCTCGTTGATCGTGCTGCGGATCTGCGCCGTGGTGCGCGCCACGTTCCACAGGCGGACCTCGTCGATCGAGCCGGTCGGGGTGAACTGCCACGAGACGTCGCTGCCGATCCGGAACGGATCGGGGCTGGTGGTCAGGGGACCGGTCTCCGCGAAGGTCGCCGCGACCTCGCCGTTGATGTAGTGGATGCGCTGGGTGCCGTTGAAGACCACGGCGATGTGGGTCCACACGCCGCGGGGAATGATGCCGCCGTTCCTCGCGGAGGCGCCTCCCTTGAGGTACGACCGCAGGGTGGGCTGCCCGCCGACGTTGCACTGGCCGAACCAGTAGGCCTGGGTATAGTCCTTGCCGGCGATGCTCCGGCAGTCCTCACCCGTCGTGTTGTTCGAAATCGAGACCCAGGCTTCGAACGTGAACGCCGAAGTCGGGTTCAGGGCCGCGCTGTGAGGGACCTGGATGTATCCATGTGTCGGGTTCCCCACGAAGTTGGCCCAGGCCGTGAACGGCTGCGCCCCGGCCAGCCCCGGCAGGACGGCTGTCAACACAAGACCCAGGAGCAGGAACCTGACAACTCGCCTCGCACCTACGACTGCGCTCATTCCGATCCTCCTTTGGTTGTTGGAGACATCGATAGCTGCTCCTCAATATTACATTGTGCTGGGTGATTTCACACGCCGGCAGCGGTGCCTCCACCCAGATTGGGCGAGGGAGCGGGAAAAACGTTACCGCCGGGCCGCGGTAGAGGCGCCGGCCCGGGAGTAGAAGGCGAGGTAGGCCTCCAGCGCTTCGAGCGCCAGCCGGTCGGCGGGGCTCGACACGACGCGCACGCCGCCGCGGCGCAGGTGGCGCGCGAGGCGGCGGTTGGCGAGGAGGATCTCGAGGCTCGCCACCTGGGCGAAGGCCTGGGCCGGGTCTTCCGGCTCGCCGGCGGCCAGGGCGCGCAGCTCGGGGTCTTCCAGGTTCACCAGGAGCGCCCGGTGGCGCCGCCCCAGGTGCAGCAGCGAGCCTTTCAGCAGCTCGGCCGCGGCCAGGTCGACGACCGAGGTGAAGAGCACGATCGTGGCGCTCCGCGACTCGACGCCGGCCACGGCCTCGGCCGCGAGGTCGTAGGCCGGCTCGACCAAACGCGCCTCGACATCGAAGAGGGCGGCGTAGGCCTGGCTCGCGCCGCGGCCTCCCGAGCGCACGCGGACGGTGCGCAGCACCCGCTCGGCAAAGGCGAGGAGGGTCACCCGGTCGCCGCGGGCCGCGGCCACGCGGGTAAGCGCCAGGGCCGCGGCCAGCGCGTAGTCGAGCTTGCTGCGCCGGCCGTCCATCGAAGCCATGGTGCGGGCGCAGTCCAAGAGCACGACCAAGCGGGCGCTCCTCTCCCAGGTGTCCTCGCGGGAGACCGGCCGGCCGTGGCGGGCCGTGGCCTTCCAGTGGATCTTGGCGAGCGGATCGCCCGGGAGGTATTCGCGCAGAGCGTAGGGCTCGGTGCCCGCGCCATGGAGCCGCAGGGGGATCTGCCCCATGCGCTGGCGCTGCGCCTGGGTGAGGAGCTGTCCGACCTTCCCTTCCCAGCGCACCTGGGGATAGACGCGGACCGTGTCGCCCGGCAGCAGGTCGCGCTGGGCCCAGGCGAGCTTCCACGGCCCCAGCACGCGGGCGGAGAGCGGGGCCAGCCGGTGCTCGCCCCGCCGCCGGGGCACGAGCGTGTAGGTCCAGCGAACCTTCCCGGGGCCCGCGATCTCGACCTGGCGGCGCAGCGGGCTCTCGGCCACTCCCGGGTGGAGCCCCTCGCGGAGGAGGACCGTCACCCGCCGCGGCGCGGCCGTCTCCATGGAGACCGCGATCTCGGCCGGAGCGCCCTGGACGAGGAGCGGCGGCCAGGTCCGCTCACCGCCGAGCGGCGTGGCCGCGGCGCGCCGGAAGTCGATCACGGCGGCGAGCAGGATGGCCGCATCCAGGGCGAGGGCCGCCCAGGCCAGGCGGACGTCCAGAAACGCCACCAGCAGGAAGGCCGTGACCAGCCCCAGGAGGGCGAAGCTACGCGCGGCCGGCATCTCGCGGTCCCGCCTCTCCCACGTGGGGAACGGGCACGGCCGCCGCGACCTGCTCCAGGATGCGGCGCGGGGAGTGCCCCTCGAGCTCGGACTCGGCGGTCAGGATCAGGCGGTGGGCCCAGCAGGGGATCAGGAGGCGCTTCAGGTCGTCCGGGATCAGGAAGTCCCGTCCTTCGAGGAGCGCGGCGGCGCGGCCGGCCTCGAGGAGCGCGAGAGCGGCCCGGGGGCTCACCCCCAGCTCCACGTGGGAGGAGCGCCGCACGCCGTCGGCCAGCTGGGCGAGGTAGGCCAGGAGCTCCTCGGAAACGTGGATCTTCCGCGAGCCGTGGCGCAGGGCCCGGCGCTCCTCCTCGTCCAGGACCGGCGCGGGCACGGCCGCGTTCCAGTCCGCGAGGTCGCCAGCCAGCGACTTCCGGTAGAGGTCGAGCTCGGCCTCGGGCGACGGGAGCCCGACGTCGATCCGCACGAGGAAGCGGTCGAGCTGCGCCTCGGGGAGCGGGTAGACCCCTTCGAACTCGATGGGATTCTGGGTGGCGATGACAAAGAAACCCGCCTCGAGCGGCAGAGGGGTGCCGTCGATCGTCACCTGGCGCTCCTGCATGGCTTCGAGGAGAGCCGCCTGGGTCTTGGGCGGGGTGCGGTTGATCTCGTCGGCCATCAGGACCTCGGTGAACACCGGGCCGCGCAGCAGGCGGAAGGAGCCCGAGGCGGTGTCGTAGACGTTGGTGCCGAGGACGTCTCCGGGCATCAGGTCGGGCGTGAACTGCACCCGGCTGAAGCGGGCGCCCAGCGCCGAGGCGAAAGAGCGGGCGAGGAGGGTCTTGCCCAGCCCTGGAACGCCTTCGAGCAGCGCGTGCCCGCCCGCCATGTAGGCCACGAGGAGCGTCTCGATCGCCGGGCGCTGGCCCAGGACGACGCCGTCCAGGGCCCGCGCGAGCTTGCCGGCCGCGTCGATCAGCCGCTCGGCCGGGAGGTCTGCCATCCGGGAGGTCTCGGTCATTGCTTCGGGTCTCCGTTCTCGAGGGGGTTTCAGCCCCGTTTCAGGCGAGCGAGCGTCCTCGCCAGATCCACAAAATCCTTCGGCTGGCCGCTCTCGGCCTTGCGGACCGCCTCTTCGGGCACGGCCAGGTCGGGCGAGAGGTCGCGGGTGCGCGCCAAGAGCAGGGCCGCCGCCTCCTTGTGGTGGCGCAGCCGGTGGTGGAGCGCCCCGAGCCCGGAGAGAAACGAGCCCACCGAGCCGATCACGACCGGCGGCTCCTCCCACGCCGGCCCGAACCGCCGGGAGAGGGTGAAGACCGCCACCACGTAAAGCAGGCCCAGGTGGATCAGGACGAGGTCCAGGACCCGCCCGAACGCCACCGTCTCCGCGTCCCGGGCTCCGGCGAGGCCGTGATGATACTCGTCGAATGTCCACGGGCTCTCGAGCCTCCGGACGAGGGTCTCCAGGAGGTCGGCGTTGCCGGCTTCTTTCAGGCGCGCGTTCGCGAGGGCGTCGACCGGCAGCACGAAGATCCGTCCCTGGAAGCGGGGCACGACCGCCACGGCCGGGCGGCCGTCGGGCGTGCGGAACAGGATCTCGGCCCCTTTCGGGAGCTTCGGAACGTAGCGCGAGGGCCACACCCGGACCGGGCGGACTCCCGGGCCCAGCTTCGGGTCGGGCTTGAGGCTCCACTCCTCGCGGGATTGCCGGCGCCACGTGAAGGGGTTCCAGGTGGGCGTCCTCGCCCTCTCGGGGGGCAGGCCCAGCTCTTCTAGAACAATCCACTCCATGGGGTTCACCTCCCCGGAGTAGCCCAGCACCAGGTCGCCCCCCTCCTGCAGGTGCTTTTCGAGCGGCCCAGCCGCGTCCAGGGAGACCGCGGTCCAGGGGAAGGAGACGAGGAGCGCGCCATCCAGGGGCTTCTCGGAAGAGGCGGCGGCGAGCGGCCGGTCGAGGAGCGCGACCCGCACGTCCCGGGCCTCCGCGTACCGCCGCGCGGCGAGCCAGCCGCCGGCCCCCCGGGAGAGGGCGCTCCCCCGCACCGGCCCTTCGCCGCCTCCGAAGAGGAAGACGCCGAGCCCCAGGAAGACGAGGACAGAGAGCACCGCCCAGAGCACCCACCGGGAACGGGAAGGGAGCCTCACGCGAGCACCGCCTCCAGCCGGCCGACCAGCGTCCGCACCTCGTCGAGCCCGGGCCGCTCCGGGCCGTAGGTCAGAACGTCCAGCCGGCGGACCACGTCGGTCAGGTCCGCGCGCCGCGTTTGGGCGAGGAGGTCGCGGCTCGTCCAGTCCGGCTCCACCCGGTCGCCGGCCACCGAGCGGGCGAGCCACCACCAGGCGGCCTCCAGGGCCTCGGCGGCGCGCCCTGCGGCCAGGCGGCGCTCGAGCTCGGCGCGCCAGCCC
>DATEIO010000190.1:0-8279 GCA_035278895.1 Thermoanaerobaculia bacterium | reverse complement strand
CACGGCGGGTCGGTTCGCCCTCCTCCGGAATGCCGTCCGAGTCGTTGGCCATCGTCTGCGAAGCCCTGTTTCCGGTCGAACGCGGAGCCTTCCCCTCTGGATCAGGAACTGAAACGAATTCGAGTCAATGCTTGAAGCCGCAAGTCTAGCAGAAGGCCCCGGCTTGACAGAAATTCCGCCGCGGCCCTAGAGTCCGAGGCTTCCACGCTTCAAATCCAACCAGGGAGGGATCGGAATGGCACGGTACACGGGCACTGCGGACAACGGGGACATCAACGCGGCTCTGCATCTGGCGATCGCGGCGGCGAAGGAGGGGCTGGGATCCGATTTCGTGACCTGGATCCTGCTGGTCGTGACCGGGGCCAACGGCGGTTTCGCGGGCCAGAACGACATCACGGTCGAGATCGACGCGCACGTCCCCTAGCGCAGCCAGGCGAAGCGCGCCGGGCGCACGTCCACCTGGAAGCACTGGACGACGCGGGGGGCGTCCAGGAGGAACACGACCTCGTAACGGCCGCGGCCCAAGCGGGTCACGCTCTCGTAGGTCCCCGGCCGCCTCCCCTCGCTCAAGCCCTCGAGCGGCCGGCCGCCCAGAGCCTGCCGGGCCTGCTGCGCACACTTCTCGGCATCGAACGGCCCCTCCCCGGACACCTCCTCGACCCACGCCGCGGGCGCCAGGCCTGCGAGAGGCTTCCCCGTGATCCCGTCGAACAGGCGGAACCGGAACGCCAGCAGGTCCCGCTCCCGCAACACGCCCTTGCGCGCAGGATCGAGAGGCTCGACGTCCACCTGCAGGGCGACGTCGTTGCAGACGATCCGGTTCCACCACGGGATGGACGACCCGGCCTCGGAAGTCTGCGAAATCGCGCGGCCCGCGGACGGCAGGAGGGCGAGCGCGGCAAAAGCGAGAACGAGCGGGCGCAGGGCGCTGCAAGGGGTGCTTCTCATCGACTTCCTCGGTCTGAACTGGATTCAGCGGGAAAGCTTACACCAGCCGCCCCCCGGGTTGAAGCCCCGGTCTATGCCCCTGCGGTTACCAAGGCGGCCTAACATTTGCATTTGAGCATGAGTGGGCGCGTGGCCGCGGTGCATGCCCACCAGGATCAACTCCTCAGGATGAACATCAAGGAAAGGTGTGTCATGAACAGACTCAAGTATGCGCTCGGACTCCTCGCGGTCCTCTCGCTCCCGTTCTCCGCCATGGCGCAACAGACGCAGGTTCCCCTGGGCACCAGCGCCGCGCCTTACGGCTACTACGAATACCTCCCCTTCGGCTACGACGACAGCCTCCCGGAAGATTGGCCGGTCGTGATCTTTCTGCACGGGATCGGCGAGAGGGGCAACGGCACGACCGAGCTCTCCAAGGTGCTGAACCAGGGCCTGCCCAAGAACATCAACAACGGCACCCGCTATCCGTTCCTCGTGATTTCGCCGCAGAGCCCCACCACGGCCGGCTCGTGGAGCGTCGCCAATCTCGATTCCCTGGTCCAGTTCATCAAGAGCAACTACCAGGTCGACGAAGACCGGATCTTCCTGACCGGCTTGAGCTATGGCGGGATCGGGACGTGGAGCTACGCCCGCAACAACCCGGAAGAGCTCGCGGCGATCCTGCCGCTCTGCGCTGCTCCCAGCGGCACCCCGAGTGGAGCCAGCCTGGTGAACGTTCCGGTCTGGGCCTTTCACTCCTGGGGTGACTCTCAGTCCGGCGCCAATCCGGACTACACGGTGCAATGGGTCAACAGCGTCGCCACGGCGCTCGCTGGAGCGCCGACCGACCTGATGGACAATTATCCCGGCACCTACACCGGCCCCCCCGGACCGGGGAACACCTCGGACAAGGACCGGACGGCGAGCTTCAGCGCCGCGACGGCCACCTGGACCTGGAGGGACGGAGTCTCGCAAGTGACGGGAAGCCAGCCGACCCTCACCCTCTACCGGGATACGGCGCACGACTGCTGGACGCGAACCTACAACAACGCGACTCCCTTGAAATGGCTGCTGGCGCAGACCCGCCATGGCGCTCTGAACAAGGCGCCCGTGGTGACCATCACCGCGCCCGCGAACAACGCGACGATCGGTCAGTCCAGCGTCACCATCACGGCGCAGGTGACCGACAGCGACGGCACGTTGGGCCCTGTCGAGTTCTACGCGGGCTCTACGCTGCTGGGCACTGACAGCTCCCCGTCGTACCAGTTCGTCTGGAACAACGCTCCGGCGGGAACCCACTGGATCACGGTCAAGGCCACGGACGACGACGGCTCGACCAGCGCCGCGGTGGTCAGGATCACCGTCTCCGTGCTGCCCGAGGAAGTGATCCTCACACCCACCGCCGCGGGCCAGGCGCAAGGCAGCCTCTATTACCCGATGAGCTTCGCTTTCGACGGCCAACCGGCGGGCCTGGACGCGTCCGGCACGCCGACGGGGGGCGTCAACGGCGAGGATGCTCCCTACTACTCGAACCGCGTCGGCTACATCGACTTCGGCCCTGACTGGCAGAAGGTGAGGATCTCGGCCACGTGGACGAAGTATCGGGTCTCGAGCGTCGGCAATCAGACTCCGTACGTCGAGCTGTGGTGGGATGACGACGTCGACACCGTGAACGACAGCGGTCTCGCGGAAACCCAGGTGAACTTCAACAGCGCCCAAAACCTGAGCACCGGCTCGACGGAGCCGTGGGTGCGCGACCGCGACCTGAAAGCCAGCCCGGTTACGCCCAAGGCCCGCTACCTGCTGTGCCGCTCGCACTCCCTGATGACCAACCGCGCGAAGGAGTACGCGATCGTCGGGTGGGTCGTCCCCTAGGACCGTCGCAGTGAATGAGCCGGCGGGCGCGAAAGCCCGCCGGCTCTAAGGCCGTCGCCCGCTCCGCTTCCTGAGCTTGCAGCATTATGTAGCAGGTACATAATGTTTCTGCTGCATAGCTCTGGTGCTCAAGCCTTAGGCTCCTCCCCCATGGAGGAGCTGGCGCGGGCCAGCGTGCCGTTCCTTCCGCAGGTGGAGGCGTTTGAGCGTGCCCCTTCGCGCATGGCGGGCTTTCACGGATCTCCGTGCTCCCTCCTTCAGATCTTCGAGGGTTCGAGTCCTGGATGGCTCCTCGAACAGCGCTCGATGTATGTCCTCCGAGGAGTATCGCCCCGCCCGCTTTCTCTTTTCCTCGAGGAGTTGGGTAGGGCTCTGTCTTGGGCTCATTCGGCTTTCACCTCGGACAGCGTATAGAACTCATGCAGCTTGGCCTGGAGCAGCCTCCTATCGGGGAGGCGCGTCTGATATTCGGCGACCAGGGCGGGGGAGAGCGAGCGGCTGAGGGCGTATTCGACGACTTCGCTATCTTTGCTGGCGCACAGGAGGACGCCGATGGAGGGGCGCTCGTGCGGTTTGCGGACATCGCGGTCGAGAGCCTCCAGGTAGAACTCCAGCTTGCCGAGATGCTCGGGCTGGAACTCGCCGATCTTGAGCTCGAAAGCAACCAGGCAGTTCAGGCCGCGATGGAAGAAAAGCAGGTCGAGCACGAAGTCTTTGCCGCCCACCTGGAGCAACACCTCGCTGCCGACGAAGCAGAAGTCACGGCCCAACTCGGCCAGGAAACGGCGCAGGTTGCGCACCAGGCTCTTGTGCAGGTCGGCCTCTTGGAACGGATCGGGCAGATCGAGGAACTCGACGACGTAAGCGTCCCGGAAGACCGCCTCGGCGCCTGGATGGAGCTCCCGCAAAGATGTTGAGACTTTGGGTGGGTTCAGCATCGCCCGTTCGAACAGGGCGCTAGCGAGATGACGTTCGAGGTCGCGGCTGGCCCACTTCTCCTGGATGGCCAGCCGGATATAGAACTCCCGTTCCTCGACCCGCTTGCAGCGGCCTAGAATCAGGAGATGGTGTGTCCAAGGTAATTGTGTCAGCAGCGCTGGCACTATTTCGGCCTTGCCGTAAGCGTCAAAGAACTGCCGCATCCGGAACAGATTCCGTCGAGTAAAGCCCCTGAGCCCAGGATAGCGTCGCTGGATGTAGTTGGCCAACTCGGTCACCACGCCTTCTCCCCAGGCCGCGGTCTCCAACTTGCGCGAGATGTACCCACCAATCCGCCAGTAGAGGTCGACCAGCGCCGTGTTGATGGCGGCCAGCGTTCGTCCACGAGCGGCCTGGATCATCTCCACGACTTCAGCGAAGGCCTGTTCCTCGGCTGACGCGGAGAGGGCGGGCTTTGTCGGTGGACGCTTACTTCGGAGTTGGGCTGATTTTGACGGTGTCATAGTGGCTTCTCGGGCGCGCCAAGGGCTCAGCGAAGTCATTCGTGACAGCCGGAGACTTGCCGAGGGAGCAGCGCAGGTACCCTAAGTATAGCCGAAAGTGGCCGTCAAGGAGAAATTCCCGGACTCCAGGTTCCCCCATCCGGGAATCGGGGGAGACTTGGCAATTCCGCGGCCTGCAACGGTCCATCGTCCGGAGACGGCGAAATTCCGCTGCGCACAACGGAATTCCGCAGCGTGCAACGAGCCGTTGTCTGGAGAGGATGAAATTTCGCAGCGTACGACGGTACATCGTCTGGAGACGATGAAATTCCGCTGTGTGCAACGGAATTCCGCAGCCCACGACGAGCCGTTGTCTGGAGAGAAAGAGATTCCGCAGCGTGCGACGGACCGTCGTCCGGAGACGATGGAATTCCGCTGCGGACAACGGGATTCCGCAGCCCGCAACGAGCCGTCGTCTGTAGAAGATGAAATTCCGCGGCGTACAACGGGCCATCGTCTGGGGAGGACGAAATTCCGCTGCGTACGATGAGATTCCGCAGCGTACGGCGAGACGTTGTCCTGGGGATCCGGGCTGAGGAGGGAGACAAAAAGGGGGAGCGCTGGAGGCGCTCCCCCGGTGGGGCGGCTAGGGAGTGGAGGGGACGACGGGAGCTTCAGGAACGGGCGGCCGCGGCGGGGAGGGGGGTGGGCGCCGCCGGTTCGAGGACCGCCTTCGCCTTGCGGCCGCGGAAGGGTTGGAGGCCGAACTCGGCGACCTTCTCCTCCCGGATGCCGTAGTGCTCCTTGACCGCCGTACGCACCACGGTGGCCAGGCGCTGCCCCTCGCCCAGCAGCCTCTGGAGCCGCTTCGAGCTCTCCTGCTTGCTCGCCTTGAGCGCGGCCTGCTGCTGGGTGGCCTCCTGGGCCTGGGTGAGGATTCCCGCGAGCTTGGCCCGGAACAGCTCCATCTGCGGAAGCTCCTCCCGGTTGGCCTCCATCGCCCCCAACAGGCGCTGCAGGTCCCCCACGATTCCCGTGTACTTCGACTCTCTCGGCATGACTGCTTCTCCTTTCTGAGCCTTTCGGCTCGAACATCCGGCACCTTCGTGGCACCGGAAGACCATAACAGCTTGTGGTGCGCCAGAGAGTGACACGATCTGCCGAGCTTGTCAACTGAAAGTTGACGCGAGATGCATTTTCTGTGATAGCGAGCCGTATTGGCGAAATGGAATGCCGAGGTGATGGCCGAGAACGTTGCCGTGCTTCAGGAATTGTTTCGGCAGTGCTGACAGTATTCACCCACGGATTGTCGTGTCAGTGGTGCAACTATTCGGAAATTCCGAATAGTTCAACCGGAAAATCCCGCTGCCAGTCCACCCATTGTAGAGACGCCCCGTGGGGCGTCTCCGGATCGGGGAAGACGGTTGGGGGGTGTTGAGAGGCCACGCAGCACGTCCCTGCTTTCGGGGGAAGGTCTACAGCCCCACTCCCGCCCCCCGCCGCAACTGCAGCACCAGCACGTCCGGGTCCACCACCACCCGCTCCGGCTTGAATCCGCAGACGATCTCCACCTTCCGCGCCTCGCCGGGCCCGAGGACGACCCGCGTCCGGGCGTCCCGGTAGCCGGGCCTGGGCCTGCCCTGGTCGTCGAAGCGCTCGCCCTGGACGGCCGCCAGATCGACCGGCATGCTTCCGGTACCGGCGTTCTTCACCTCGAAGGTAACCTTCCATTCCGGGCCGGTCCGGACGGCTCTTGCGTTGGTGAGCTTGTACTCCGGGAGGGCGACTTCGTGGAACCACTGCTTCACGAAGGCGTCGTAGGCCGCGGGGTCGGCGGCGAAGGGGCGCATGGAGGCGGTGAAGTCCTGGAGGACGGGGTAGTCCGGGCCTTGGCCCCAGTCGGCGATGAATTTTTGGAGGCCGGCGAGCATCCTTTCGTGGCCGAGGTGGCGGTCCATCATCCAGAAGATCCAACCCCCTTTGTCGTAGATGACAGTCCGGTCGCCTGACTTTGCGCCGTCGATCTTGACGACCGGGCGCTCGGCGTCGGGGG
Source organism: Thermoanaerobaculia bacterium (assembly GCA_035278895.1). Classification (GTDB taxonomy): domain Bacteria; phylum Acidobacteriota; class Thermoanaerobaculia; order Multivoradales; family UBA5704; genus DATARR01. The sequence goes on along the minus strand of DATEIO010000190.1, from coordinate 2,003 downwards.
TCCGGTCGTTGCCATAGCGCTCTTCGATCCTCTTCAGGAACTCCATGCGGGCGTTCGGTCCCTTGACCTTTTCGAAGAGGAGAGCGGTCGAGTAGTGGGCCATGCCTTCGGAGAGGAGGCTACCGCCCGGGCCTTCTCCAGGGGTGAGCAGGTTGGCCCACCACTGGTGGGCGGCCTCGTGCGCGGTCACCATGAACACGGTGTCGGTCTTCTGATTCCTCCGGGTGAGGAAGCCGATGCCCTCGGAGAAGGGGATGTTGGTCGGGAACCCTTGCGCGTAGCCAGCCCAGTTCGGGAACTCCGAGATCCGGAGCTCGCGCCAGGGGAAGGGATGGAACCACTCGGAGTAGTGCCGGCGCGCGGCGTCCAGGGTCGCGACCATGGCGTCGATGTTGTACGGATGGCCGGGGTGGTAGTAGACGGCCGTGCCCTGGCCGCGGCGCACGTTCCAGCGCCCGCCCACGACGTTCCAGGCGCGCACGGGGTAGTCGCTCTTCCAGACCACGGTGCGCCGCCCGTTCTTCTCCGTTTCGCTCACCCGGGTGCCCACCGAGTTGAAGGTGTACTCGCTGGGGCCGGTGATGGAGATGCGGGTCGGGAACGGCCGGCCGGAGCCGAGGCTCGGGGGGACCCGCCCCTGGTAGAAGTCGTCTTCGTAGTCCCGGGGCTCGTAGTCGTTCTCGCCGCCCTTCTTGACGCCCACGCCAGGGTCGTAGCCGATCACGGGAGCGAAGCTGGGGGTGAAGCTGTTCAGCACGACGCCAGAGGGCAGGATGAACTGGTTGGCGCCGCCGCTGTTCCGGCGGACCCCTGTGCCACGGCGTTCGAATTCCCAGCCGACGCGCACCCGGCCGCCGGGCGGCAGGGGAGAGGGCGGGGTGAAGACGTAGAGGCCGGAGCGGTTTTCGGGCTCGTGCTCCCGGCCGTTCAAAGTCCAGCGCAGCTTTTCCCAACGCGGCCCGCCGGTCAGGGCGAACCGGGAGAGCGGCTCTTCCCGGTCGTTGACCAGCTCGTAGGTGCCACGGCTCTTGAGCCAGCGCTCCTCCGGCTCGATTTCCAGGGCCATGTCGACTCCGGCCAGGGCCGGCTGCGGAGCGTCCCGCCAGGTGGCGAGGTTCTGTTTCCAGTAGTCCTGGCCCTTTTTCCGGATCTCCTCGCCTTCGGGCCCCTGCTCGATGGCGAGCCACAGGGTAATGCCAGCCACCAGGGGCACAATCGTGTAGGGAGCCAGGCGCAGGGTGCTCCGCCGGAGCTGCGGGCCCTGGCGGCGGTGCAGGCTGGCGATGGCGTCCGCCTCCCGCCGGCCGAAGGCGCGGACCGCGAGGGCCAAGAACAGCGCGGCCAGCCCCAGGCAGAGAATGCGGTTCAGGAGCAGGGCCCGGCCGTCCATGTCGAACGTCCCCATGTCGCTCCAGGAGAGGGTGTCCATGAGCCACCAGTTCCCCAGCCAGGTCAGCCGGCCCTGGTCCTGGAGGTACAGCGTGAGCCCCATCGCGGAGAGGCCCACGGCGTAGGTGAGGTAGCGCTGCCCGCCGATCGCCTGGACGGCCAGGATGAAGCCGATCCAGACGAGGAACGTGGGGACCAGGAGGGCGCCCCAGAGCAGCAGGAAGGGACGGACGTCGAGGCCGACCTCGCCTTTGACCAGCAGCGCGGCGACGCAGCCGAGGAAGGTCGCCGCCGCGAGCACCAGCACGGCGCCGCAGTTGGCCAGCGCCTTGCCGAAGAGGAACGAGGCCGTTCGCGACGGGGTCGAAAAGGAGATGGGGGCGAGGCCCGTGACGCGCTCCCGCTCGATCGACTCGGCGGTGTAGAACATCAGCAGCAGGCAGATCAGGGTGGAGAGGATCTCCATCGTCTGGTCCGCGAGCTTGCCCGGGGTGAGGATCAGCTCTTCCCCGAAGGCCCCGAAGGTGAGCAGGCTGTTGCTGACGGTCAGGATCACGATCAGCACGCCGAACAGGTAGAGCCCGGGGGAGGCGAGCAGGTTCTTGAGCTCGGTG
>DATEIO010000189.1:0-3875 GCA_035278895.1 Thermoanaerobaculia bacterium | reverse complement strand
CCGTTTCTAGCAGAAAGGCCGGGGCCTGTCCAGGGGGGAAACCGGGGAAGCCGTACCCTGGAGGACGGCGAAATGATCGTGGGGCTGACCATCCGCTATCCCCCCAGCCGGCCGTTCTTCTTCCTCCTCCCCGTCGACCCCGAGAGCAACAACCTCCGCATGCTCATCAACCGCAACGCGGTCGCTTCGATGGAGGCGTTGGGAGCGGAGTAGACGGAGAGGGCTTTCAGAGGACCCGGCGTTTCTAACTGGCCAGACCGGCGAGGATGGCATCAGCGTACGCCTGGGCCGACATGCTGCCGCTGCAGGCTCCCGAGCTCTCGCAGGCGAGAATGTCGCCGTACTGCCAGAGAAAGCCGCCGGTAATCCCCGGATCGGATGCCTTGTAGCCTGCGAAAGTCTCCTGGACGGTCGCGGGACAGTCGCCGCTGTTGCAATCGCCACTGCTGGAGTTCACGCACCAGAGACCCGGCACCACGAAGGCGGCCGGATTGCCGACTCCGGTCAGCTTGTCCGAAGCTTTGACCGCCGCGACCCAGTAGGCCGGATCGTTGCCCGCCCCCCCGGCATAGCACTGGAGGTTGAGCCAACTCACGATCTGCTTCCCATTGTTCTTGTACACCTGGGCGAGGCAGCCGATCCAGAAATCTTCTTCCACGTAGGGGCAGTACGTGACCTCCAGGCCGAGGCTGCCGAGCATCGCCGTCAATTGGACGACCGTGTCGGTGAAGTGGTCGTAAGAGTATTGGGTCGCCTCCAGGTCGAAGTCGATCCCGTCGATGGACAGGCTCTGGGCGAGGGCCTGGAAGTTCTGGTAGAGAGGGTTGCCCGGTCCCGTCCCATACTGCTGGATCAGCGCGCCCATGTTGTTGAAGTCGCTATCCGACGGCCCGTAGCCCCCGATCGAGAAAAAGAGCTTGCCGACGCTTCCGCTCGACTTCAGCGTGGAGAACAGGGACGAAAGATCCGACAGGCCGCTCTGGAGTTGTCCTCCCGAGATCATCGGCGCGCCGCCGTTGAAGTAGAGGTTGCCTTCGGCATCCACGTGGATGAACGCGAAAATGACGACGGAAAAGTTGGAGCCCTGGAGATCGCTGACGTATCCCTGCAGCTGCTCGAGCTGCTGCGGGCTCGGGTTCTGAACGTCGAAGACACCTTCCACATACAGGGCGACGGGCTGTGCGTTGCTCATGATCGAATCTCCTCTTGCTGAATGGAATGGCGTGTAAAGAGACGGCAGGGTTCGAGCCTGCCGTCTCTTCGATTTTCCCGATCGACGGTCGGTCCGCCCCGTTACTGGCAGGAGGACGCGATCTGGTTGGACTGAGTGCAGTACTGGTTGCCCGCGGTCAGGGTGCCGGAGATCGATCCGTTCGGCTCGACCGTGATGGCGTAGTTGCAGCCCATGGGCACGGGGCCGCGGGCCGAGCCGTTGAGATTGCAGGTCTTTCCGGCAACCGTGAAAGTGATGGTCTGGGGACCTTTGAAAGAATAGGTATTGCTCGATTCGAGGGGGGGCGCACCGCTGGGGCTGGCGAACGAGGTCACCGAGGTCACCTTGAGGGTGTCGGCCAGGGCAGCGGAAGAGACCAGAAGAATGGCGAGGGCAGCGATCGTCAGAATCCTTTTCATTGGAAATCTCCTCTCGATCAAATGTGTTCGTTGGGTCGGTCGTGTCTGGTTTCCAGAGTCATGATGCACCAGGCCTCTACATGGCTCACACTCCTCTCTGTCGATGAAACAACTCGTGCGGTTTCTGCGATTGAGAGAAAGCAATTCACATGCCGGAGGCTGGACAGGCGAGGAGGCACCCGGAGCGCTTCGCTGGCGCGTGTTCTGACACATCGCTGACATGTCATCGACATGTCGGAAGCACAGGCAGGGTGGATTGTTTGGAAAGGCGGGCGGGGCCAGGGGGCGCAGAACGTTTGCGCCCCCCGTTTCATCGCGTCAGTGAACCGGAACCGCGGGGATCGCGGGCTTCGACGAGCCGCTCGCAACGACGATCATGATGCGCGCTCTGTGCTGGCCGGACGCCCTCCCCGCGTCAGACCAGACCCTCCAACGCGCAGCCGGCGCCACGGGCCCGCGGGCTCTCCACGCTCGCGCCGAAAGTGGCGCCCCTGGAGGGCCTACGCGGCCCTCGACCTCGGGCTGAAGCACGGGGAGCGCTGACCGCGTGTTGATCGAAGAAAAAGGGGGCGATTAGGACTGCGGCTTCCCATACTTTTTACGGATCGCGACGAGGACGTCCTCGTTCTGCCGGTCCGCCCTGCCTTCGAGCACTTTCAACCGGCTATCCAAGCAACGCACGTCGCTCTCCAGGCTTTGCGTACGGCCGTTCAGGTCCCGGTAGTAGGGAGACAACATTGCCTTGACCTCATCGAAGCCCCTGACGGTCTCCGCCTTGTGCTTATCCAGCCGTTCCGAGACGCCCATAACCCCTTCGCCCAGAACGCGGATGTCGCTGCTCAGGCCTTCCACGAGAATTCTGGTGTGGCGAACCTCGGTCTCCAGCCCTTCGAACCGCTCCTCCGCCTTCTCGAACCGCTGGTCGATTTTTTCGAACCGCTCGTCCACGCGGACGAACTGCTGGTCTACCTTCTCGAACCGCTCGTCCATCCGGGATTCCAATCGGACGAACCGCTCTTTCAGGCGCGCTTCCATCCCTTCGAGATAAGCTCTCAGCTCCGGGTCCACTCGTGTCCTCCCGTTTTCTCAATGCACGACGGCCTACCACACTTCGTGTCGCCGTTCCACTCCTTCTTTATCCTGAAGAGAGTGCGAGGGAGAAAGCCGGGTTAAGATGAAGCCTTCTGGTGAAGGGGAACCGTCTCCCCGAGCGCGAGCGGACTTTCGAGTCAGGAGCCAAGACGATGATGAAGGTAGAGCCGCAGCAAGAGCACCACTGGTTGCAGAGGCTGGTTGGAGAGTGGACGTGGGAATCCGATGCGCCCATGGGGCCGGGGGAGCCGCCGACGAAGCACACGGGGGCGGAGAGCGTGCGCCCGCTGGGGAGCGTCTGGGTCCTGTGCGAAGGACGGGGTGAATCGGAGGGAGCGCCCGAAGCGAGCGGCACGACGGTCATGACGCTCGGCTACGACCCGGCGAAACAGCGGTTCGTCGGCACCTTCGTCGCCTCGATGATGACCCACCTGTGGATCTACGACGGGGAGCTGGACCCGGATGGGAAGGCCCTGGTGCTGTACGCCGAGGGCCCGAGCTTCACGGACCCGGCCAAGATGGCGAAGTACAGGGACGTGATCACGCTCGAGAGCGACGATCACCGGGTGCTGACGTCCAACTTCCAGGACGACGACGGCAACTGGCAGGAGTTCATGACCGCGCACTACCGGCGGACGAAGTAAACAGAATGGGGAGCCGCCTGGACGGGCGGCTCCCCGATTGCCTTACTGGGCCGGGCAGAGCGTGACGGCGAGCCACGCTCCACAGGTCGTGGAACCGTTGAACTGGCAGCGCGTCGTGGGGGCGACCGTCTGGCAGTAGTCGCAGCTGCACGGCTGGGGAGGGGCGGCGGACACCATCGGCAGGGCCGAGGTGGCGACGACGAGGGAGAGACCTACGATCCGGGCGAGCTTGTTGAGGGTCATGTTGTTGTTCTCCTTGCTGGTTGAAACTCGGCCGAGCTCCCGGTGAGCCCAGCGGGCGCATAGAGTAATGCAAATAAGCTTGAGAAGCCAGCGCCCTTCAGTCCGTCCCGATTTCAACCCAAGGGGGTGCAGAGGGTGACGGCGAGAAAATCTCCACATGTCGTGTGGGTGCCCATGAAGTTGCAGCTCTCCGTGGGGCTGACCGTCGAGCAGTAGCCGCAGCCGCAGGGACGCTCGGCAAACGCCGGCAGGGAAGCGGCAGCG
>DATEIO010000188.1:0-8923 GCA_035278895.1 Thermoanaerobaculia bacterium | reverse complement strand
CACCATGCGCACCATGAAGCAGAACCTCTTCTGGGCTTTCGTCTACAACGTGGTGGGCATCCCGGTCGCCGCCGGAGCGCTCTACCCCGCCTTCGGGCTGCTGCTCTCGCCGATCCTGGCGAGCGCGGCCATGGCATTCAGCTCCGTGAGCGTCGTCGCCAACAGCCTCCGCCTCCGCCGCGCGCGGGTGGCCTGAACGGAAAGGAAGAAGGAATGGAACAGGAAGCCACCTCCCACGCGGAGCCCGGGCGCAAGGCCCACGGCGTTGACGCCGACACCAAGGAGAGGAACCTGAAGCGCCTGCGCCGCATCGAGGGCCAGGTCCGCGGGCTCCAGAAGATGGTCGAGGAAGACCGCTACTGCGCGGACGTCCTCACCCAGATCTCCTCCGTCCACGAAGCCCTCCGCGGCGTGGCCCGGGAGCTGATGAGGAACCACCTGAAGCACTGCGCGACGAACGCCATCATGAGCAGCCCGGACGAGGCGGAGGCGATGTATGACGAGCTCATCGAGCTGATGTACAAGTACGGGCGGTGAAGCGATCGGGGGAGGCGGCGGTCTGGCCTGACGCTCCCCCGGCGGACTCGATTAGAGTACGCGCCATGGCGAAGAGCTCTCAATCCGAAGCGCGGGTGGTGGTCGTCGGGGCGGGAATGGCGGGGCTCTGCTGTGCCCTGGAGCTGCAGGCGAAGGGCCTCTCCTGTCTCGTGCTCGAAGCGTCGGACGGGCCGGGAGGCCGGGTCCGCACGGACAAGGTGGACGGCTTTCTCCTGGACCGGGGCTTCCAGGTGCTCCTCACGGCGTATCCGGAAGCCCGGCGAGTCCTGGACTACGACGCCCTGAAGCTGCACGCCTTCCTCCCCGGAGCCCTGGTGCGAGTCCGTGGCAAGTTTCACCAGGTGGCGGACCCCTTCCGCCGTCCCTGGGCCGCGCCGGCCACGCTCGCGGCGCCCGTGGGGAGCCTGGAGGACAAGCTCCTGATTGCGAAGCTGCGCCGCCACGTGCTCCAGGGCTCGCTCGACGACCTCTGGGCGCGGCCGGAGACCTCGACCCAGGAGGCCCTCCGGAGCTTCGGCTTCAGCGACCGGATGATCGGCTCGTTTTTCCGCCCCTTCTTCGGCGGGATCTTCCTGGAGACGGACCTCGCCACGTCGAGCCGCATGCTGGAGTTCGTCTTCCGCATGTTCAGCCTGGGCAGGGCCGCGCTCCCCGCCACAGGGATGGGGGCCATTCCCGAGCAACTCGCCGCGCGCCTTTTCGCCGGAACGGTGCGCTACGGAGCACGGGTCGAGTCCGTGGGCGAAGGCGAGGTGAGGCTCGCGGGAGGCGAGCGCATCCCCGCCAAGGCCGTGATCCTGGCGGCCGAAGCGCCCGAGACGGCGCGGCTGATGCCGGGCCTGAACGCTCCCGGGTTCCACGGCACGGCCTGCCTCTACTTCGCGGCGGACAAGCCCCCGGTGACAAAGCCGGTCCTGATCCTCAATGGAGATGGCGACGGCCCGGTGGACAACCTCTGCGTGCCGAGCGCCGTAGCGCCTTCCTACGCTCCGGAAGGGAAGGCGCTCATTTCCGCCACGGTGATCGGCGGAGCCGAGGCGGACGAGAAGGAGCTCGAGCAGGAGGTGAGAAAACAGCTCGTCGCCTGGTTCGGCCCCGACGCCGCCCCATGGCGTCTCCTCCGGATCTACCGTATCCACCGCGCGCTCCCCGCCCGGCGCTCGCTCGAGCCCGTGAGCTTGCCGGTGCGGCGGCGGCCGGGCTTCTATTTCTGCGGCGATCACCGGGATTCACCGTCGCTGCAAGGAGCGCTCACCTCCGGGAGGAGGGCGGCGGAGGCGGTGATGCAGGATTGGGAAAGGTTGTAGCTCGAAAGGACTGACAGGGACGGGCACGGACCAACACGGACGAAAAATCCGCCGCTTGCCTGTCCGTGTTCGTCCGTGTCAGTCCCCGGCTGCCACGATCGCCACCCCGCTCGACGTTCCCAGCCGGGTCGCCCCAGCCGCGATCATCGCCCGGGCCGCCGCCGCATCGCGGATTCCGCCAGAGGCCTTTACCCCGATCCGGCCGGCCGCGGTGCGGGCTAGCAGAGCGACGTCTTCCACGGTGGCCCCGCCTTTCGCGAAGCCGGTGGAGGTCTTCACGAAATCAGCGCCACAAACAGCTACGAGCTCCGTTCCGCGGGCCTTTTCTTCTTCAGTCAGCAGGCAGGTCTCCAGGATCACCTTGAGGATCAGCCCTTGCCTCGCGGCGCGCACCCCGGAAACCCAGGCGGCCAGGTCGTCCAGGACGCGCTGCTCTTCCCCGCTCTTCAGCCAGGAGATGTTCAGGACCGTGTCGAGCTCTTCGGCGCCGTCCTCGATCGCGCGGAGCGACTCGGCGAGGCGGACGGCGGGGTGGACGTAGCCCAGGGGGAAGCCGACCACGGTGCCGGTGTGGACGGCGGTGCCGGCGAGCCCTTCGGCCGCCATCGGGGCGTAGACCGGCGGCAGGCAGACGGAGGCGAAGCCGTGCTCGCGGGCTTCGGCGATCACCCGGGCGACCTCCGCGGCGGTCGCCTCGGGTTTGAGCAGGGTGTGATCGATGTACGAGGCGAGAGATCTCTCCATTTCTACTTCCCCGTGGCGGAGACCGCCGGGGCATACTTGCGGCGGACCCGGCCCAGCTCGACGCCCGTGTAGTAGTGGGTGAGGATCTCCTTGTAGCTGTGCCCGCGCTGCGCCATGCCGTAGGCCCCGACCTGGCACATGCCCACGCCGTGGCCGAAGCCCTTGCCGGTGAAGAGCCAACCCGCGGGCCGCCCTTCGGGCGCCAGGCGCTTGGCGGTGAAGAGCGTGTCGGGCACGTCCAGCGTCCAGCGGATCGCCAGGCCGTCGACCTCGACCGTCTGCCCGTTCGAGCCCAGGATGCGGATCTTCCCCACCCGGCCGGACTCGCCGCGCTCCAGGATTTCCAGGTTCTTGAAGCCCACGCCGGGGAAGCGGGTGCTCACCTGCGACGCGAGTTGGGAGTCGCTGCGGAAGCGGGTCCAGTTGCTGTAGGGGCTGCTGCGGTCGAAGGCGACGCCGTCCAGATCCACCTCCTGGGCCGCGGCGAGGAGGCGGTCTCCCTGCCGGAAGAGGGTCAGGCGGTCGCCGGGCAGGAGCGCCAGGGTGGCGGCGAGCATCATCTCTCCCTGCCGGCGGTAGGTGGAAATCCCCTGCGGGGACAGCGCCTTGTCCTCCTTGCTGTCGCGGACGGTGAGCGTGCCGTTCGCCATGGAGAGGAACGAGACGTCCTCCCGCTCCACCACGCGGAGCAGCTCGGCGAGCGCCAGAAGCATCCGGTCGATTTCCCGGTCGGAGAGCGGTTGGTCGAGCGGCCCCGAGATCAAGCCGCTGCGGATGAGGTAGGCCGCGCGGCGGCGGTCGTCCTCGCTCCAGTCCGGCGGCGGATTGCTCAAGAGGTACTGGACGTCCTCGGGCGCCAGGAACAGGCGGGCGTCGAGCGCCAGGTCGAAGGCGGCGGAGACGAAGCGCTGGACCTCGCGGCGGTCGAGCGAGGCCAGCCGCTCGCGCGGCGCCGGCAGCCCGGCGAGAAACGCCAGGTGCTCCAGCCGGGCGGCCAGCGCCTGCACGGGTGACACCCCGGCCGTAGGCGGCAGGAGCTTCCACGCGAGCCCGGAGGCGAGCTCGATCCCCACGGGGAGATCCCCCTCGATCCGGGCCATCCCCGTCTCCATGCAGGGAACGGCCTGCAGATACGGCTCCTGCTTCAGGGGGAAGATCACCTGCACGTCCTCGGTGTGCCCGCCGCAGGTCGAGCTGTAGAGGGCGTCGACCAGATCGCCGTGGTAGAGGAGCACCTGCCCGGCCGTCTCGCGGATGGCGCGGTCGGAAAGGGAGTGCTCGACGGCCATGCCCCGATAGACCTGGCAGCGCGGCGTCGAGCAGATGTCGTACCCCTCGCGGGAGAACTCGCCGAGGTTTCTGAGCGTGTAGGTGCGGGCGGCTACGGCCTGCGCCTTCAGGGCCTCGACCTGGTTGTACTGCTCGGGCCCCATTTCGCTCGGAACGACGCCCCGCAGGTAGTCCTCGACCGGAAGCTCGTTGATGAGGTTGAGCATTCCGCGGTCGTTCAGGAACACCAGGAGCCGGCCGCGGTAGCGCTTCCCCTGCACGCGGACCGAGCTGCCTGTGGGCGTCACGGAGAGCCAGCGCCCGGGGTAGACGGCCGAGGTTCCGCCCTGGGTGATGCGGAAGGCCGGCTGCGACACGGCCGAGCCTTCGTTGACGATGAACGCGCTCGTGACCCCGATCGTGGCGAGCCGCCGCATCTCCTGCTCGGCGGCTTCGCGCGTGGGGTACTCGCCGAGGCGCACGCGGTAGAGGTCCAGGTCGGCGTCGAAGTTGGCCTCGCCGGGCTGGCCGGTCTCCCGGGAGAGGCGGCGGGCGAGATCCTGGGCCTGGCGCTCGTCGCGCAGGGCGGCCACCTGGAGACGGTAGAAGCCCTTCTGCGCGCTCGCCGCGGCGGGCGCTACGGTGAGCGCGCCGGACACCGGCAGCGGCTTCTCGTCGACGGCGGCCGTGAGCGTCTCTTCACAGCAGGGAATGGCCACGGACTCAAGATCGCTCGCGAGCCCTACTTTGATGATGAGGTTTTCGGCCGGCCCGATCTCCGGCTCCGGCTCCCGCGGAGTCTCCTCTACGGGAGGCGCGGGCTGCGGCGCGGGCGTGGGAGGAGGCGGCGCCGGAGCGGGCTGGGGCGCGGGCGCCGGCACCCGGGTGGCGGGAGGAGGAAGCCTTCGGGCACAGCCCGAAATCATCAGCAGGACGAGCACGGCGGGAAGGAGCTTCATTCTCACGCGGTCTGCACCTCGGGACGTTTCCGCATCGGCATCTGCGTCTCGCTCCGGACCAGGGCCACCAGGGCGGCGCCCAGGGCCACGGCCAGGAGCGCGTTCGGAATTCCTTGCGCGAAGAGAAGGAGGAGCTGCGTCACGGCGCGCATCGCGGGCGCGCCGGACAGCAGCAGGTCGACGACGATCGAGATCAGGAAGAACGCGAACGCCAGGGCGGCCGCGACCAGGAGGAACACGAAGAACAGGAAGAGCACGGCGCCGAGCCGGCGGCCGAGCACCGAGAGCCCCAGGCGCGAGGCGGCCCCGACGGAAGAGCCTTCGCGGGCGAGATCGGCCTGGGCCACGGAGAACCAGAAGGAGAAGACCAGGGCGAGGAAACCCAGGGGGAAGATCCCGCCGCAGCCGATCCCCAGCGCGGCCCCGGCTCCCCACGCCTGGCCCCCCTCGGCGATCGAGGCGATCCACAGGACGATCCCCCCGAAGGCCAGCGCCGCCAGAAGACAGGCGAAGAGGAAGAACCGCAAGTAGCGCCCGACGTAGCGCCCGCCCCAGCCGAAGAAATCGCGCACGCTGAAGGTGCGGAAGAGGAGCGGGCTTTTCGGCGGACCGGGCAGGGCCTGGCGGTCGGCCGTCCACAGCACGCCGTACGTCCCCGCCTGGAAGTAGCAGTAGACGACGTAGGCGAGGAGCCACAGCGCGAGCGCGGCGACGAGCGAGAGGAGGAGGATCGGAGGGTCTTCCGCGATCCGCGAAAAGGCCCTCCCCAGAACCGGCCCCTTCCGGCCAAAGGCTCCGGGACCCGCGAGGATCGCGACGGGCGCGGCGATCCCCAGAAACAGGAGCGCGGGAACGAGCAGGGACTGGAGCCACTGCAGGAGGACCAGCTCCCAGTTGGCCGACAGGTTCCGGAAGCCCCGCCGCAGGCAGTCGAGGGCCGAGAGCCTCATCGCATGTGCGCCCCGTGGACCGCGTGCTCGCGCCGGAAGTCCTCGACCGCGTCGAGCACCACGGGCTGGGCCATCTCGTAGAGGCGGCTCACCAGCATGGGAGGGAGCCGGGTGCCCAAGAGCGCCGTTTCCTCGAAGCTCTGCGGGGTCTCGGGATCCCGCCCGCGGTCCAGGCTCGCAGCGCGGGGCTGGGCCGCCCGGGGGCGCGCGGGCTGCGCGGCCTCCAGGCGGTAGTTGGTGGTGAAGATCGTGGGCAACCGCTTGGTGTAGCGGGTGTTGATGATCAGGTAGAGGATGTCCCGCACCCAGGGGGTGGGCTGCTGCGCGCCCAGCTCATCCAGCACCAGGAGCTCGGCCTGGGCGAGAGGGTCCAGGACCTCCCGCTTCGACTCCTCGGAGCCGGGGTCGAACGTGGCCTGGATCTGGTGGATGAGCGAGGTGAACTCAACGAACCGGCCGTGGATCCGGTGGCGCTCGACGAGCTCGACGAGCACGGCCACGGCCAGGTGCGTCTTCCCCACTCCCGGGGGCCCCACCAGGAGAAGACCCGACTGGCGGAACCCGCCGTTTTCCTGGAGGAACTCCTCGACGTAGCGCTCGGCCGTCTGCCGCGCCCGCAGGAGCTGCGGATCGGTGCGGGACGAGCTGCTCGACACGTGGAAGTTCCCCAGCCGGCAGTGCCGGTACCGCGCGGGCACTCCGGCCGCCGCGAGCAGGCGGGGCACGACGTCTCTCTCCCGGCAGGAGCAGGCCCGGGCCGTTCCATTCCTCCCGTCCGCCACCACGACCCACCCTCGCCCGCCGCACTGAGGACAGGGCTCTTCATTCGCTTCGTTGACCGGCACGGAGAAATCGTAACACGCGCATCCCGACTCAAGGTGGGTCGAAAAGGACAGGGCGGCCACACAGGGCCGCCCCTACAGAGAAATGTTTTATCGAACCTTGCTGAGCGGCCCGCCGTGGAGCTTGATCAGGGCGTGCTCGGAGTCGGCGTGGCGCGCCTGGGCCTGCTGCTTGACGTGCTCCAGGAGCTTCTCCACCTGAATCTGCATCTTATCCATCTGCTCCTTCATGTTGAGGATCACCTCGACGCCCGCCAGGTTCACGCCCAGCTCACGGGTCAGCGTCAGGATGATCTCCAGGCGGCGGATGGCTTCCTGGTCGTAGAGGCGGGTGTTGCCGGCGCTGCGGTCGGGCTTGATCAGCCCCTCGCGCTCGTAGAGACGGAGCGTCTGGGGATGAATGCCGTAGCGCTCGGCCACTACGCTGATCATCACGTACTGCTGTTCGGTTTTGCGCCGTCTCCCCGGCATCAGGACTCCTCCTGGACCGGTACGGTCGTCGTCCCCGACCGTTTCGGGATGTCGACCTTGAGGATTCCCTGGTCGAAACGGGCGGAGATGTTTTCCGTGTCCACCGGCGCTCCAAGATCGAAGACGCGGCGGAACGGCCCGTAGCTTCTCTCCATGCGGAGGAAGTTCCGGTTTTCCCCCAGGGGGTGCCGGAGGCCCGTGAGCTCGAGCCTCCGGTCCTTGACCTGGAGCTGGATGTCCTCCCGCCGGACGCCGGGCAGCTCGGCGAAGAGGAGGTACGAATCCTCGGTCTCCAGCACGTCGACCGAGGGGGCCCAGGTGCCCGGCAGGCCCCCATCCCGGTCGTCGTACTCCGCGGGGAGAAGCGCCTGCTCGAAGAGGCCGTTGATCCGGTCCTGGATGCGAGCCAGCTCTTCGAGGTAGATCTTCTTGAGCGGCGCCATGGAACCCTAGCCTCCGCTCAGCGCTTCTCGTCCACGTCCACGTACTCGGCGTCGATCACCTCGTCCGAGGCGCCGCCGCCCTGCGGACCGCGCGGACCCTGACCCTGCCCGCCTCCGGCCGCACCCGCCGCACCCGCGCCCGCGCCGGCCTGCTGGTACATGGCCTCGGCCAGCTTGTGCGAGGCCCGGCTGAGCTCCTCCGCCGCCCGCTCCATCGCCGCCGTGTCGTCGCCCTCCAGAGCCTGCTTGGCCTGAGCGACCGCGCGGTCGATCTCGCCCTTGGCTTCGGGGGAGAGCTTGTCCTTGTGCTCGTCGAAGGTCTTCTCGGTCGAGTAGACCAGGCTGTCGAGCTTGTTGCGCGCCTCCACCTGCCGGCGGCGCTCCTGGTCCTCGCTCCGGTGCGACTCGGCGTCTCTGACCATCCGCTCGATGTCGGAGTCGGCGAGGCCGGAAGAAGCGGTGATCGTGATCTTCTGCTCCTTGCCGGTGCCCAGATCCTTGGCCGACACGTGGGCGATGCCGTTGGCGTCGATGTCGAACGCGACCTCGATCTGCGGCACGCCGCGGGGCGCCGGCGGGATGCCCACCAGGTGGAACTTGCCGAGCGTGCGGTTGTCCCGCGCCATCTCGCGCTCGCCCTGGAGCACGTGCACCTCGACGGAGGTCTGGTTGTCCGCCGCGGTCGAGAAGATCTCGCTCTTCCGCGTCGGGATGGTCGTGTTGCGCTCGATGAGCTTGGTGAACACGCCGCCCAGGGTCTCGATGCCGAGAGACAGCGGGGTCACGTCGAGCAGCAGGACGTCCTTGACCTCGCCGCCGAGCACGCCGCCCTGGATGGCCGCGCCGACCGCCACGACCTCGTCCGGGTTGACGCCCTTGTGGGGCTCCTTGCCGAAGAAGTCCTTCACCACCTTCTGGATGGCCGGCATGCGGGTCTGGCCGCCGACGAGCACGACCTCGTCGATGTCCTTGGGGTCGAGCCCGGCGTCCTTCAGAGCCTGGCGGCACGGCGCGATCGAGCGCTGGACCAAGTCCTCGACCAGCTGCTCGAGCTTCGGCCGGGTCAGCCGGATGTTCAGGTGCTTGGGGCCCGAGGCGTCCGCCGTGATGAACGGCAGGTTGATCTCGCTCTCCTGCGCCGAGGACAGCTCGATCTTGGCCTTCTCCGCGGCCTCCTTCAAGCGCTGCATGGCCATCGCGTCGTTGCCGAGGTTGATGCCCTGGTCCTTTTTGAACTCCTCGAGCAGCCACTCGATGATCCGCTGGTCGATGTTGTCACCGCCCAGGTGGGTGTCGCCGTTGGTCGACTTCACCTCGACCACGCCCTCGCCCACCTCGAGGATCGAGATGTCGAAGGTGCCGCCGCCGAAGTCGTAGACC
>DATEIO010000187.1:0-14670 GCA_035278895.1 Thermoanaerobaculia bacterium | reverse complement strand
ATCAACGAGATCCTGCTCGGCTACGAGCGCGAGGTCCAGCCGGACGTGGCGGTGGGCATCAAGGGCATCTATCGCGATTACGGCGAGGTGATCGAAGACTTCCTCTGCGCGGACGACGGCACCTACTGCATCGGCAATCCGGGCCGCGGCATCATGCGGCGGGTGTTCACGCTCGACTACGCGCAGACCTTCGAGGCGCCCGAGCCCAAGCGGATCTTCAGGGGCGTGCAGCTCGACGCCAACAAGCGGCTTTCGAAGAACTGGCAGGCCATGGCGTCGTATCTCTACTCGAAGCTCGAAGGCAACTTCGACGGCCTCTACGCGCCGTTCACCAACGTGGGCGCCGATCCCAACATCACGGCGGCCTACGACTATTACGATTTCTTCACCAACGGCAGCGACCTTTCGCGGGTCACCAACAAGGGGCCGCTGTCGAACGACCGCCGGCATCAGTTCAAGGTTTCGGGGATGTATTTCACGCCCTGGAAGCTGTCGCTGGGGCTCTCGGCCTACTACCGCACGGGCACGCCGGTGACCCGCTACGGCTATTCAGACATCTACGGCCGCTACGAGTTCTTCCTCAGCCGCCGCGGCGCCGAAGGCAGGACTCCGGACACCTACGAAGCGGACCTCCACCTCGGCTATCCGGTGGACGTAGGGCCTGCCACGATCAACCTGTTGTTGGACGTTTTCAACGTGCTGAACGCCCAGAGCCCCCTGCTCCTCGATCAACGCTGGGGCTTCCAGGAGGCCGACAACGCCTCGCCCACGCCCGTGAACCCGGGATACAAGAGGCCGGTGCTGCGAACACCGCCAACGTCGCTGCGACTAGGAGTCCGAGTCAGCTTCTGATCGCTCCGCGCAAACCTTCTGAACGCACCCGCGGAGCCAACGATGCGCTGGATCGGCGCTCATCCGCGGGTGCCAGAGCAGGGAAACCGTGATCTCCGGCGTGGAGAACGGCAAGGAAAAACTGTGCATTCCGGCCCGCAGGTTCGTGGTGTGCCGTTCGGGAACGCTCGCGATCAGGTCGGTGCCCCGGGCCAAAGCCAGCGCGGTCGAAAAGCCACTGACGATCGTGACGATCTCGCGTTCCAATCCCAAGGCCTTTAAAGGCTCATCGATCGGCCCCTGCTCGAGGCCCCGCCGCGAGACGCAGACGTGCCTGCCGGACGTATACCGGGAGGGCGTGATCTCGCCCTGGCTCAACGGGTGCCCCTTTCGCACGACGCCGATGAAACGGTCCCGGAACAACGCCTGCGCGCGCAGCTCCGGAGCCGTCGCCGTCTCCACGACGCCGGTTTCCAGATCGATGGCTCCGTCGCGCAGCAGCGCGCTGTCTTTGTCTGCCTTCTGCAGGAAGCGCAGCCGTACCCTGGGAGCTTCCTGGCCCACGCGAGCCAGGAGGTCCGGTCCGAAATTCTCGACAAAGCCGTCGCTGGTCCGCAGCGTGAACGTGCGGACGAGTTGTTTCAGATCGAGCTTCTCGGCAGGACGTAGAACCGTTTCCGCATCCTCGACGAGTTGACTCACCCGCTCGCGGAGCTCGAGCGCCCGGGGTGTGGGAACGAGACCGCGTCCGGCTCTCACCAACAGCGGATCGCCCGTCGTCTTGCGCAATCGCTCCAGGGCCCGGCTCATGGCCGACGGGCTCAGCCGCAACCGCTGGGCCGCGCGCGCAACGCTGCCTTCCGCGAGCAGCGCGTCCAGGGTGACGAGCAGATTGAGATCGGGTTTCGACATGCATCGACCCTAGCACAGGGTGCACGGGATGCATGCGCCAAACGCACGAATACAGTGCACACGGCGCGTCTTCCGCAAGGTCCGCCGCCGGCTATGCTTTGGATCATGTTGAAACAGACACCTTCAGTCCGGTGGGCGCTGGCCAGCCTTTCGCTCTCCATGTTGCTGTCTTCCCTCGGTACCAGCATCGCCAATGTCGGCCTGCCGGCGTTGGCGCAGGCGTTTGACGCCTCCTTTCAGGAAGTCCAGTGGATCGTCCTCGGTTATCTGCTCGCCACCACCATCCTAATCGTCGGAGTCGGGCGGCTCGGTGACGTCCTCGGCCGCCGGCGGTTGCTGCTGGCCGGCATCTTCCTGTTCACCGTGGCCTCGGTCCTGTGTGGCGCCGCGCCCACGCTCGGGATGCTGATCGCCGCGCGGGTGTTGCAGGGCCTCGGAGGGGCCGCCATGATGGCCCTCACCCTTGCGTTGGTCGGTGAGACGGTGCCGAAGGACAAGACCGGCAGCGCAATGGGGCTGCTCGGCACGACGTCCGCCATCGGCACCGCGCTCGGTCCTTCGCTGGGCGGCCTTCTGATCGCCGGGCTCGGTTGGCGGGCCCTCTTCCTCGTCAAGGTCCCGCTGGGCCTCCTGACTCTCCTTCTCGCGTATCGCCATCTGCCCGAGGACCGCCGGGAGGAGAGAGCCGCCTCGCCTTTGATCCGACTGGAGATGCTCCGCGATCCAGGGCTCCGCACGGGCCTCACCCTGAGCGCGCTCGTCTCGATGGTGGTGATGGCGACGCTGGTGGTCGGGCCGTTCTATCTCTCGCGGGCGCTCGGGCTCGACGCGGCGCTCGTCGGGCTCGCCGTGTCCGTCGGTCCGCTCGTCGCCGCGCTGACCGGCGCGCCCGCCGGCCGCCTCGTGGACCGCCTGGGCGCCCAACGCATGTCCGTCGCCGGGCTTTCCGGTATCGCGGCCGGTTCCATTCTTTTGTCGACGCTGCCGGCGAGCTTCGGCGCCGCCGGCTACATCGCCCCGATCGCGATCCTCACCGCCGGCTACGCGCTGTTCCAGACGGCCAACAACACCGCCGTCCTGGCCGACGTCTCCCCGGACCAGCGGGGCGTCATCTCCGGCCTGCTCAACCTGTCGCGCAATCTCGGGCTCATCACCGGAACCTCGGTGATGGGTGCGGTGTTCGCGCTCGCCTCCGGAGCCGCCGACATTACGACGGCGCCTCCCGCGGCCACCGCCACCGGCATGCGGATCACGTTCGCCGTCGCGGCGGCGTTGACCGTCATCGCGCTTGCGGGGGCTACTCGATCGAAACGGCCGCTTCCGCGGCCCCGGACGTCACCGCCGCACCCTGCCACCTCTGGCCATCCGGCGTCTCCACCTGGACGATCCAGCTCCCAGTTGGCACTCCGTCGATGACGGCCTTGCCTCCCACGAGCGGCCATTGCTGCTCGACCTGTCCGCCGCGCCCGACCGTCCAGAACGGCTGACGGTCCGCAGCCAGCAGGCGGACCGTTCCGACCAGGTCCGAGGGGACGAGGGCCGGCACACGGACGCTCAGCTTTCCGCCGGGCGGCAGCGTCACCGGGACGGGTTCCGCCGAGGGGGTCACCAGGCTCGCCGTGGCCAGGGCTCCGCCGTCGGCGCGGAGGAGCAGGGTCCAGGAGCCGGGCGGGAGGGACGACAGTTGGATCTCTCCGGAGGCATCCGCCTGCCGGGATTCGGCGAGCACCGTCCTGCCGGCCGGGTCGCGGACCTGCACGTGCACGAGCGACGGCACCTGGCCCGAGGCGAGAGCAACGCGGATTCTGGCTCCCGGCGCCGGCTCGAGCCGGAGCTCCAGATTGTCGAGCGTCTGCCCGCTGGCGACCTGGATCTCCTGCTCGGCCAGAAGAAATCCCCGGGCGTTCGCCTGGAGGCGGTAGCGGTTCGGCTGCACCCGGTGGACCACGAAGCGGCCATCGGCCTTGGTATCCGCGGTGACCAGATATTCCGGCCCCTCTACGGGCCGCAGCGAGAGCAGGGCCTCTGGAATCGGCGCGCCATCGGCCGCGCTGACCACCAGACCGCCGACCGTGGCACCCTCGAGACGCAGGACCATCTCCCGATCCTCCTGGAGGTCGACCTGATCGTTGTGCACGAGCATGTTCCGGCTATGGAGCACCCCGATGCGATAGGTTTCCGGCGCGAGGTCGTCGAAGCGGGCCCGGCCCTCGTAGTCGGTCGTGGCGGTCCGCTCGGCCGTGATCCGCTGGCCGCGCACGGAGACCTGGGCGTCCGGGAGTGGCTCCTCGTCATAAAACACCTGGATCGTCAGCGCCAGGCGCTTCTCGAACTCCAGATCCCGCGTCACCTCGCGATCGGAGCGGCGGATCGCGACGCGAGTCCTCGCCTGCCGCTGGTCGTCCCAGAGCCGGGCCGTCACCGTCCAGTCTCCGGACGCGAGCGGCCGGATCTCGTAACGGCCCCGTCCATCGGTCCAGGCGGCCACCGTCTCTCCCCCGTCGCCACGGGCCTCGACCTCCACCTGGGCCAGGTCTTCCGCGGTGAGCCCGAGAATCCTTCCGGAGAGCGTGGCTCCTTTTTCGAGCGTGACCTCCAGGTTGGAGACGGGGTCAGCGGCCACCGTGAGCGTCCCCGGATGCTCGGTGTCGGTGAATCCGTCGGCGCCGGCCCTCAGGTGGTACTGGCCCGCGACCACCGGGGAGAGGCGGAAGCGGCCGTCCTCGCCGGTGACGTCGCGATACTGCCGCGGCTCGAAACGATTCACGGGCGCCATCTCGACCCGGGCGCCCGGCACGGGTTTGCCGGCGTCGTCCACCACGCGGCCCGCGACCTCGCCCCCCGGCTCGAACGCCACGTCCAGCACGTTGACCCCCGGCTGGATCTCGAAGGGCTTCGCCACCCGGCCGTAGCTCGGATGGAGGAAGACGACCTCCTGCCGGCCGAGCTCCGTGCCTTCGAGCCAGTACAGGCCGTCGTCGTTCGTGGCGGCTGCGGCTCCGCTGACGCCGACGCGGACCGCCGGCACCGGCTCGCCGGCCGCAGTGGTGACGCGCCCCTGGAGAAGAGCGCCCCGTTCGAGCACCAGCCGGAGCTCTCCGGCGGTCGATGGCCGGGGCAGATCAACCTCGACGCCTTCGAGGGGAACGAAGGCCGGAGCGGCCGCGCTGACCCGCGCCTTGCCGGCAGGGAGGCCCCGAAGCTCGAAGCGTCCCCCGCCATCCGCTCGCGCGTTCCGGAGGATCGGCCTTCCCACCGGGCGGTCCGGCTCTTCGGGCAGGAACGCCTGCCAGTACAGATCGATGCGAGCGCCCGGCACCGGCTCGCCGGCCTCGTCGACAACCCGGCCCGACAAGGCCGCCTCGGGCTCCAGACGGATCACGACCGGCTTCGCCGTGGGAGGACGGACCGCGCGGACCTGGGCAGCCAGATAACCGGGAGCCCGGACGACCACGTGAACCGGAGCCCCCCGGGCCAGATCCTCGATGGAAAAGCGCCCATCCGCCCCCACGGCCGCAGCGGGCTTGCGCCCCTGGAGCGCCCGCTCCATCTCCTGGGGACTGGCCGGCCGGGCCAGGAGGAAGATCTCGCCGCCGGGGACGGCCTGGCCGCGGGGGTTGATCACGCGGCCGGTCAGCGCCGCCCCGGGACGAAGAGTGATCACGCCCAGATCCGCGGGTCCGGTGCCCTTGGGAGCTCGTAGCGCTGGGAAGACGGCGGGAGCGTATCCCTTGCGGCGGACCGACAGCTCCACCTCGGCGGCAGGCAGCTCCGGGAGCGAGAAGACGCCCTGGACATCGCTTTGGACGGGTGGGCTGCCCGCCTCCTCCACCGATCCATCGTCTTCAGACCCGGGACGGAGGGCCGGGCGCACGGCCGCTTCGGCTCCCGCGATCGGCCGGCCGGCGGGGTCCTGAACCTTCCCGCGGGCGGCACGGGCCGGGGCCAGCACGAGCGTCAGATCGCGCGGCGGCATCGCGGGATCGCCCACCGTGGCGCTCTGGGCCACCGGGAACGCTCCGGCCCGGGAAGCCCGGATCTCATACTTCTGCTCGGGCCGAACGTGAAGTAGCTCGAAGCGGCCCTGGGGATCGGTCTCGGCCCGGTCCGCCACGGGATCGGACGGCGAGAAGGCCCGGTCTCCCAGAGCGCCCTCAGGGACGGCGAGGACCGCCGCGCCCGCCACCGGGCGGCCCTGCGGGTCCACCACCCGGCCGCGAAGCCGGCCGGCGCGCTCCAGAGCGATCGTTCCGATCTTGCGGCTCACGAGCTGGGGCCGGGCGATCGCGACTTTCTTGAGCAAAAAACCCGGGGCGAGAGCCTCGAGAACGAACCGCCGGCGCCCGGGAGCCTCCACCCGGAAGCGCCCTTCGGCATCCGCGCGGACCGCGGCGCCCGCATCCTCGGAAACCCTTACGAGCGCGTTCGCAATCGGCTTCCGGCCGATCGCATCGATCACCTGTCCGGAGAGGATCAGCGGCTCGGCCGCAGGCTGGGCGAGCGCGGCGCCCGCCGTGACCAGGGAGAGCGAAAGGGCGGCGAGGCAACGAATCCCGAGAAAAGCGAGACGTCCCATGGTTCGACTCTCAGAGAAGGAGCCGGAGGGCATCGCAGGTGTGCAAAGCCCTCCGGAAATCCGGCAAGCCCGCGGCTCACAGCTCGCAGTTCAGCTCGGTCTCGGCATCGCAGAAATCCGTGCCGGCGGCGCCATCGGCGCGGTCGGTCCCGGCCTGGCCGGTGAGGCTGTCGTTATCCGCTCCGCCATACAGATCGTCATCCCCGTTGCCGCCGACGACGATGTCATTGCCTCGATATCCCACCAGGGTATCGACGTCGTCTCCGCCATCGATCAGATCCGCTCCCTCCTCGCCATCCGCGTAGTCGCCATAGATCCCGGAAGGACCGGCGAAGAGCTCGTCGTCGCCGCTACCGCCCCAGACCAGGTCGGGGTCCCCTTCGCCATAGAGGCAGTCATTGTCCCCGTAGCCGTAGAGCTGGTCCGTTCCATCACCCCCGTAAATGCAGTCCACTCCCGTGCCGCCGGTCAGGATGTCATTGCCGGACGTTCCAATGACCGTATTGGCGCAGGTGCACGAGGCCCAGGCTGCCGGAGCGAAGACCAGGGCGGCTCCAGCCAAAGCGAACGAAGACAGCAGGAAAGACAAACGACTGCTTTTCATGTTTTTCCTCCTTTGAGAGGGTTTCGCTTCGAGAAAGTTTACCACAGCCTGGTGGCAGAATCTAACTCCTTCATGGAGGAACGGTCCGCCCTCCCCTCGGGCGCCCCAGGCTCTCAAAGCGGCGTGCATAAAGAACATACCCCCCACAAAACAGCTTGCACGGAATTGCCCAAGCGCTGGAGTCCATCACGAGCTACGCAAAAGCTTCCCGGCGATGGTGAGCCGATGGCCGAATCGTGGCAGACCGGCCGGAGATCGTGGAGGAATCAAGGCGACGCGGCTCTGGTGAAGGGCACGACGTCGGGGGAGAAGCGGCTGGCACCTGCACCAGGGGGGACCTATTCCCCTACTCATCCGGCAGGTGTCCGCTGCGGGTCGCTTGCGGGTGTGTCCAGTACCCATCCATCAGGAGTTGGCGTTACGAATCGCAGAAGCTCCGGCGGGATTCCGGAAGCTCCGTCGACGACGGCGTCAGAGAGGGTGGCCGGCACCTCGAAGCGCGCGACGAAATCACCGGTATCGGTCCTCCAGAATCCGATGGCTTCCCTCCCCTCGCTGACTGCGATGAGGGACTCGCTCGGGCTGAAGGAACCACTCGCATTCCAACCGCCCTTGAAACCCGCGAGTGTTCGTTCCGTTCCATCCTCGCGGATCACCACCGCCGTCGTCGAATTGTGGGATTGAGATCGGGGCGGCGTCCGGATTCCCGCAAGCATCCGACCCGACGGGGCCACCGTGATAAAGCTGTCCTCGGGACCGCCCTGTGGGCTGGCGTCGATGAATCGGCCACGAATCAACTCGGTACCGGTGCTCTGCAACTGGACAGTGGCCACTTCTTCGTCGACGCTGCCCGAAAGAGCCTGGGATTTGTAGGTCAACTGAACGGACTCGGCGAGCAAGGGTCTGCGCCAAGGCGGTGACTGTTTCGTCCCGGGAACTTCCTTCGGCTTCACGCCGAAATCCACGACGCCGAATGGCGAACAATCGACTTCACCTTCGACCTCGTCGTACCAACGCTTCGCACCGAGCGGCGGCGTCACTTCCACTTCGAAGGCACGGGATTCATGTGGGGCGACAATGAAGAAACGCCCAGTGCTGCTGCTTACGATCACCACATCGCCGCGGGATGTGCGCGCCCACGCCGCCGCAGAGACGGTTTCGATCATCCTCACGCCGTCGCCCCACTCGACGGATACGAGTTGAGAGTCTCGAAAGGTGACGTCAATGAGCCTTATTTTCTGAAATTGCGCTCCAGTTAGGTCGGCACTATCAAGGCGGACATTGGTGAGGTTGCCCTCGACCCATTTCGTGCGAGCCAACCGGGCGCCGCTCATGTCCACGCTGCCGAGCGTCAGACTCCGGACGAAGGCGCCTTCGAGTTCCACTCCGCGCAATCCGCCTTGTCTGCTCAGGATCGACAGCAGCCGTGCGACGAAGTGGGACGACGTCAACGGCGTAGTCCCACTCGACGCGAGTGCCG
Source organism: Thermoanaerobaculia bacterium (assembly GCA_035278895.1). Taxonomy (GTDB): domain Bacteria; phylum Acidobacteriota; class Thermoanaerobaculia; order Multivoradales; family UBA5704; genus DATARR01. The sequence continues at coordinate 6,267 of DATEIO010000187.1, read as the reverse complement.
CCCTGATACCGTCCTCGCCGCAGAGTAGGTAGATCAACTTGCCGAGCGTGCCGTCCACTTTGGCTCGCCCCCAGCTCGCAGCAACTCGTTCTTCGGTGTCGCAGACGAACCCGGCCACCGGAATTGAACGCTTTCGCCCGGGAGCAGTGTCACCGAAGAAGGTCGACCAACGGTCGCGAACTGGAACGAAGCCGCTGTCGCCTTGGAGGTCCGAATTAAATACCGTCAGGTAATCGTCGCGGATCGCGCCGATCTCGGCAGCGAGCTTGTAGGCCGCGAAGAACTCGAGTAAGGAGCGATGTGCGGGACGGTAATTCCCTTCGTCATCGCGCACTAGCATAGTCTGGGACAGGAGATCGTGATGCCAGTGGTCTTCCTCAACGTCCTGTGCTCGGCTCCCGAAGTACTGCCGGATGCGTTCCGGGAAAGCCTTAAAATGGAGTTTCATCTGGTCAGTGAAGAGCATTTCGGCCGACAGCTCGCACATGAAGAACATCTTCTCCGCCATCGACGTGAACGTGCGTTGGTGGCCGATGTCTCGTTCCATCTTCCGCTTGACGGCGAGATAGTAGACTTGAGCCAGGTCAGCGCTGTTGGCGTCGAGCGAGGGCATCGCCTCGATCAGCAGATCGACCATGACTGGACGCTTCGCGAGATCCACAAGGTTCTCATTTGCGAGGACCGCCCTGACCTGACGCGGATCCGCCTTCTTTGAGAGGACTTTCTCAAGGCGATCCCGATCGAACATCGCGAGCTCCGCGACCTGAAAGCGCGACGTGTCGGTCGTCTCGCGCATCCTGCTGCCGCGCAACTTTCCCCCGAGCACGTCGCGCGCTTGCTGGGCGAAGTGGAAGTACTCCGTTCGGCAGGTGAGGATCGCCTTAGAGCCCGGGCCGAGCACCGCTGCCATTGCCCAGAAATTGTCTGCCATCTTCTGGCGATCGACGCGCGCCGCCATCTCGTCGAATCCGTCGAAGATGAAGAGGAGGCGCCCGAGCCGGTTCAACGTCTCCAATGCCTTGTACGAAGGGATGTTAATCTCATGTTCGCGGAAGACAACGTCGGTGAGCAGCGCTCCAACGTCCTTGAAGCCGCGCGCGTAGTCGCGCAGGCGAACCAGGAGCGGTACGCGCGGACGGGGAGAGTTGTTCTCCTGTGCCCCTTGATACTGACGAGCAAGCGTCACGGCGTACTGGAGCGAGAACCAGGACTTCCCGGCGCCGAACTCGCCCAGCAGACTCACATGCTCGGCGGAAGGGTCGCGGAGCCATTGGTCCACGTACCCGCCCACATTCTCGTAGCGGCTCGTGCCGACGGATTTACCGTCTACTGACACCTCGTTCACCGACGCCGCAAGCGGTACGTAGAACTCGTCCAATTTCTCTCGCTTCGCCTCGCCTTCGAGCCATTCGAAGTAGCGTGTAAAATCCACGTCTTCCTCGACCACCTCGTCCAAGGTGAATACCGAGACATCGGGATCCTTCTCAGCGGCCGCCCGTGCCGCCGGAGAGACTCGCTGCGGCGCGACCACCCAACACTCGTCAACTCGCCCATGCTCCTTGCGCGCGGTCAATCTGGCACGCGCTTGCTCGACGTCCGGCGCAAGGACCTCGGTGTGCTTCGCGCGAACGAGAACCGAGAAGAAGGCCCGCCGTCGTTCCGGAATGCGCACGATAAATTCGACGAAACTCCCGTCGGCGGACGATTCCCCGTCCAGCGGGTATCCGAGCGCATCGAACCAGAGCCGAAGCTGCCAGCATAGGAGGTCCGCCGGACCGCCAGCCTGCAGGCCGGCGGAAGTCGCGGTCCTGAGCCGGTCCATGTCGATCACAAACTGCGAGCTCTGGCGCGGTGGCGTCGACTGATCGGCTACGGCCGCGGACAACCGACGGAACTCCCGGACCAACCAGGCCTGGATGTCGCGTGCTACCTTCCCCGCTAACTCGACCGCATCGCGGAAAGTCTCCCGGCTTGGGACACCTCGCGCACCCTCAAGCTTTGCGAGGAATTTCGCTTGGTCCGGATCGGGAGCCTGCGCGCTGTGCCGCACGTAGACGAGGCATGGCTTCTCCCGAACGCGGGCGTGGTCATACTCACGCTCCGTTATCTCACCATAGGTGTGTTCTACGACGAACACAACGATATCCGCCCGGTCGACCTCGGCGAGCGACGCCTGTTCAGGTGAATCGGGACGCGCCCCTGCGTCCGCTTCATAGACGAATACATCGAGACCTTGGCGCTCGAGCGCCTCCTTGAGCACCGCGCGGAGATCCACGAGCACCGCCATCCTCGAACTCAAGAAGACCCGGAGGCGATCGATTCTGTCGATCATGTCTAGACTTCTTAGAATCGGCTAGAACCTATTCTGGACGGTTGCGCCATCGTACCTTCCTTCAACATCTTCGTCAATCTGCTCAGAAGCAGCGGGCCCGGGGCTGGAAGGGTTAGAGGCCGGCAAGGATGCCGGCGCTCCCAGCGAGGACAGGAGCCTGCTCGGCAGAAAAAGCCGGAGCAAAGGACTGCAAGGACACCAAGGACGGAAAGGACATCAAGGCTGTCGTCCTTGCAGTCCTTTAGGTCCTTGTTTTCCTACCTCCCGGCCAGCCGGGCCACGGTGGCCGCCAGCTCGGAGGGATCGATCGGCTTCGGCAGGTGGGTCTGGAAGCCGGCTTCCAGGGCTTTCAGACGGTCTTCGGCCCGGGCGTAGGCGGTCAAGGCCGCGGCGGGGATGTCGCCTCCGCGAGACGAATCGAGGAGGCGGATTTTGCGGAGGAGGGAGTAGCCGTCCTCGGTGGGGAGGCCGATGTCGGAGAGGAGGACGTCGGGGAGCGTGCTCAGGGCTTCCAGGGCCTCGGCGGCGGTGGATACGGCGGTCACCCGGGCTCCGCACTGCTCGAGCGACATGGCCAGGAGGTCGCGGGTGTCCGCTTCGTCTTCCACGACGAGCACGTGGACTCCGGCCAGGATCGCCGAGTCCCACGGGCTCTGCGCGGCGTCCCCGGACTGACCGTTCTTCAGGGAAGGGACCAGGTCGGCCCGGATGGGGATGCGGACGGTGAAGGTCGCTCCCCTCCCCTCTCCCTCGCTTTCGACGTCCACGGTTCCGCCGTGGAGCTCGACCAGGTGGCGGACAATCGAGAGGCCGAGGCCCAGGCCGCCGTGGGAGCGGGTGATGGTGCTCTCGGCCTGGCGGAAGCGGTCGAAGACGTAAGGGAGGAAGTCGAGGCGGATGCCCGCTCCGGTGTCGGCCACGCGGATCGTGGCGTTGCCCGGCGCGGTCTCCAGGCGCACGGCGACCTGGCCCCCCTTGGGCGTGAATTTGATGGCATTCGACAACAGGTTCCAGACGATCTGCTGCAAGCGGTCGGCGTCGCCCAGGATGGGGCTTTTGAGCGCGGCGAGCGAGACTTCGAGCCGGATCTCCTTGGCGTCCGCGGCGGGCCGGATACTGTCCAGGGCGGCGTCGATGATTTTTGGCAGCTCCACGGGGCGCAGCTCCAGGCGGAGCTTGCCGGTGATGATGCGCGAGACGTCCAGGAGGTCCGAGATGAGCTGGGCCTGGGCCTTGGCGTTGCGCTCGATGGTTTCGAGCGCCCGCGTCCTGGTCGCCTCGTCGAGCCGGCCGGTGCGCAGGACCTGGGTCCAGCCCAGGATGGCGTTCAAGGGCGTCCTCAGCTCGTGGGAGAGGGTGGCCAGGAATTCGTCCTTCAACCGGTTGGCCTCTTCGGCCTGCTTTCTCGCCGCCTGCTCCAGGACGAGGAGCCGGGCGCGCTCGCGCTCCGCCCACTCGCGGTTGCGGATCTCTTTCTTGAGCTCCTCGTTGGCCACGGAGAGCTCGGCCGTGCGCTGGTCGACCAGGACCTCCAGATCCTGATACATCCGCTGGAGCTCGGCGCTCTTCTCTTCGACCTTGCGGCGCAGGTCCACCTTTTCGATGGCGTTCTGGACCGCGCCCTGGAGGCGGGCGCGGGTGACGGAGCCTTTCAACAGGTAGTCCTGGGCCCCGCTCTTCATGGCCTCGACGGCCACGGCCTCGCTCCCCTGACCCGTCAGGACGATGACCGGCAGGTGCACTTCCCGGGCCCTCAAGCGGGTGAGGAACTCCAGGCCGTCCACGTCCGGAAGCCGGTAGTCGAGAAGGAGGCAGGCGGGGTTTTCCGCCAGGGCGGCGGCGAGCCCCTCTTCTCCGGTCTCCGCTTCGAGGAAGCGGTAGCGGTTCTCCCCGTCCTGCTCGAGCAGACGCCGGTACAGGGCCCGGTCTTCCGGGCTGTCGTCGACGATCAGGATGAGGAGATCCGGAGAAGTCATCTAGTTTCCCACCTTGGGCAGGATGACGACTTCGAACCAGTAGCCGTTCAGGCGCTCGATGGCCTTGATGAAACCGTCCAAATCCACAGGCTTCTGAATGTAGCTGCTGGCGCCGGCCTTGTAGCAAGCGTCCACGTCCCGCTCGTCCTTGGAGGTGGTGAGCACGACGACGGGGATCTGCTTCAAAGCCGGATCAGCCTTGATCTCGGAAAGGACCTCGCGTCCGTCCGTGCCCGGGAGGTTCAGGTCGAGCAGGATGACCCCGGGGCGCGGCGATGTCGCGGGGTCGGCGTAGGCGCCGCGCCGGTGGAGGTAGTCCAGGGCTTCGTCGCCGTCGCTGCAGCGGAAGATGGGGTTTCTGAGGCCCGACTTGCGGAAGGCCCGCTCGGTGGTTTCGAAGTCCTCGGGGCTATCCTCGACGAGCAAGATCGGCTGATTGGGTGTATTCGGCACGAGTGTCTCCTTTGTCCCTATCTTCTTCCAACGTGAAGTAGAAGGTGGTCCCTTCCCCGTAGGCGGACTCCACCCAGATCCTGCCGCTGTGGCGCTCGACGATCTTCTTGACGATCGTGAGCCCCGCGCCGGTTCCCCCGCCGTATTTATCGCGCGCGTGGAGGCGTTTGAAGATCCGGAAGACGGAGTCGAAGTGCTTCTCCTGGATGCCGATGCCGTTGTCGCGGATGTAGAACACCGGCGGGTGCCCTTCTTCAGGGTCCAGGTAGCCGACCTCGATCCACTTCTTCTCCTTGTCGTTGTACTTCATGGCGTTGACGATCAGGTTGTAGAAGATCTCCCCCACCCGCGCGCGGTCGGCCCGCACTGTGGGCAGGCGCCGCGGGATGCGCAGCTCGATCCCCGCCTCTTTCAAATTGATGTCGAGCGAGTCCACGGCTTCGCGCACGATCGCGTTCAGATCGACCTGGTCGATGGCGAGGTCCACTCTCCCCAGGCGGGAGAAATGGAGCAGCGAGTCGATCAGGGACTCCATGCGGCGCGTCAGGCGGGTGAGCGTTTCGAGCTTGCCGCGGCCGTCCTCGTCGAGCTTGTCGGCGTAGTCTTCGAGGAGGAAGGTCGAGAAGTTGTGGATGCCACGCAGGGGCTCTTTCAGGTCGTGCGAGGCGATGTAGGCGAAGTCGTCGAGCTCCTTGTTGCTCTGGTGGAGCTCTTCGTTCCGCTTTTCGAGCTCCAGGGTGCGCTCGCGGACCCTGTCTTCGAGCAGCTCCTTGGCGCGCTGGAGGTCCGAGTCGCGCGCCTGGATCTGGTCCAGCATGTCGTTGAAGGCATCGACCAGCTGGCCGAGCTCGTCGTGGCTCTGCTTGACCGCCCGGATCGAGTAGTCCCGCTGCTCGGAGACGGCGCGCGCGGTGTCCGCGAGGTGCAGGAGGGGCCGCGAGATCGCCCGCTGGAGATAGGAGGAGAGGAGCAGGGCGGCCGTGCCGGCCAGGAGGAAGACCCCGAACACGGTGGCAGCCTGCACCAGGAGCCGGTTGTTCAGATCGGAAAGGTCGCTCTGGAGATAGACGGTTCCGATGAGGGCATTTTCAAGCAGGACGGACTTGAAAGCGACGAGCGAGCCTCCCTCAAACTGGCTGCCGTCGGGCTCGAGCCGCTCCGGAAAGACCGGCGTCTCCCCCGCCCTCACGTAGCGGGCGAAGATCTTCCCATCCTCGTCATAGATGGCGCCGGCCACGATGGGGTCGCTGGCTTCCAGGGTCTTCAGGGTCTCTTTCGCGGTCTCGGGGTCGTCGAACTGGAGGACCGCGGTGCTGTTCTGGGCGATAACGTCGGCCAACGACGTCAGGTCTTCCTGCATCTCCCGCCGGGTGCGCAGGAAGTCGAAGAGGATCAGCACCACGCCCGCGAGCAGCAGGGCGAGGCCGGTCGCCAGCATGATGATCAGGATCAGCTTCTGGCGGATGGGGACGTTCTGCAGCAGACGCTGGATCAAGGCGTTCCCCG
>DATEIO010000186.1:0-6392 GCA_035278895.1 Thermoanaerobaculia bacterium | reverse complement strand
CGCGAGGATCTTCGCAGTGACGTCTCCCAGGGTGACGCGTTGGGTAGAGCCGTCCAGGTGGATCTCGGTACGGAAGACGGAGAGGCGCCGCCGCAGGTCCTCCTCCACCTCCACGAACTCGCGGGCGAGCTCGGCCTCCATCTCGGAGTAGGCAGCGCGCATTCTCTCTTCGAGCCGGGCGAGGAGCCAGTGGAGGCCGGCCCGGTGGTAGGAGGAGAGGTGCCGGGAGCGCCCGCGCAGCCATTCGATCTGGACCTCGGTGTCGCGGCCGGGACCGGTCGATTGCGCGAGGCGCCGCAGCCGTTTCAAGAGCTTCCTGGAGAGGCTCTCCTCCACCCATTCGGCATAGGAGCGCAGGCAGCTCCGGAGCCTCCGCAAGGCGACCCGGAAGTCGTGGAGGGCTTCCGTGTCCTCGGGATCGTGGACGCGGGGCCAGGCCGCGGCGGCCTGGTCCAGGAAGGAGAGGGCCAGGAGGCGGGCGCCTTCCTCGGGGGTCCGGGAGAGGAGGCCCTCGGTCATGGCCCTAGTCTGACAGAGTGCGGAGCTGCCCCGGGGTGAGCGCCCAGAGCAGCGTCGCAGTGCCGGCGCCCACCTCGCCCGTGAACTCGAGGAGACAGGCGCTCCCCTTGCGGAAGGAAAAGAGGCGCCGCTCGGTGCCGGTCAGGAGCCAGGAGAGGATCAGGCTCAGGCTCGGCTCGTGGCCGACCACGGCGATCGTCTCCTCCTTCTGCTTGCGCAGCCAGCGGAGGAACTCGGTGGGGGAGGCCTCGGGGGAGAGCTCTTCGATCTCGACCTCGGAGAGGCCGCCGTAGACGGAGTCGAGAATGGCCCCCGTCTGCGCGGCCCGGGTCAAGGGGCTGGTGGCCAGGAGCTCGATCTCGGGGACGATCTCCCGGAGCCCCTTGGCGTTCTGCTTCATCTTCTTGCGGCCTTCGTCGGTCAGCGGCCGCTGGCGGTCGTCCCGGCCGGTGCGCGCGAACTCTTCGGGCTCTTCGGCAATGGCGTGGCGGATGAGGAGTAGTTTCATCGATGCACCTCGAATCCGGAAAAATACCGCGTTCAACGGCCCGAAAGAACCCCTGGAATCAAAAAAGGGCCGGGAAGGGCAAGGGGACCGGACCCGCCACCCCCTCCCGGCCTGACGACAGGCGCGGAGGTTTATCGCGAGGGGGACGGTATGGGATGGGGTTGGAGGATGCGGTGGCGAGGGTGTGGCGAGAGGGTGACAGATGAGGCCCCCGCCCAGGCGGGGGCCTCGGCGGGTCTCAATCCTCTTCCTCGTCTCTCCCCAGCCCCGCAGCTTCCTTTAGGGCCTCGTACTTCGCGAGCTGCTCGGGCGTGAGGATGGCCGAGAAGGCGGTGTCGAACTCCTCGAATTCGGCGCGGATCTTGTCGCCGTTCTCGTGGAGGGCGAGCGCGGCCTCTCCCGTCTCGCAGGCGTTCGGGCTGGCGGCCTCGAGCTCGGCGTAGAAGGCCTGGCGCAGGGGCTTGCGGGCTTCGCGGAGAGGCTTGACGTCGGCCTCCAGGTCTTCGCGAAGCGTCTTGAAGGTCGCGACCTGCTCGGGGGTGAGCCTCAGGTAGCGGGCGAGGGCGCGCGGGTTCTTCAAGATCTGCTCGGCGTTCTGCCCGCCTCGCGGCGCCGCCTCGGCCGCGAAGGGGAGGGCGAGGAGGGCGGCGAAGGCGGCGGCGAACAGCATCAGCTTTCTGGCATTCATAGGTCCGTGTCTCCTTTCCTTACCCCTTGAACCCGCGGCCCGAAGATTTCCTGCGGCCTGTGATAGCGTTTTCCCGGGCCGCCCGGGGGCGGCCGCGGACCATCCCGGAAGGACCCTCTAAAAGAATGGCCAAGAGCGACGGATTGAAGCGGACGCCCCTCTACGACAGCCACGTGGAAGCGGGGGCGCGCCTGGTGGATTTCGCCGGCTGGGAGATGCCGGTCCAGTACGCCGGGGTGATCGAGGAGCACCGGGCCGTGCGCACGGCGGCCGGGCTGTTCGACGTCTCCCACATGGGCGAGGTCCGCGTGCGGGGAGAGGGCGCCGAAGCCTTCCTCCAGCGGATCACGCCCAACGACGTCTCGAAGCTCGCCCCGGGGCGGGCCCACTACAGCGGCCTCCTGACCGAGCGCGGCACCTACGTGGACGACCTCCTGATCTACCGCCTGGCGGCGGACGACTTCCTGGTGGTGGTCAACGCCTCGAACGCGGACCGCGACTTCGAGTGGATGGCCGCGCGGACGGAAGGGCAGGCCGAGGTCGAAAACGTGAGCGACCGCTACGCCCTCCTGGCGCTCCAGGGGCCGAAGGCGGTCGAGATCCTCACCCCGATCGCCACCCCGGGAGCGGCCGCCTTGCGCTACTACGGGTTCCTCCAGGGAGAGGTGGCAGGCGTGCCCGCGCTCATCTCGCGCACCGGGTATACAGGGGAGGACGGGTTCGAGCTTTATCTCGCGCCGGAGGACGCCCCGGCGATCTGGCAGAAGCTCCTGGAAGCCGGGGCCTCGCCCGCGGGCCTGGGCGCGCGCGACACCCTGCGGCTCGAGGCGGCCATGGCCCTCTACGGGCACGAGATCGACGAGGCGACGACCCCGTTCGAGGCGGGGCTCGCCTGGGTGGTCAAGCTCGACAAGGGGGACTTCCTCGGCCGCGACGCCCTGGCCGCTCAGCGCGAGCAGGGGGTGGGCAAGAAGCTGGTGGGCTTTGAGGTGCAGGGCCGGGGAATCGCGCGCCAGGGGCATGGGGTTCTTTCGGAAGGAGGAGAGGGCGTGGGCACGGTGACCAGCGGAACGTGGAGCCCGACGTTCGAGAAGGCGCTCGGGCTCGCCTACGTGCCGCCGGAGTTGGCCGCGCCCGGCACGCCGGTCACCGTGGACGTTCGCGGCAAGGGCCTCCCCGCCGTCGTGGTCGAGACGCCCTTCTACCGCCGTTCGCGTTAGGGGTAGGGAGCCTCGGGATCTAATGGTGGTATAACTGAATTCAACCGGATCGGTCTCCCCTCGAGAAGTGAGCGCCCGACATCCCGAGCCTGGAACGGCTCGCGGGCGCCGGCCGGCCGGGATCAGCCAACTGGAGGGTGGTGAAGCAATGTATCCAAGCGAGTATCTCTATTCGAGGGAGCATGAGTGGATCCGGGTCGAGGACGACGTCTGTGTCCTCGGCATCACCGAGTTCGCGCAGCAGGAGCTGGGAGAGGTGGTGTTCGTGGAGCTTCCCGAGGTCAGCCAGGTCTTCGACGCGAACGACGAGCTGGGAACGATCGAGTCCGTGAAGGCCGTGGCCGAGGTCTACACGCCGGTCGCCGGCGAGGTCGTCGAGGTCAACGACGCGGTCGTGGACGACCCGGAGCTGCTCAACGAGGACCCGCACGGCGAGGGCTGGCTTTTGAAGATCCGGTTCTCGTCCGCGGCGGACCTCAAAAACCTCATGAACGCCGAGGCGTACGAGGAGTACGTGAAGAGTGGAGAAGCTTAAAAGTCCGGAGGAGGCGGTCGACGCCCTTCCGCGCATGGCGCCGTCCCTGGCCTCGATCCTGTCGCCCACCGATACCTTCGTCCGCCGTCACGTCGGCTCGAACGAGGCCGAGATCCGGCAGATGCTCGACGAGCTCGGGCTCGACTCGCTGGAGTCGCTCGTCCGGGAGACCATCCCGGCGTCGATCCGGATCGAGCGGCCCCTTGCCCTGGTATCTCTGCCGGAAGGGCGCGAGCTCGGCGAGCGCGAGATGCTCGACACCCTCCGCACGATCGCCTCAAAGAACCGGGTGTTCCGCTCCTTCCTGGGCATGGGCTACTACGGCTGCATCACCCCCGGGGCCGTCCAGAGGAACGTTCTCGAAAATCCGGGCTGGTACACCCAGTACACGCCGTATCAGTCCGAGATCTCCCAGGGCCGGCTCGAAGCACTTCTCAACTTCCAGACCATGGTGGCCGACCTGACGGGCCTGCCGATCGCCAACGCCTCGCTGCTCGACGAGGGCACGGCCGCGGCCGAGGCCATGCACATGGCCTTCGCGGTGTCGGACGGCAAGCGGAACGCCTTCTTCGTGGCGGAGGACTGCCATCCCCAGACGATCGAGGTGGTGAAGACCCGCGCCGAGGCGATCGGCGTCGAGATCCGGGTGGGAGACCCGGGGACCCTGGACTTCGAGGCGAAGGAGATCTTCGGCCTCCTCCTCCAGTACCCGGCGACGGACGGCCGGATCGTGGACTACGCCGCGCTCGCCGAGCAGGCCCACGCGGCCGGCACTCTCGTTGTGGTGGCGGCGGACCTCCTGGCGCTCACTCTGCTGCGGCCGCCGGGCGAGTTCGGTGCGGACGTCGCCATCGGCTCGGCCCAGCGCTTCGGCGTGCCCATGGGCTACGGCGGCCCCCACGCGGCGTTCCTCGCCACGAAGGAGGAGTGGAAGCGCCAGCTCCCGGGCCGGGTGATCGGCGTCTCGCGCGACCGCCGGGGCCGGACGGCCTTCCGCATGGCCATGCAGACCCGCGAGCAGCACATCCGCCGCGAGAAGGCGACGAGCAACATCTGCACGGCGCAGGTGCTCCTGGCCATCATGGCGAGCATGTATGGCGTCTACCACGGTCCCGAGGGCCTGACGCGGATCGCCCGCCGGGTCCACTCGCTGGCGGCGCTCCTCGCTCACGGCCTCCGCCGGCTCGGCTACGACCCGGGCGGGGAGCCGTTCTTCGACACCCTGCGGGTGAATCTGGGAGAGAAGACCGCGGACGAGATCCTGAAGGCGGCCGAGGAGCGGGAGATCAACCTCAGGAAGCTCGGTCCCCGCGCCGTGGGGCTCTCGCTCGACGAGGCCACGACGCTCGCGGAGCTCGACACCCTCTTCGAGGTGTTCGCGGGCGGCGACCCGGGCTTTTCCGCCGCGGCGCTCGCCGAAGAGGCCGAGAGGGAGATTCATTTTGATTTGCCCTCACCCCACGCGCGGACCTCGGATTTCATGACTCATCCGGTGTTCAACACCTACCACACCGAGCACGAGATGCTGCGCTACATCAAGCGCCTGGAGGCGCGGGACCTCTCCCTCGTCACCTCCATGATCCCCCTGGGCTCGTGCACGATGAAGCTCAACGCCACGGCCGAGATGGCGCCGATCACCTGGCCCGAGATCGCGAACCTGCACCCTTTCGCGCCGGTCTCCCAGACCGAGGGGTACCAGACGCTCTTCCGGATGCTCGAGGATTGGCTCACCGAGATCACGGGCTTCGCCGCCTGCTCGCTCCAGCCGAACGCCGGCTCCCAGGGCGAGTACACGGGTCTCCTGGTGATCCGCGCCTACCACCGGGCGCGGGGGGACGGGCACCGGGACGTCTGCCTGATCCCGGTCTCCGCTCACGGCACCAATCCGGCGTCGGCGGTGATGGCGGGGATGAAGGTCGTGGTCGTGGCCTGCGACGCGCACGGCAACGTGGACCTCCCGGACCTCCGGGCCAAGGCCGGGACGCACCGCGACCGCCTGGCGGCGCTCATGGTCACCTATCCGTCGACCCACGGCGTGTTCGAAGAGGCGATCCGCGAGATCTGCGAGATCGTCCACGAGCACGGCGGGCAGGTCTACCTGGACGGCGCCAACATGAACGCCCAGGTGGGGCTCTGCCGGCCGGGCGACTACGGCGCGGACGTCTGCCACCTGAACCTCCACAAGACTTTCTGCATCCCGCACGGCGGCGGCGGCCCGGGCATGGGGCCGATCTGCGTGGCGGAGCATCTGGCGCCGTTCCTTCCCGGCCACCCAGTGATTCCGACCGGCGGGGGCGAGGGGATCGGGCCGGTCTCCGCGGCGCCGTGGGGGAGCGCGGGCATCCTGCCGATCTCCTGGGCCTACATCGCGCTCATGGGGAGCCGGGGCCTGACCCGCGCGACCGAGGTGGCCATCCTGAACGCCAACTACATGGCGGCGCGGCTTTCCAAGCACTACCCGCTCCTCTACTCGGGCCAGAGCGGCCGGGTGGCCCACGAGTTCATCCTCGACCTGCGGCCGTTCAAGACCACGGCGGGGATCGAGGCCGAGGACGTGGCCAAGCGCCTCATGGACTACAGCTACCACGCGCCGACCATGTCGTTCCCTGTGGCGGGGACGCTCATGATCGAGCCCACGGAGAGCGAGTCCAAGGCGGAGCTCGACCGCTTCTGCGACGCCCTGATCGCCATCCGCGAGGAGATCCGGGCGATCGAGGACGGCCAGGCGGACCGCCAGAGCAACGTATTGAAGACCGCGCCCCATACGGCCGAGGACGCGGCCTCTCCCGGGTGGGAGCACCCCTACACCCGGGAGCAGGCGGTCTTCCCCCTGCCGTGGGTGCGCGAGCGCAAGTTCTGGCCGTACGTGGCCCGGGTGGACAACGCCTGGGGCGACCGGAACCTGCTCTGCTCGTGCCCCCC
>DATEIO010000185.1:0-3152 GCA_035278895.1 Thermoanaerobaculia bacterium | reverse complement strand
AGGTGTCGCGACTCTCTACCTGCGGCGCACCCGGCCGGACCTCCGGACCTGGCGCATCCCGCCGAAGCATCCGCTGCGGAGCTTCCTCGCGGCGCTCTCCCGCCTGCGGGAGCGGGCCGTGCCCGATCCGGCCCCGGCGCTGGCCGACCGTCTGGCCGTGGCGCTCGGGCTCCTCGCCATGGCCGGGCTCCTCGCCCTCCTCCTCGTCCGGACGGACCGCTACACCGCCCTGGCCCTGGAACGCTTCCACGCGGAGACGAGCGGGGGACCGAAGCCCACCTCCCCCGCCGTGTTGCCGGGGCGCTGGCGGATCGCGGGCCGCCTGGGCCCCGGGTCGCAGGTGGACCTCACGGTGGCGGCCGAGCTCCACAACACGGGCCCCGCCCCGGAGCGGCACCTCGCCTTTGAGCTCAATCCGCGCCTCGCGGTGGACGTCGCGGCCGGCCGGGGCCAGGCGGCGGTTGCCCGCACCTGGGACCGCCTGTCCGTGGACCTCGATCCCCCCCTCTCTCCGGGAGAGCGCCGGGAGCTTCGCTTCCGCCTCTCCGGCCGGCCGGCCGTAGTGGCCTTTCCCTCGCAGGGCGGGTTCGGCTTCTTCCAGTCGATGTCCTGGCACGTCCACGCCCGCTTCTCGCGCGAGCTCCTGGAGCTCGCCCGGAGCTACGAGGTGCCGGCGATCTCGGGCCTGCGGGTAGACCTGGCGGCCACGGACCTGACGCCGGTCCCCCGCTACCACTCCTGGGCTGCGACCGAGGAGCACCTGGTTCCGGAAGAGACGTTCTCTCCCGTGACGGACGTGGAGCTGTCGCTCGCGGCCGATCCCGGCCTCTTTCTCGTCGAATCGTGCGGGGGCCGGTTCCGGCGTGACGGGCGCGCTCAGGTGCGGTGCCGGCAGCCCCTGGGCGACGTCGCCGTGGCCGGGGGGAGATACCAGGTCCTGGGGAGCTCGGGGGGCGCCACCGTGGCGGTTTTCCCCTCCCACCGCCGGCAGGGGGAGATGCACCTGGGATTCCTCGCCCGGAGCGCACAGATGGTGGAGCAGGCCTGGCCCGGCCTGGGAAACCTCGGGAGCCTCGTGGTCCTCGAATGGCCCGATCCCACCGAGCACGACCTCCAGGCTTCCCGGATCGCCTGGAGGGGCCGCTACGTCAACCCGCCGCAGATCCTGGCCCGTGGCGGCCTGGCCTTCATCCCCGAGAGAATGCTGATCGACAGCAAGCCCGTGCCGCCCGAAGGGATGGTGGCCGAGCTCGTCAAGGCGCGGCTCGCCCGGCGGAGGGCCCTCGCTCCGGAGGACAAGGTCTTCTTCGAGGAGCTCTTCTACCTGCTCGCCCTGCGCCGGCTCGGGACGGGCCCCACGGGCGGGGCGGTGATCGGCCCCTTCGGCCTGGAGATCGCCGCGACCGTGAGCGTGCCGCCGCCCGACACCCGCGACCACAACTACTGGTACCAGCGCTTCCCGGCGCTCGTGGCCGCGCTCGAGATCCGCACCGGCGAGCCGGTGCTCCGCGGGGCGATCGACGACCTTCTGGCCAGAAACGGCGACCGTCCCGCGACCCGGGGGGAGCTCTTCGACCTCCTCAAAGCCCGGAGCCCGGCCCCGGTCGAGCGGATGATCCAGGACTATTTCGTGGAGGGCTCCATCCCCGAGCCTGTGCTGGAAAACGTCCTGTTCCGCCGGGTGGGGGGCCTCTGGCGGGCCACGGGCCAGATGCGGAACCAGGGGTACGGCGAGGCGCTCTGCCGGGTGGTCCTGGCGACCGACTTGACCCCGGCCGAGACGGTGGTGAGCGCCGGCACGGGCGAGACCCGGTCATTCACCCTGGAGAGCCCCTACCGCCCCCAGGCCGTCCTTCTGGACCCGGACCGCCAATGCCACCGGGTGGTTCCCAAGGGGGCGCCCAAGGACCGGGTCAACTTCCAGGGAGAGGCGCCGTGAAGCGCCTGGGACACGCCCTCCGCCCGGTCCGCCTCTCGCTCGAGCTCCTGCTCGGCAAGAGGCTCGCCCTGTTCGCCGGGGTGGACGCCCTCGTGGTCCTGGCATGCCTCCTGGACATGCTCCTCGACTCGCCAGGGGAGCCCGCGGAGATCTACCGCTCGGTCGTCCTCGTCCCCTTCCTGCTCCTGGGTATCCCGGCCCTCTCCGGGCTGGTGGATGTGGAGCGGCAGGCCGGCTGCCTGGATCTCGCGCTCTCGTCCCCCTCGGCCGAAGGCTACTTCGTACGCCGCGCGGCGGCGGTCTGCGCCACGCTCACGGCCCAGGGCTGGGCGCTCGTGCTCCTCTCCTGGCTCTACGACGACCGGTCGTTCCCGCTGCTCTCCGTCCTCTTCCACATCGCGGTGGTGAGCGTCTTCCTGGGCGCGGTCGCGCTCTTCTGGGCGGTCCGCCTGCGCACGGCCGGCGCGGTCTGGCTCGCAACGCTCGTCACCGTGATCCTGATGCAGAAATGGTCGCTCGCGAACCCGATCCCCTCGCGCCTGTTCGCGGCCTACAACGCCTTCCTTCCCGGGCCCGAGGCGGCGCTCGCCTGGCTGCCGAGCGTGGCCGTCCTCCTGGGCGGGGCCGGCCTCTTCTACCTCTATGCCCGGCGCCGCCTGACGCGGCCGGAGACGATGCTATGAAAAGGACTCTTCTCCCTCTCCTCCTGCTCCTCGCCGCCGCCTGCGTCCGGGAGCCCGAATTCACCGAGGAGGCCCAGCCCCTCCCCGTGCGCCTGGAGACGGCCGAGCGGGCCGCGTTCCAGCCCACCCTCGTGCTCCTGGGCACCGTCCGCCCCGGAGGCGAAGCCGAGGTGACCCTCCCCGTGACGGGCCGCCTCCACTACCCGCCGCGCTTCCGGGACGGCCTCTCCTCGGGCGTCCGCGTGGGCGTGGGCGAGGTCCTCGCCCGGCTCGGCAACCCGGATTCGGAGCTCTCGCTCTCCGAGGCGACCCTGCGGGTCGAGGCGACGAAGTCCGAGCTGGAGCGCTATCAAAAGGCGTTCGACCTCGGGCTCGTCTCCGCGGCCCAGCTCTCCCAGTACAAAGTGGAGGCGGACCTCGCGGCCGAGCGCCTGACCGCGGCCCGGCAGCGGCGGTCGACGCTCGACCTGCGCTCCCCGGTCTCCGGCTGGCTCCTGGTCGAGCGGCGCCTGCCGCCCGGCGGAGACGTC
>DATEIO010000184.1:0-4135 GCA_035278895.1 Thermoanaerobaculia bacterium | reverse complement strand
CGCCGTCGCCTCCATCCTGACATTCCACACCTACGTCGATCTCGGTCCTTCCTGGCTTCTTCTCGTGATCTGGGGCGCCCTCGCCACGGGCACGGCGCTCGCCCTCCGCCGCTCTCTCGATTCCGGGCCGGACCACGAGCGGGCCGGCTTCACCGCCGAGCCCCTCTTCGACAACCTGGAGCGGCAGGGCGTGCTCGAAGCCGGCGCCGCCCTCGTGACCTTCACGCCCGAGGCGCGGGTGCATCAGGAGCCGGGATTTGTGGGCGGTGGGGGAGAGTTCGGCGGGGGCGGTTCTAGCGAGTCGTTCTGATGGCCCCAAGGACTCTTAAGGCCGAGGGAGAAATGGAGCCGACGATCGGATTTGAACCGATGACCTGCTGATTACGAATCAGCTGCTCTACCACTGAGCTACGTCGGCTTGATGCTTCCTGCGGAGACTGACGCTCCGTGAGGCGGAGGCGTATTGTAGGGCATCGCGCCGCGGGGCGCAACGCCCCTCCGCCGCCGGGAGCGGGGGAGGGGCGGAACGGTCCTTACTGGCGGAGGCTGCGGGCGGCGATCACCTGACGGCCGCGGGTGGCGGTGTCGCGGGAGATGGTCTCCCAGGAGACGAGGAAGCCGCCGCTGCCGTTGGTGGCGATGGAGGTCCGGTAGTTCTTCTGGACGTTGTCGTCGGTCACCCAGAATTCGCTGCCCAGGCGGGTGGCGGTGGCGCTGAGCTCGATGCCGCGGATGCCCAGGCCCTTCTCCGACCACTGGAGCCAGGTGGCCACGAAGCCGGTCTTGGTCGCGGCGAGCGCCGGGGCGAGCTGGCCGGTGCCGGCGTCGGTGCTGAGCAGGAGCTGGCTGCCGAGGAAGCCGCCGGCCGGGCTCACGCCCTGGCCGAAAATGCGGACCAGGACACGGTCCGTCACGTAGCTCTGCCAGGCCACGAGGAAGTTGCCGTCCGGGCCGGTCGCCACGGCCGGCCAGCGCTGCCGGCCCGCGGTCGTGGAGTTGACGCGGAACGCAGGGCCGTCCACGCGGCCCGCGGAGTCGAGGAGACGGGCGAAGACGTCCTCTTTGCCGCTGACGAGCGCGTCCCAGGTGACGAGGACGCGGTTGTTGCGGCTCGCGGCCACGGCCGGATGGTCGGCGCTCGCCTCTTCGGTCAGGCTGACGTCGCTGCCCGTGGGCTCACCCGTGGAGCGGACGAATCGGCCCGTGATCCCCTTGACTGCGCCGGTCGACCTCCAGACGATGAAGGCGCTGCCGTTCGGCAGCACCGTGATCTTCGGGACGGCCTGGAAGCCCGCGACCCCGGCGTTGACCCGGTAGCGGGCGCCGGCCGGCGAGCCGCTGGCGTCGAAGCGCTGGACAAAGATGTCCCGGTCGTGCACTTCGCGGTACTCGTAGAACGGGGCGCTCCGCATCAAGGACTCCTCTTCGGTCCAGGCGAGGAGGAAGCCTCCGCCCGCAAGGGCGGCGACCGCGGGATCCGTGCGGAGGTGCACGATCCCTTCGTACTGGCCATTCAGCGTGTCGTTCGCCACCAGGACCATCTCGGCGCTGGCCGAGGTGCCGTCCAGGCGCTGGAAGACGCCCCGGATGCCCATCTGGTCGTTCTCCCACGCGACCAGGGCGGGACCCGAGGACCCGAAGGCGGCGACGGGGTTCCTCTGCTTGAAATCGGTCTTCTTGTTGACGCGGACTTCACTGCCGACGGGCTGGACCGCGGCGGCAGGGGCCGCGAGAACCGCGGCGAGCAGGGGGACGGTGGCCAGCAAACGGAAGGGTTGCGAGCGCATGTTTCTCCTCCAATGAGACGGATGGTGTCCCGACATATTTCATCATTCTAACGCCAATCGGGGAGAAAAGCTCCCTCTTTCAAAGGGGGAGGACGAGCTTCCTGGCCAACTGGGTCATCCGGGTCAGGTGATGGTCGTCGTGCTCGGCCGTGAAGAAGGCCATGTCGATCACGCGCATGGGCTGGTTCAGGCGCGGGTGGAGGGCGGTCCGGCTGAGAAGACCCGGATCCCAGGCGTCCAGGCGGGCCACGAAATGCTCCCGCTCGCTCCGGAAGTCGCGGAGGAGGTCCGCGATCGGGCGCTCGTTGTGGGCCGCCTCCCAGGTCTTGCGGTTGGCCATGTCCGCGGCGCGGAGAGTCTCGGCACCAGCCAGGAAGTCGTCTAGGCGCCCCGTGTGGAGCTCATCCAGGTCCAGCAGGTGGCCGATGTGCTCCTGGAGGGACCAGGCGTCTTCGTCCCGGCGGGTGAGGATCTCGGGGGAGAGGGCCCGGACCTTGTCCTCGATCCGGGCCGGGGTGCCCCGGAGGCGCTCGATGACAACGGGGAAGAGCGCCTCCGGAAGGTCGAAGGTGAAGCGGCGGTCGGTCCAGCGCAGCGTCATGCTCCTGATTCTACGCCGTGGCTCTCTCCGGCTCGGGCTGGACCTCTTCCATTTCGACGGACACGAGCTTCGAGACCCCCTTCTCTTCCATGGTGACGCCGTAGAGGGTCGAGGCGACCGCCATGGTGAGCTTGTTGTGGGTGATCACGATGAACTGCGTCTCGCCCGCCATCTCTTTCAGGAGGTCGACGAAGCGGGTGGTGTTCACGTCGTCGAGCGGCGCGTCCACCTCGTCGAGGATGCAGAAGGGCGAGGGCTTGGTCCGGAACAGGGCGAAGAGGAGGGCGATCGCCGTGAGCGCCTTTTCGCCGCCGGACATGAGCATCAGGTTCTGCAGCCGCTTGCCCGGGGGGCGGGCGAGGATCTCGATGCCGCTTTCGAGCACGTCCTCTTCGTCCAGCAGGCGCATCTCGGCTTCGCCGCCCCGGAAGAGGCGGGCGAAGGTCTCGCCGAAGTTCTTGTTGACTTCCTGGAAGGTCGTGTTGAACCGCTCGCTGGAGGCCTCGTTGATCTCCTTGATCGTCTTCTTGAGGCTCTCGACCGAGGTGGCCACGTCCGCCCGCTGGGTGGTCAGGAACTCGAAGCGCTCTTCCTGCTCGTCGTGCTCCTGAACGGCCAGGATGTTGACCGGCCCGAGCCGCTCGAGCGCCGCCTTGGTGCGGGCGAGCTCGGCCTCGATCTCGGCCAGGTCTTCCCGGCGCTCGCCCGGGTCGAGCGGCAGGTCGGCCCCGAACTCTTCGCGGAAGGTGAGGGCCAGGTGCTCGGCGTCCTGCTTCAGGCTCGCCTGGCTGATCCGCAGCTCTTCGACCTCGGTGCGCACGGCGTCGCGGCGCTCGCGGTGGCCCGTGATCCGCTCTTCGAGGAGACGGATCTCCTGGCGGTGCACGTCCAGCCGCTCCTGCTCTTCGAGGACCCCTTCCTCGGCCGCGGCGCGCTGCTCCAGGGCGGTCTGGAGGTCGTTCGTGGCCTTTTCGATGGCTCGCTCGAGCTCGGCCCGCCGGGCGGTGAGCTTTTCTGCGTCGTCCCGCCAGGAGGCGACCTGGCCGCGCCCGCGGTCGAGCTCGCTCCGCAGGCGGCTCATCTCGCGGTCGAGCGATTCGATCCGCTCGTCCAAAAGGTCCAGGCGGCCGCGGCGGCTGGCGCTCTCGGTGCGCAGGCTTTCGCGGTGGTTCTTGGCGGCTTCGAGCTCGGCCTGGGCGCGGTCGTGGTCTTCCTGGAGACCGGCGCTCCGCGTTTCAGCCGCGGCCAGCTCTTCCAGGAGGAGCTGCCGCCGCTCGGCGATCCGCTCGATCTCGCGGATGATCTCCTGCTGCTCGTTGGTCAGGGTCTCGGCCTCGGCCGCCAGGCGGCGGTGGCGGGCCGCGGCGTCTTCCATGCGGGCCTTGCCGACCGCGAGCTCCTGGCGGAGTTGGGCCACCTCGCTCTGGAGACGGTTCGACTCCTTGGCGAGGTTCGTGCGCTCGGTGACCAGCCGGTCGAGCTCGGCGCCGGCCGCGCGGAGCTGCTCTTCGAGATCCGGGATGGCCTTCGCGAGCGTCGCGAGCTCGCTCTCGCGCTCCAGCACGCCGGGCGTCGCGACCTCGCCTTCCACGTGGAAGGTGCCGGCCTCGACCCACACGCCCTCGCGGGAGAGGAAGGCGAGCCCGGGATAGAGGCGGGCGAGCCGCTCGGCGTCCGCGGCGGTGCGCACGAGGTAGGCCGGGGGGAGCGCGGTCGCAAGCTCTTCGGAGAGCCCCAGGGCCTCGCC
>DATEIO010000183.1:0-7622 GCA_035278895.1 Thermoanaerobaculia bacterium | reverse complement strand
AGAGATCCAGGAACCGTGTTTTCGTCACTACATGACCCGAATCGGGAAACCCGGCACCTAGAATCAGTAACTTACGACCGGGGATACCCACGTTGAGGGGCCATTCCTCCACCTTCCGGCGGGGGTACCGTGGAAGTTGGGCTAACGTCGAGCAGGGCCCGATCCTCTCACATCTATAGCTATTTTTCGATGAGTTGCGGAAAACCGGGGGCTGGGACCGGCCAGGGGCTCCTCCCGGAACGCCCTGACCGGCACGAGGGGCCTGCCTCAATCCGGGAGGCAGCGGCAGCAGTCGTTCGGCTTCGGAGCCCAGTGATAGCCGGTCGGACACTCCATGCACCGCACGTTGGCGCACGGATCGTCGGCGGTGGCCGGAGCCGGAGCGACGGCGAGGATGCCCCAGGCACCGAGGGCGACGAGGCCAGCGAGGATCAGTCTCTTCATGTGGACGTTCTCCAAGGGAAAGAAAGAGCCTCTATGGCTCCTTCCGAGCCGGGGTCAAAAATGTCCCGGGTACGATCCTCAAGTGTGATGAGCTCGGGAAAGGGGGACAGGCCGCCCGGGCCGGAGACCCGGGCGGAGGCTCAAGCGGCGGCGCGCTCGCGGAACCAGTCGGCGGTGCGTTGGATGCCCTGTTCCAGAGGCAGGGGATCGGGCAATCCGAGCTCGCCGCGCAGGAGCGAGGCATCGATCACCGAGCGCTGCTGCTCGCCCGGCTTGGCGGGCCCGTGCTGGGCCTCGGCCGGGCTTCCCACGGCCCGCGCGATCTCCTTGTAGAGGTCGACCACCGAGGTCTCGATCCCGGTCCCCACGTTGTAGATGTGGAACCCCTGCTTGCCCACCACCGCGAGGTTCGCCCGCACCACGTCCGACACGTGGACGTAGTCCCGTGTCTGCAGCCCCGGGCCGTTGATCGTGGGCGTCTGTCCCGCGAGCAGGCGGTTTAAAAAGATGGCGACCACCCCCGCCTCGCCGTGGGGGTTCTGCCGCTCGCCATAGACGTTGGCGTAGCGCAGGCAGGTGGCATCCAGCCCGTAGGCCACCTGGTAGAAGAAGAGGTACCGCTCGAGCGCGAGCTTGCTCACGCCGTAGGGGGAAACCGGCCGGACCGGATGATTCTCGTCCGCCGGGAAGTAGTCCTGCTCGCCGTAGATCGCCCCGCCCGTCGAGGCGAAGATCACCTGGCGGACGCCGCCGTGGCGCGCGGCCTCCAGCAGGTTCAGGCTCCCCAGGATGTTCACGTCCGCGTCGAAGACCGGGTTCTCGACCGACTTTCTGACGTCCATCTGCGCCGCATGGTGGACCAGGATCTCCACCCCGCCCGTGCGCACCAGCTCCGCCGCCTCCTTCGACCGGATGTCCAGCACGTGAAGCTCCGCGCCCGCGGGGACGTTCTCCCTGCGTCCGCCCGACAGGTTGTCGAGAATCAGAACCCGGTACCCCTCACCCAGGAAGGCGTCCGCCAGATGCGAGCCGATGAACCCGGCTCCTCCCGTGATGCAAACCGTTCCTTTCACTCTCTCGTCGTTTCTCATGGCGCCGGAGCTTATAGCAAGAGGCGGGCCAGACCTCACCCCTGTCCCCTCTCCCATCGCCCCCCCGCCGGCCGGGAGAGGGGGACGCCTGCAGGCGGTCTTGCCGTAGGGTGCGCTGTGCGCACGTGTTGTTTTCCACCGCCCTAAAACGTGCGCACAGCGCACCCTACAAGCACCAACGCTTCAGCTAAGTCCCCCTCTCCCGGTGGAAGGGGGGGCGATGGGAGAGGGGATAGGGGTGAGGTTTCGGGCGGGGGGCTTCGGCGCGGTCCGGCCTACTCCTTCCGGGCCACCGCGATGATCCCCAGCCCCTTCCACGGCGCCAGGCCATCCAGCCTTCGGATGACCGGGACGGCCATGTTGAAGACCTTGAGCTGCACGCGGCTGAAGTGCCGGCGCTTCAGGACCTTGCCGTTCAGCCACCAGCCCGGCACTGCGAAGTGGTTGAAGTCGCGCAGGACCTCGAGCGTGAAGCCGTTCGCTTGGAGCTCCTCCACGAGCACGTCCTTCTCGTAGCGGCAGCGGTGCCCCAGGACCTCGTCCAGGCTCGAATAGAGCGCCTGCCCCTGCGGCACGTAGAGCACCACCCGGCCGCCCGGGAGCAGCACGTCGGACATGTTCCTCAAGGCGAGCCGCGGATCGCGCACGTGCTCCAGCACGTTCAGGCAGATGACCGTGTCGAACTGCCCCTTCCAGGGCGCGAAGTCCGCGGGCTCGCCCAGGTCGATCTTGTCGACCGTGAGGTAGGGCTTGCCCAGGGACAGATTGCTCAGGTAATCGAGATAGTGCGGGTTGATGTCGCTTGCCACGTAGAGGTCGCGCGGCACGAGCCAGCTCGTGATGTTGCCGATGCCGGCTCCGATTTCGAGCACCCGCGCTCCCACGTACGGCGCGATCGCCTCGGCCATCCAGCGGTTGAAGCTCTGTGCCCGCTCCAGGCTGTGGAGGATGTGCGAGCCGTACTCGTCCTCCTCGTAGAGGTCGTCGATCAGGCGGTACTTGACCATGGCCTTCACCGCCTTGACCGCGTCCTTCCAGCCGATCTTCTTGCCTTCGCGGTAGGTGCGGCCGAGATAGCTGATCGGCACCTCGAAGACGCGGCACTCGCGCTTGGCGACCTTGGCCGTGATCTCCGGCTCCATCGCGAAATCGTTCGAGCGGATGGGGATCGATTTCAGAAGCGGCGCCCGGAAGACCTTGTAGCAGGTCTCCATGTCGGTCAGGTTCAGGTCCGTGAGCCAGTTCGACAGGCCGGTAAGCATCCGGTTGCCCAGGGTATGCCGGTAGTAGAGCACGCGGCGGCGGTCGCTCGGCAGGAACCGCGAGCCGTAGACCACATCCGCCCCGTCCTCCAGGAACGGGCGGACGAGCCGGCCGTAGTCGCGCGGGTCGTACTCCAGGTCCGCGTCCTGGAACATGATGAGGTCGCCGGTCGCCTCGGCGATCCCGCGGCGGATGGCCGAGCCCTTGCCCTGGTTCTCCTGCTCGATCAGGCGGATCCGGTCCGGATGCCCGGCCGCGAGCGCCCGCAGGATCTCGGTCGAGCCGTCCTTCGAGCCGTCGTTGACGATGACGAGCTCCAGCTCCCGGATCTCGGGAGCCGACACCGCGAGCACCCGGCGCACGAGCTCCGCCACGAGGAAGCGCTCGTTGTAGACCGGAATGACGACGCTCAGTTTGACCCCGGACGGGGCAGCCGTTTCAGAATTCATAGAAGTCCGCGCTCCGAAGCCGGGGGATGATACCACTACCGCTCTCTCGCCAAATCTTGTGCAGGGGCGGCCCTGTGTGGCCACCCTGGGTGGGGGAAGGCCGAAGCAAGCAGGGCGGCCACGCAGGGCCGCCCCTACATTTCTCAGGCGGGTTGGTGTAATATTCTTAACAGCCAAGATATCACTACAACATGGACATATAGACCTGTAACCAAAGGCGCCGCCGGGACGCCTATATCGACGCGGTTCACCTCACAGCCACCTGCTGGCGGGAGGCATGACATGAATGTCGAGTTGCAGATCAACAACAGCGTGAGCCCCGGAGCCCGATTCGTCTCCTGGGCTCCATCCCCGTGCCGGATCCGCGTCACCAATCCGTCCGGCGCGACCACACCCACCGTCAGCATCCGGATCACCGGGAGATCCACCACCACGGGAGGCGTGGTGGTCTTCCGGGCGGGCACGACGGGAGCGTTCGCCAGCAGCGTGACGCTGACGGTCCCGATCAACGGCACCTCCGTTCCGTTTTTCGTCGCCGGCCAGTTCGGGCGTCCCAGCGTCAACAATGGAGACGTGACGATCGAGGCCCGTTTCGGGACCACGCTCGTCGGCTCGGTGCCGGTGATGGTGCGCGTCCGCAAGAACGCCAACAATCTGACGGCCGGAGAGCGCGACCGCTTCATCGCAGCGCTGGCGCAGCTCAACAACCAGGGCCTGGGGCGTTTCGTGGACTTCCGGGAGATGCACAGGACGTCCATCAGCCTGGCGCAGGCCCACGGCGCGCCGGGATTCCTGCCCTGGCACCGCGCCTACCTGCTCGACCTCGAGCGCGAGCTGCAGGCGATCGATCCGAGCGTCGCGCTCCACTACTGGCGCTTCGACCAACCCTCGCCCAACCTCTTTACCCTCGGCTTCCTGGGCGTCGCCAACTCGCTCGGCACCGTCCAGTTCAGCGCCACGAATCCGCTGCGCTTCTGGGTGACGGACACCATGCTGGGGATCAACCGCCGGCCGTTCTTCAACACCGGCTCGGCCCCTCCCGGCCTGCGCACCGAAGCCCAGACCCTGGGTCTCGGCACCCTGTACCGGCAGTTCCGGACCATGGAAGGCAATCCGCACGGATCGGCGCACACGAGCTTCGGCGGTTTCATCGAAAATCCGGGGACCGCACCGCGCGATCCGCTGTTCTTCCTGCTCCACTGCAACGTCGACCGGCTCTGGGCGAAGTGGCAGCGCCAGAACCTCCGCTTCGATTCGAGCGTCGCGTCCTCGTACGACAGCAACCTTCCCACGGGCAACCGGATCGGCCACAACCTGCCGGACACGATGTGGCCGTGGAACGGGATCACCGGAGGCCAGCGTCCTCCGACGGCTCCCGGCGGCCCGCTCGCCACGTCGCCGGCCGCCACCGCTCCGGGCCCCAGCCCGCGCGTGCGGGATTGCCTGGACTACCAGGGCTCCATCAACCCCATCGCTCGCATGGGTTTTGATTACGACGACGTGCTCTTCGCCTGACGGATCGGATCCAAGGAGACCGTTTGCCATGGCCCAGAAAAAGAAAGCCGCCAAAAGCTCGAAGCCGGCCAAGAAGCCGGCCCGGGCCACCCTCTCGGCCGTAGCCAATGCGCGCAAGCCCGTCGAGGAACGGATCGAGGCGCTGATGCAAATGCCTCTGGCCGTGTGTGAAAAAGACGAAAACCTGCAGAAGGTGCTGGGCATCCTGAGCGATCCCAGCGAGCCCATCGAGCTGCGGCTCGCCGCGCTGCAGACGGTGCAGGCTGCGAGCTTCAGCGTCCTCGAGTTCGAATCGTGCCGTGGCGACTATATCGCCACCCTCCGCAAGGTCGCGGACGATCCCGATCCGGAGTTGCGCCAGCGCGTGCTCGGCATCCTCGCGCGCGAGAAGGACGGCTTCGCGCAGAAAAAGCTCCTCCAGGGGCTGGAGAAGCCGGAAAAAGCCCTGGTGCCTCCCGAAAAGGCGCTCCAGCTCTTGAGCTACGACGCGCACGCGGATGCCTACTCCATGGCGCGAAAGATCGTCGACCAGCCGCCGAACCCCGACGCCAAACGGGAAGCCCTGCGCCTGCTCGCTTCCGACACCAGCTCCGCCCCGGTATTCGAGAAGATCCTGCGCGACAAGGGCGAGACCACGGAAATCCGCCAGGTGTCGGCCGCCGCGCTGCAGGCGATCAAACCCGACAAGCTGCAGGAGTATGCGCGCGAGATCGTGCTCGACGACTCGGAAGACGACGAGCTTCAGGCCACCAGCCTGACCGCGATCACCCATTTCGGCAACGAGGAAAAGGTGGCCCAGGACGAGGCGCTCCTGGCGCGCGCCGACGATCTGAAGAAAACGGCGCCGGCCAAGGTCAAACAGGGGGCCCGCCAGCTCCTCAAGAAATACGGCCGGTAACGCCATGGCCCCTCACGCGGCCGCGGCGCCGTCCGAGCCGGAGCTCGCAGAGCTCGTCGACGCGCTCGCGGCCGACCCGGACCGGCGCGGGCAACTGACGGAGCTGCTGCGCGAAGACCACCCGCTCTACGACCAGCGCGGCACGGCGGCGACCGTGCGGATGCGCGGCTGGATTCTCCTCGCCCTCGCGCGCACCGAAGTGTCTCCCGCCGCGCTCCTCTTCGTGCTCGAAGAGCTCGACACCGGCACGGACCCGTACCTGGTCGCGGCCGCCGCGCGCGCCTTGCGCTCCTACCCCACCCCCAACGCGGCGCTCGCCCCGTTCGTCCTCCGCGCAATCCACACCATCCGCTCGTTCGACGAGCCCGTGAGCTTCGAGGGCTACGGCGAATACGCGACCTCCGCCACGGGAACGAGCCCGGTCCGCGAATTGCTCGCGACCCTCGCATGGCTCGGCCCGCACGCGCGGGAATCCCTCCCCGGAATCGAGGCGCTGCGCACGCCCCCGGAAGGGCTCGCGAAGAAGCTCCATCCCGACGTGGACCGGGCTCTCGAAGCCATCCGCGGCTCCGGCCCGGCGCCTGAGCCCTGCTGCACGCTGCCTCCCGGTCTCGGGCACAAGCTCTCCTGGGCCTTCGGCTCCCGCCGCTCCGCGAAGCCCGTCGAAGAAATCCTTTTCGAAGACCACGAAGGCGGATCGATCACGTTTCAGGAGCTCTTCCACGGACACCCCACGATCGCCGTCTTCTTCTACACGCGCTGCGACAACCCTTTCAAATGCTCGCTTACGGTCACCAAGCTCGCGCGGGTCCGGAAGCTGCTCGAAGACCGGGGCCTTGCCGGACAGATCCACACCGCGGCCATCACCTACGACCCCGCGTACGACCTCCCCGAGCGCCTCCGCCGCTACGGACAGGACCGCGGCATGCTGCTCAACGCCCAGAACCGGATGCTCCGCACCCCGGAAGGGCTCGGCGCGCTCCGGAGCCACTTCCAGCTCGGCGTCAACTTCATCGAATCGCTGGTCAACCGGCACCGCGTCGAGGTCTACGTTCTGGACCGCGAGGGACGGATCGCCGCGACGTTCGAGCGCATTCACTGGGACGAGCAGGAGGTCGTGGACCGCGCGATCGAGGTGCTCGAGGAAAAGACACCTCGCAAGACCGCCTCCTCCGTCGCCGGCACGCTCGCCTCCCTCGGCTTGGCGTTCTTCCCCAAGTGCCCGGTCTGCTGGGCCGCCTACCTGAGCTTTTTCGGTATCGCGGGGCTCGAACGGATTCCCTACTCCCCGTGGCTCCAGCCGCTGCTCGCCCTCGTGATGCTGGTGAACCTTGCGAGTCTCTGGCTTCGGGGACGCTCCACCGGCCGGAAGACCGGGTTTTATCTCGCCGCCGCCGGGGCCCTCGCGATCGTCCTCTCGAAGGCGGGCGCCGGCTGGGAAAAAGCTGCTCTTTTGGGCATCGCCCTGACGTTGATAGGATCGCTCCTGGGTTCGTTTGCACCGTCCTTCAGGAGACCTTCATGGGGCATGTCCGAAAATCGTTCCTGATCGCGATCCACGCTCTCGCTCTCTGTTCACCGATCCTCGCGCAGCCGTCCGATCTGGAACCGGCCCTCGCGGCCGTCCGGCCGCAGGCGATCCGCGCGCACATGCGCTTCCTGGCCGACGACCTGCTGGAAGGCCGCAGGACCGCGACCCGCGGCTACGACCTCGCGGCCAAATACGTAGCCGCTCAATTCGAAACGCTGGGGCTCGCGCCCGGGGGCAAGGGAGAGAGCTATTTCCAGCCCGTCCCGCTGGTCGAAATGACCACCGTCGAGCCCGAGTGCTCCCTGACCCTTCTCCGCGACGGCCGGAAAACTGCGTTGCGCTATGGTGACGACTTCCTCGCCGGCGCGATCCCGGGAGAGACGAGCGTCACCGCTCCCGTCGTCTTCGTGGGATACGGAGTGACCGCTCCG
>DATEIO010000182.1:0-20377 GCA_035278895.1 Thermoanaerobaculia bacterium | reverse complement strand
CGCCGAGGTGCGGCGCAGCGAGCTCGAAGCCCATATCCTGGAGCGGGAGCGGGGGGAGGCGGAGCGTGAACGCCTGCTCGAGCAGCTCGAAACGGAGCGGGCGCGCCTCCAGGCCCTCGTCGAGCACATGCCGGCCGCCGTGGCCCTGGCCGAGGCTCCCTCCGGACAGGTCGTTCTGGCCAATTCGCAGGTGGAGCAGATCTTCGGCCATCCGATGATCCCGACTCCGAACGTCGAGTCCTACAGGGCGTGGCGCGCTTTCCACCCGGATGGGCGGCCCCTCGAAATCCAGGAGTACCCGCTGGCCCGGGCCCTCCAGGGAGAGACGTTCCGCAACGAGGAGCTCCTCTATGAGCGGGGCGACGGCACGCGCTCCTGGCTGCGGGTGAGCGCGGCGCCGATCTACGACGCCAGCGGCCATCTCCTGGGAGGCGTGGTCCTCTTCAACGACGTCGAGCGCGAGAAACAGGCGCAGGAGTCGCTCCTGAGCTACCGGGCGCGCCTGAACCTCGCCCAGAAGGCCGCCCGGATTGGCTTTTTCGAATGGATCATCCCGGCCGACGAGAACATCTGGTCCGAAGAGCTCGAAGCGCTCTACGGCCTGCCTCCGGGCGGGTTTGAGGGAAGCTTCGAGGGCTGGAGACGGCGCGTGCATCCCGAGGACCTGCCCAAGGCTGATGAAGACGCCGCGCGGTCTCTGAAGACCGGGGAGCTCGCCTCGGAATGGCGGACGGTCTGGCCGGACGGCACCGTCCGTTGGATCGAGGCGCGGGGCCAGGTCTTCTTCGACGCGGAGGGCCGGCCCGAGCGGATGCTCGGCATCAACCTGGACGTGACGGAGAGCAAGCAGGCCGAAGAGGCGCTTCTCGCGAGCGAGCGGCGCCTGGAGCTCGCCATGGCCGCGGCCCGCCTGGGGAGCTGGCACCTGGACCTCGGTACCCTCCGCCTGACCTGCTCCGCGAGTTGCAAGGCGAACTTCGGCCGGCCGCCGGACTCCTCCTTCAGCTACGAGGACCTCCTGGAGGCGATCGTCCCCGAGGACCGGGAGGGCATGCAGCAGGCGGTCCTCCGGGCCATTGAGCACCACAAGGAATACCGGGCGGACTACCGGGTCCTCTGGCCCGACGGCAGCCCCCATTGGATTCACGCCCGCGGCCGGGTCACCTATGAAGAGGACGGCCGGCCCCTTTTCATGGACGGCGTGACCCTCGACTTCACCGAGCGCAAGAATCTGGAGGAGTCACTGCGCCAGCGCACCGAAGAGCTCCAGGAAGCCGACCGCCGCAAGGACGATTTTCTGGCCGTGCTCGCCCACGAGCTCCGCAATCCCCTGGCCCCTCTCTTCAATACCCTGGAGCTCCTCTCTTTGAAGGAGGGCGATCCGGTGGTGGTGTCGCAGGCCCGCGAGGTCATGGAGCGGCAGGTGCGGCAGATGGCGCGGCTGGTGGACGACCTGCTGGACGTCTCGCGCATCATCCGGGGCAAGATCGTGCTGCGCAGGGAGCCCGTGGATCTGGCCGAGGTCGTGGCCACCGCGGTCGACACCAGCCGCCCGCTGATCGAGGCCCGCCGGCATGCGCTCACGATCTCTCTCCCCGAGCGGCCGGTCCGCCTCGAGGCCGACGCCGCCCGGCTGGCCCAGGTGCTGGCCAACCTGCTCAACAACGCCGCCAAGTACACCGAGGTGGGCGGCCGGATCGACTTGACGGCCGAGCGGAAGAACGGGGTGGTGGTCCTGCGCGTGCGCGACAACGGCTCCGGGATCTCCGCGGAGATGCTGCCGCACGTCTTCGACCTGTTCGCCCAGGCCGAGAGCACGCTCGACCGCGCGCAGGGAGGCTTGGGCATCGGCCTGACGCTCGCGCGCCGGCTGATCGAGATGCATGGCGGCACGGTCGAGGCCCAGAGCGAGGGAGTCGGCCGGGGGAGCGAGTTCGTGGTGTACCTGCCCGCCCTGGTCGAACCTGCCGGGGCATCTCCCGTCGCCACGAGAAACCTGCCCGGACCGGCCGCGGCCGAGGGCTCCCGGCGCGTCCTGGTGGTGGACGACAACGTGGATTCAGCCGAGAGCCTGGCCCTGCTGCTCCAGCTCTACGGCCACGACGTCCGCCTCGCCCACGACGGCCTGACCGCGCTGGATGAGGCCCGGGCCTCGGCGCCCGACGTGATGCTCCTGGACATCGGCCTGCCGAAGATGGACGGCTACGCCGTGGCCCGAAGCCTGCGCGAAGATCCCACCTTTCAGAACCTGACGCTCATCGCCATGACCGGCTACGCCCAGGAGGAGGACCGCCGCCGCACGCGGGAGGCGGGCTTCGATCACCACCTTGTGAAGCCGGTGGATTTGGATGCGTTGCGGGAGCTGCTGGGGGCGCGCGCTTCTCTGTAGGGGCGGCCCTGTGTGGCCGCCCTGCTTGCTTCGGCCTTTCCCCCACCCAGGGCGGCCACGCAGGGCCGCCCCTACAGGATCTGCCGATGACCCAGGGGGGTCACATTTGGCCCCCTACTCCGGCAACCCCACCGTCACCTTGAGCTCCTCCGGACGGATATGCCGCCGGGCCACCTCCCGTGCCTTCTCGAGGTCGAAGGAGGAGAGCTCTTCGGTGCGCCAGTCGGGGTCGTCGAGCGGGATGCCGTAGAGCTCGGATTCGGTGAGGATATCGGACCACTGGCGGGCGGTTTCGCGGCGGAAGGGCTCGCGGCCCAGGAGGTAGGCGCGGGCCTCTTCGAGCTCGGATTCCTCGATGCCCTCTTCGACGAGGCGGGTGATCTCTTCGATCACGCCGCGCTCGGCCTTTTCGACCGTGGCCGGCGAGGTGCCGACGTAGGCGACGAGACGGCCGGGGTCCAGGCCGGAGCCGGCCACGGTCTGGGCGTAGGTGGTGTAGGCGAGCCCCTCGCGCTCGCGGATGCGGGCGGGGATGCGGCCGGTCAGGCCTGCGCCCGAGCCCAGGACCACGGCGATCGTCTCCAGAGCCGCGTAGTCCGGGTGCTTTCTCGGAACGGTGATGTGGCCGATGTAGAGATGGGCCTGGTCCTCGGCCTCGGTCCCGGTCTGCCGGCGCGGAGAGCGCCCCTCCGGGGCCGGCGGCTCGGAGTACGGGACGGCGGGCGCCGGGAGGGTCGAGAAGAGGCTGCGGAGGCGGTCGCGCACAGCGTCCTCGTCCACCACGCCCGCCACGGTCGCCAGAATGCCGTGCCCCAGGGCGTGACGGTGGAACTCGGCGCAGTCCGCGGGGGTGAGCGAGAGGAGGCTTGGGACACTTCCGTGGAGGGACCGGCACCGGGGGTGCGGCGCGTAGAGCTGGTCCAAAAACTCCCAGGCGGTCTTCACGTCCGGCTGGTCCATGAGGCTCTCGAGCTCGGCTGCGGCCTGCCGGGCCATCCAGGCGCAGCGGTCCTCCGGAAAGGTGGGCTCCAAGAGCATCTCGGCGGCCCAGTCGAGGGCGAGCTCCCAATCCTTGGCCAGGGCGTCGATCGACACGCCGATGCACTCGAAGGAGCCGGAGGAGGAGAGGGCCATCCCCTTGCTCTCCGCGTCGTCCGCGATGCGGTGCCAGTCGCGCGCGCGAGTCCCCTCGGTGAGCATGCGGCCCGTCAGAAGGGACTGGCCCGGGATGGGCTCGACCCGGGTGCCCGCCTGGAGCCACAGACGCACGGCCACGACAGGCGCGCCTTCGACCCGGCGAACGCGAAGGGCGAGAGGAGGACGTTCAGCCACGGGACAGCTCCTCGATCGCCGCCACGGCCGCGTCGATCTCCTCGGAAGTGTTGTAGTAGTGGGGGGAGATCCGAAGGACGGGCGTCTGGGAGCCGTCCTCGCTCGACGAGACGCTCACGTTGATCCCCGCCTTGCGCAGCCGGTGCATCAGGTCCGTCGCGTCCTTCCCCGCGACGCTCGCGGTTGCGATGGCGCAGAGCCGGGGGCCGCGGTCCCATACCTGGATTCCAGGGATTGTAGAGAGCTTCTCGCGGACGGAGGCCCCGAGCTCGCGGGCCCGCTCCCCGGTCCGCTCGATTCCGGCGTCCAGGGCATAGCGGGCGGCCTCGCCCATGCCGAGCACCAGGGCGTAGGGGAACTCCCAGTTTTCGAACCGGCGGGCGCCGTCCGCGAGCTTGAAGCCGTCCGTGCCCACGCGGTGGGCGCCGCGCATGTCGACTCCCAGCGGATAGATCCCCTCCGCGAGCTTCTTTTCCGATACGTAGAGGAAGCCGATCCCTCGCGGGCCGCGGAGGAACTTCCGGGCCGTGACCGCGAGGAAGTCGCAGCCCACGCGGGCTACGTCGATCGGGATCTGCCCGATCGCCTGGCAGGCGTCCACGAGGTAGGGAACGGAAAGCTCCCGGCAGACCTCGCCGATTTCGGGGACGGGCTGCACCAGGCCGGAGTTGGTGGGCACCCAGGAGACGGCTACCAGCCGACAGCGCGGATGGGCGGCCAGCTCGCGCACGGATTCGGGGTCCGCGCCCCCCTCGGGCAGGTCTTCGGCGGTGAGCACCTCGAGGCCCCGGCGGTCCCGGAGGGCGAGATACATGATCCAGTTCGACGTGTAGTCGTTCCGGGTGGTCACCAGGACGTCGCCCGGCTGGAAGTCGAAGGCCGAGAGGGCGAGCGAGAAGGCCACCGTGGCGTTCTCGACGACCGCGATCTCCCGGGACGAGGCGCCGATCAGCCGCGCGAGATGCTCATAGACCTCCGCGAGCCGGCCCTCCGCCTCTTCCGCGGCCTCGTACCCGCCGATCTCGGCTTCGCGCAGGAGGTGGCCCGCCATGACGTCCACGACGGACTGCGGCGGCAGCGCCGCTCCCGCGTTGTTCAGGTGGATGCGGCTCGCGCAGGCGGGGGTGTCCCACCGCCAGCGCTCCACGAGGCCGGCGGGGACCGTCATGACTTGGGGAGCGACCATCCGAGAACGCCGCCGTTTGCGGGACGGAGGTAGCGCGCGGCCACGTCGAGCACCTGCTCGGGGCCGGTCGCAAGCGTGCCCGCCAGGTGGCGGTCCAGGTGCTCAAGGTCGAAGAGCGTCATGGCGATCCCTACGGAGAGCGCCTGCTGGTGCACCTTTTCGTGACCGAAGACCCAGTCGGCCGTGGCGATCTGCCGGGCCCTCTCCAGCTCCTCGGCCGAAGGAGGATTGCTTTCGAGCTCCGCCAGGAGCTCCAGAATGCGCGCCTCCACGCGGGCCGGCTCCACGCCGGGCACCACCTCGGCGGCCACGATGATCTGGCTGGCGTCCAGGCTCTCCGAGAGGTCCGCCGAAACCCAGACGCAGATCTGCTCTTCCTCCACCAGCACCCGGGGGAGCCGGCTGATCCGGCCGCCGCCCAGGAGGGTCAGGGCGAGCTTCAGGACCGGGTGGTCCGGATGCGTCGCGGGCGGACCGGGCAGCGCGATGAGGATGCGGGCCACTTCCCCCTTGCGCCGCTCGATGCGGGCGAGCTCGCCGGGGAGATCTCCCGGGGCCGGGGGCGAGAACCCCCGCCGGCGCTCGGCTCCCGGCGGCACACTCCCCAGAATGCGCTCGACGTCGCCGAAGGCGTCGTCCCCCACGTCGCCCGCCACGACCAGCACGGCGTTGTCCGGCCGGTAGAACCGCTGGTGGAAGGCGCGCAGGTCGCGCTCGTCCATGGCGAGGAGCTCTTCCTTGGTGCCGAGCACGGGCTTGCCGTAGGCGTGAGAGCCGAAGAGCCGCTTCATGACCTCCATCTCGAGCGCGTCCCAGGGCTCGCTGTCGTACATGGCGATCTCTTCGAGGATCACCTGGCGCTCGCTCGAAACCTCGGCGGGATCGAGCCGCAAAGTGGTCATGCGGTCCGCTTCGATGGTCAGCGCCTCGGTCCAGCGGTCGGAGGCGAAGTTGAAGTAGTAGGCGGTGATGTCGTGGCTCGTGAAGGCGTTGTTCGAGCCGCCCAGGGCCTGGGTGCGGCGGTCGATCTCGCCCGGCCCGTAGTGGGCCGAGCCCTTGAACATCATGTGCTCCAGGAAGTGGGCGACGCCGCCGCGGTCCGCGGGCTCGTCGCGCGTGCCCACGCGGTAGAACACCGCGGAGGTGACGAGCGGCGCCTGGCGGTTTTCGACCAGGCAGACCGTGAGGCCGTTGTCCATCGTCTCCGCGCGGAGGCGCCCCGGGATCGAGGTCAGGCCCGGGAGCGTCTCGATGGCCGCGGTGGCGAAGCGGGTGTGGCTGCGACTGCGACGTCTCATTCATCCCCTCCGGGCGCCAGGCGCACGTTGATCCTCTGCTTCTCCTCTTCGGCTCCGCCCGTCACGTCCACGAGATAATCCTGCCTCCGGAAACCGGGGGCCGTGATCGAGACCCGGTGCCGGCCCGGCGAGAGGGTGAGCCACCCCTTCCGCCCCATCCCTCCGGAGTATTGCCGCGCCGAGCCCATTTCCTGGCCGTCCACACTCACCACCGCGTCCGCGGGCTCCACCCGGAAGGCCACGGCCTCGCGGACCTGGATCCTCTCCAGGTCGGACGTCTCCACCTCGGCCGCGGCCACGGAGCGCATCCGCACGTTGATCGGCGTAACGACGCCGGCTCCGCTCACCTCGACCGCGATCCGGTGCTCCTTCATTCCGTCCTTGCGGATCTTCACGAGGTAGGTGCCCGGGCCGGGGAAGGTGTAGGTGCGAGCCCCCTTCTGGCCGCTCCAGTCCTTCGCCATGCCGAGCACCGCGCGGTCCACCACGACGTACGCGTCCGGCGGGGTGACCCGGAAAGTCACCTGGAGACCGGTGCGGATCGTCTGGTCCACGTCTCCCGTCACCGCCGGTCGCTCCGGCTCAGCCTCTTCTTCTTCCTCCTCGGGCTCCGGAGCGCTCGGAGCCGGCCGCTCCGGAACCGGCGCCGGCCGGGTGTCGATCGGATTGGGCGACGGCCGCGTCTCCCGCGTTACGGACGGCGGGGGGACCGGGGGCTGCGGCCTGGGCTCCGGCGGGCGCGAGAGGTCGGTTGGCTGGTCCGCGGGCAGATGGGTCTGCGCCGGGCTCTGTTTTGTGGGCTGGAAATCCTGGTGAGAGGCCGGCTCCGGAGAGATTTCCTCCTCCGGGGACGGCTCCGTCAAGTCCGTCACCAGATCGCTTCCCATTCCCGTTTCGGTCGCGGTCTCCGCGGTCTGCTGCGCCGCCTTGACCCGCGACTGCCAGATCGACCAGATGCCCCACCCCGCGGCCAGGGCCACCAGGAGGACGAGCCCGGCGGCGGCCAACAGCCACGGGAGCACACTTTTTCGAGCCGGGGGCGCCGCCGCGGCGGCCGGAGCCGGCATGGCCTGGGGCGGCTGCTGGGGTGGAGGCGGCGGAACCTGCGGCAGGGGCGGCACCTGCGTCAGCGTGGCCGTGCGCGGAGTGCTGGGCCCCGTGGGCAGGGAGGCGGGCGGCGGAGGGGGCGGCACGACCGTGCCCGGAGACACGGTACTCGTCCTGCGCGGCAGGGCGAACGTGCGCTCCAGCTCGTCGCTCCCCGCGGGCGCGGAGAGCGTCTCGTCCGACAGCTCGGCCTCGATGGCGGCGAGCTCTTTCGCCACCTCGGCGGCCGTGGCCATCCGCTCATCCCGGTCCTTGGCGAGCATCCGGCGCAGCAGCTCCTCCACCCGCGGCGGCACGGCCCTGAGCGCCGAGACCGGCGGCGGCTCTTTATGGAGGATCTGGTAGACGAGCGTCGTGATCGTCTCGCCCGCGAACGGGCGGTTGCCCGAGAGCAGCTCGTAGAGCACGACGCCCAGCGAGAAGACGTCGCTCCGGCCGTCCAGCTCCTCGCCGCGGATCTGTTCGGGCGACAGGTACTGGGGGCTCCCCATGACCGAGCCGGCCACCGTGAGCTCGGTCGACTGCCCGGCCATCTTGGCGATGCCGAAGTCGGCCACCTTCACGCGGCCGATCGTGTCGATCAGGATGTTGCTCGGCTTGATGTCCCGGTGGACGATCCCCTGGCCGTGGGCGTAGTGGAGGGCGTCCGCCACCTGGCGGACGATCCGCAGCACCTCGCGGAGGCTCAACGGCCCCCGCTCCAGGCGGTTCGCGAGATCCGAGCCTTCGACGAACTCGAACGCGAGGTAGAGAAGGCCGTCCGCCTCCCCCGCGTCGAACAGCGCGACCACGTTGGGATGGAGCAGCCGCCCGGCGGCGCGGGCCTCGCGCAGGAGGCGCTTCTTGCGATCCTCCAGCTCCTGGGGCCGGCCGGCCAGGCGGACCGTCTTGATCGCCAGCTTGCGCTCGATGTGGGGGTCTTCGGCGAGGTAGACCTCGCCCATGGCGCCGGCGCCCAGGAAATCCAGGATGCGATAGCGGCCGACGCTGCGGCCGCCCTCGAGGCCGCTCACTGCTCGCCCGCGCCCTCGTCCCCGGCCGAAGACTCGGAGAGCGGCGCGCCCGCCATCTCTCCCTCGTCGCCGGTCGCCACGTTTTCGCGCTCGTTCAAGAGCGCCATCGCCTCGGCCGCGCGCTCGACAGGCACGCGCACTCGCACCTCACCCAGGCGTCCGAAATCCGCGGGGAACTCGCTCGCCAGAAGCGACTCGTACGCCGCCTCGATGCCGCTGTTCTGGAGGAACCCGACGAGGAGAGTCGCCTCCTCCTCCGTCCCCACGATTTTGACGACGTCCCAGGAACCCCAATCTTCGGTTGTGTCTTCAGCCATCGGTACCCTCCCAGAGGAAGGGATCATATCGCAGGGCGCGTCGCGGCTGGCGTCGAGGAAACCTGTCCCGCTTCCCCGGTTCCAAAGCACTGCCCTGTCAGGCCACTTTCAAATGCTGCTCCGACCGGCGATGACTGACCGCGCCGACGGAATTCCTCCGTGGCGCTTGATCCGAGGAGGGCCATGCAATGGGTGGAACGAAGGTCTCGACGTGGACGCTTTCGCTTTTCCTCCTGGTGCTCTCGGGCTCCAGCCTGCCCGTCCTGTCCCAGGGCGATCCGGAAAGAGAGCCGGCTCGCCAGCTCGAAGGGGTCACCCCTCAGGAGCTCATCGTCCGGCAGACGTACCAACGCCTGCAGTCCTTCCTGAGAGCTTCGGGCAAGGATCTTCGCTTCAGGCTCAGCGACTTCGAGACCCTGGGCGCCGGGCAGCTCTCCCAGGTCTACTGGCTGGACGCCGTCACCATGCCCGGCGGTACGATGGTGGACGTCACCCGGAGCGTCCAGCAGACCCGTCGCAACGGCGTCTTCCAAACCGCGAGCGTGCGCTACCTGCCGTCCTGGAGCGAGGGGCAAGAGACCTGGGAAGCCACGGACAGCGGACAGAAGATCCAGAGCATGACCGTGGCCGAGGTGTTGGCCGCCGTCGCGAAGAAACAGAGCCCCGAGTTTCACGACGTCCGGGCGATGACCTCCTTCAAAGTCCTTGTCGAGCTCGAAGGGAAGTCCCGCTCCTACGGCGCCGCGTTCCTGTGGCTGCCGGCCTCTGATCCTTCCCGCTACACCTTCCTGGTGCTCGACAACGTTACTCAGGGGGTGGAAGAGGCCGCGCGCGAGATTCTGCCTGCCGAAGGGGCGATCCCCAAGAACCTCACCGGCCCGAGTCCCTACGAGACGGATCCGGGTCCGACCTGCAGGTCCTGGAGCGACACGACGGGCCCGGACTACGTCATGGAAGGCACGGACGGCCACATCACCGGCCGGCACTACAGCACCGCGAGCTTCAGGATCACCTGCTCCTGCAACGGCTCATGCGCTTCGACCTGCACCGCCCAGATCCCCTCGGCCTCCTGCAGCGACGACGGTTTCAAGGACAAATGCCACAAGATGGCGTCCTCCATGAACGCGTCCAGCGCTCAGAACGACAACGGGAAAACCTCCCCTGCCAGCTGTGCTGCCGGTTTCGGCTGCGTCAAGAAAGGTTGCCTCTTTTGCGCCTGCGGCCTGGGAGTTTCAGTGTCCATCAGTGGAGTGAAAGTCACCTTCACTCCCACCGAGAATCCCGAGTGGAGCGGCAACCTCCAGTATTCGAGGACGTGCGGCGCGTGTAGCTAGCGCCTCCAGCTCTCCCGAGGAGGGGAAGGGGGGCGGGGGGATCGGCGGCGTTACGTTCGCGCCGGAGCCTTTTCCTCCGCCGCCTTCACCGCCCTCTCGCTCTCCCCCGTCTCCGGAGCCCACATCGCGAGCGACAGCCCCTCCAGGGTGTACGGCGCGATCTCCTGGCGCGGATACCAGTGCCGGCTGTGCTCCGCGAACCGTTCCAGCTTGTGGTGCCAGCGGTAGTGGGAGACGACCATGGACTGGCCGTCCACCCGGATCCAGTTGCAGGTGTTGCGCTCCCGCTCGCCGCCCCGGCCGCGGTTCGAGGTGGTGGTTCCGGAGTGGAGGATGACGACCGGCGGCCGGCCCTTGGGGTAGAACTCCTCGGAGTTGCCGATGTAGGCCTGGTGGAGGTGGCCGGAGAGGATCAGGTCCACGCCCGCGCTCGAAAACAGGTCGATCGCCTCGTAGGCGTTCGCGAGCACCCGCTGGGTTCCGAAGTTCGGGGGCGGGATCATGTGGTGGTGGGCCACCACCACCTTGAAGAGATTCTCCGGTGCCTCTTTGAGGAGCTTCTCCACCTCCAACAGGCGCTTCAGGGTGACCCGGCCGTCCTTGATCGTCCACCCGAAGGCGGTGTTGATCCCCACGACCAGCATCTCGTCGTCGCGGTAGACCGGCTCGAGCTCCGGGCTGAAGTGCTTCTTGTAGCAGCCGTACGGATTGAAGATCCGCTCCCAGACGCGGTAGAGGGGCACGTCGTGGTTGCCCGGCACCACGAGGGTGGGCACCGGGATCTGGTCCACGAACTCCCGCGCCTCCCGGAACTGCTCGGGCTTCGCGCGCTGGGTGAGGTCGCCCGAGAGCACGACCAGGCTCGGCCGGTGGCGCTCGATGAAATCCAGCACCCCCTGCCGCACCCGCGGGAGGTGGGGAGGTCCGAAGTGGACGTCGGAGATGTGGTAGATCGTGCGCAGACTAACCGATCTCCTGGCCGATGAAATGGCTCACGTTCTTCGAGACCTCGGCCGCCGCGAAGCTCGAAGCCGCCTGCAGGATCTCGGGCCCGTGCCGGAATCCCAGGAAGAACCCGCCGAGGGCCACGAGAGCCAGCGCAGGCAGAGGGTACGTCCGCACCAGGCGCTCCCAGTCGAGCCCATCCGGCACGATCTCGTCGATGATTTCGTCCACGATCGAATCTCCCCGCAGATCGTCTTCCATGATCTCCACCTCGTTCCGTCCTTCTCTATTCCTCGTCGTCGCCGCCGCCGCGCCGGACCAGGAGCCCGATCAGGAAGCCCACGCCCGCGGCGATGAGCACCGACTTGCCCGGGTTGTCGCGCACGTAGAGGCTCACCTCACGAGAGACGTTGCCCGCCTCCGAGCTGACCCGGGTGTAGCTCCGGCGCGCGGTGTCCGCCACGTCGCGGTACTTGTCCCGAGCGGTCTCCGCCACGTCCTCATACTTCTCCCGCGCCGTATCCGCCCCGCGGCGGATCTCGGCCGAAGCGCGCTCGGCGCCCCGGCGGACGTCGTCGCTGATCTTCCGGTACTGGCTCTGGAACCGGCCCCGGGCGGAAACCACCCCCTCGCCCTCCGGCTCCCGCGTCATTTCGGCACCTTCAGGATTCACCGTATCGGCCATGGCTGCCTCCGTATCTCTCACAAAGAGAGGAAAGTATAAAGGGCGCCCGCTTCACGAGCCGGACATGAAGGGAGATATAGCAGAAATCGTGCCCTGGGGGAGGCGGTGCTAGACTCCGCCCCTGGAGAAACCCCAGGAGAAACCACGCCTATGGCCAACGTCACCTTCTACGGCGCCTGCGGAGTCGTCACCGGCAGTTGCACCCTCCTCTCCTGGAGCGACCGGCGCGTCCTTGTGGACTGCGGCCTCTACCAGGGGACCGAAGAGGTGGAGATGCGGAACTGGAACCCGTTCCCGTTCCATCCTCCCTCGCTCACCGCCGTCGTCGTCACCCACGCTCACCTGGACCACACCGGGCTCCTGCCGCGCCTCGTGGCCGAGGGCTTTTCGGGGCCGATCTACTGTACGCGCCCGACCAAAGGGCTCGCCTCGCTCGTCCTCCAGGACGCCGCCGCCCTCCAAGAGGAAGAGACCCGCTACGCGCGGAAGAAGGGGTACAGCCGCCACGAGAACCCCCGGCCCCTCTACACCGAAGAGGACGCCCGGCGGACTTTGAAGCTCCTCCGGCCCGTACCCTTCCACGAGATGCACGAGCTCTTTCCCGGAGCCACCTTCCGCTACCGGCGCGCCGGCCACCTCCTGGGGGCCGCTTCCATCGAGATCACGGCCAAGGGGAGCGACGGCGAGCGGCGCACCTGGTGCTTCTCGGGGGACGTGGGGCGTTACGGCGTGCCGATCCTGAAAGACCCCGAGCCGGCCGAGACCGCGCCCGCGGCCGTGCTCCTCGAATCCACCTACGGCGACCGCCGGCACGGCCAGGAAGACCCCGGAGAGGCCCTGGGGCGGATCCTCGACGAGACCTTCGCCCGCGGCGGTACGGTCGTCATCCCCGCCTTCGCCCTGGGGCGGACGCAGGACGTCCTCTACTACCTCTCGAAGCTCGTGGACGCCGGCCGGCTCGATCCGAACGCGGTCTTCCTGGACAGCCCCATGGCGATCAGCGCCACCGAGCTCTACCAGAAGGCCGAGGCCGAGCACGACGAAGACCTCCTGGCCCTGGCGAACGATCCGCTCGCCCGGGACCGCTTCAACCACATTCGCACCGTGGACCAGTCCAAGTCGTTGAACACCCGAGGCGAGCCCGCGGTCATCGTGGCCGCGAGCGGCATGGCGAACGGCGGCCGGGTGGTCCACCACCTCCTCCACCGCCTGGGGGACAAGCGGGCTTCGATCGTCTTCGTGGGCTATCAGGCGGCCGGAACCCGCGGCCGGGCGCTCGTGGACGGCGCCGAGACGGTCGCGATCCACGGCCACACCGTCTGGGTGCGGGCGCAGATCCACCAGCTCCAGGGGCTCTCGGCCCACGCGGACCGGGACGAGCTCCTCCGCTGGTGCCGGGAGCTGCCGGGAACGCCGCAACGGATCTTTTTGAACCACGGCGAAGACCCGGCGCGGAAGGCCCTGCGGGTCGCGATCGCGGACGAGCTCGGCTGGGCGCCTCCCCACCTGCCGCTCACGGGAGAGACCGTGCCGTGGTGAGCTCCGGGGAGCCCACCACCGTCACCCGACCGCTTCCGAGGCGGCGGGACGACGGGGGCCCCACCTTCACGGGCCGGCTCGCCCGCTACTTCGCCGTCGCCTTCCGGCAGTCCTACGAGGACGGCATTCTTCTCACCGCCTCGGCGCTCGCCTTCGTCACCATCTTCTCGCTGATCCCGATCCTCGCGGTCTTCTCCTTCGTGGGCACGCGGATCTTCTCGCAGTACCCGCAACGGAGCCTGGAGGTCTTCGTCCAGATCCTCCCCTACTCGGACAAGAGCGTGGTGGACAAGATCGGCGAGTTCCTGAACCAGGCCGAGACCATCCACGGCGTGGGCGTGCTCGCCTTCGTGGCCTCGACGCTGCTGCTCTACTCGACGGTCGAAGAGGCGCTCAACAAGATCTGGAACGTCTCCCGGAGCCGCCCCTTCAAGATCCGCCTCCTCTCCTTCGTCCTCCTCCTCTTCTGGGCGCCGCTCCTCGTGGGGGCGACTTTTTCGAGCCTGATCCTCCTGCGCCAGAGCCCCACCCTGCGCATCCTCTTCGAGGAGTCGATCCTCTTCCACCTCCTCCCCTTCTTCGCGACCGTCGTGGGCCTGACCACCCTCTACTGGGTGGTCCCCTACACCGCCGTGAGGTTCCGGAACGCGCTCGCCGGGGGGATCCTGGCGGGCATCCT
This sequence comes from Thermoanaerobaculia bacterium, assembly GCA_035278895.1. Lineage (GTDB taxonomy): Bacteria > Acidobacteriota > Thermoanaerobaculia > Multivoradales > UBA5704 > DATARR01. The sequence goes on along the minus strand of DATEIO010000182.1, from coordinate 6,553 downwards.
CCTCGAGATCCTCCGCCAGGGCTTCGGCACCTACGTCGAGCTCTTCCGGAACGTCAACATCGTCTACGGGAGCTTCGCCTTCGCCCTCCTCTTCATGATCTCGATCGAGCTCACCTGGTCGATCATCCTCTTCGGAGCCGAAGCCTCCTATACCGCCCAGCACTTCGGAGTCCTGGCGAGGGGCCTCCACCGCAATCCCCCCGTCCAGGCGAGCTGGGTGGGCCTGGCCGCCCTCGTCCTCATCGCCCGCCGCTTCGGAAGAGGAGAGCCCATCCTCTCTCTGGACGCCCTGGCCGAGCGCCTGAGCCTCCCCCGCCGGGAGATCGAGCGCATCCTCCACCCCCTCCTCTCCCACAACCTCCTCCGCCCCCTGGGAGACGAGGGCTATCTCCTGGGAACCGACCCCCACCAGCTCCCCGTCGAGAAGGTCCTGGCCGCCTACGACCACCGAGCCATCCGAGGGGCCGAGCTCGTCGGAGGGGAGATCTGCGAAAGGCTGGAGGACTTGATCGGAGACCTCGCTCAGGCCAGGGCCAACCGCCTGGAGGGCCGTACCGTCGCCGACCTCCTCCTCCCCCGCTCCGCCCCCCCGGCCGAAGCCTCTCAAAACCAGGGACTTGCGGAACCCAACCCTCCTGCGTAGAATACCCGCCTCCCGCACCGTGGGGCAGTAGCTCAGCTGGGAGAGCACCACGTTCGCAACGTGGGGGTCGAGGGTTCGAATCCCTTCTGCTCCACCAAATCCTTTCCTTGTTCACGCCGACGAGCGAGACTCAGGTGAGCGGCGCCGGGTTGAAGAGCGCCCCAACTGCCTGCGGGGATGGCGCACCGCGCTGATGACCTGCCCGTAAGGCAGACGGCTCAACGAGACGCACGGAGCGGGTCGATCCTTCCTCCGGGCGCCGGATTCACCGCAACGAGAGTATTGACTCTATCCGCAGATCCGCAGCTACAGGGTGCAGGCACCTCCGGTCTCGCAATCGCTACTACAAACGCCGCAACTCGCCAGGGCATTGGTGGGACCACAGCCGAATCCGCTGTCACATGGCTCGGAGCACCTCGACGTTACCCCTGTGCACCCCACGGCGATCGTCAGAGCGCCACCTTGGACACCTCCTAATGCTTTGTGATCCATCAAGCGCAGAGTTTCGCGATTCAACGTGAGTTTTCCAAGTTTTCTTTGCAAGGATCTACTCCTTTCTGGCAGAGGCTCTCGCTCTCCGCCTACTGAGGCGCCAGCTACTTTGGCAGGCATCTCTGCCGGGAGTGACCAGAAGAGGAGAAGCATTTCCTGGCGCGCGCGGGGCTAGGTGCCTAGACGGCACGCCGAGCTCCTTATCCGCTCGTGCCGCGTCGGCGCGGCAGAGGGCCGCGAGCCTGGCGCCAGGCGTCTCCGCAATGGAGCGTGCGTGGCAGCGAGCGGCCATGCCGCGCGAGGCCCCCTACTTCACCCTCTTCGCCGGCGTCTGCCGCTGCCGCCCTCTCTGGAACAGCGTGAGCCCGGTCGCCTTGCCGTCTGGTCCGCGCTGGAACTCGACCTGGGTATCCTCGACCTTCAGGAAGAACTTCGTCTCCGACTCGGGGAAGAGCTCGGCCTTCGGCATGCCGGTCGGTTGCCCCATCAATCGGTCCCCCTCGCGGGTCAGCGTCAGATGAAAGCTTGGCGCCAGCTCGTAGACGCCCACATAGGCATCATAGAGATCGGGGGCCACCTGGATTGCCTGGCGCTCGGCCGGAGGCGCCTCGTCGGTCCTCGCTCCCACCTCGTCGGGGCCGAAGCGGCGCACGACGTCCAGCCCCGCGATCTTCCCCTGGGAGTCGCGCCGGAAACGGAGGCGGACGTCCGAGTCGGGATCGAAGAAGGCGTCGCGAGACGAGGCCAGGATCGCCTTCTTCTCGGCGGTGCCGCGGCGGATGAAGACCTGGTCCCCTTCTCGGAGGATTGTCTGGACGAGTCCCATGTCATACCGGTAGAAGCCCACGTACTCGTCGAGTGTCGCGGAGTCGAGCGCTGCGGCCTGACGGTCTTCGAGGGCGCTACCCAGCGCCTTCTTCGCTACGCGGTACACCAGATCGGCCGGATCCTGGGAGGTGTTGTTCGAGAGGGCGACCACCACCAGGCGCTGATCCGGAATGTGCAGCAGGTCGGTGACGAATCCGAAGATGCCGCCGCCGTGCTCGATGATCCGCGGCCCGTCCTCGTCCGAGACCTCGAGACCATAGGCGTATCTGGTGGACATCCCCGACTTGAGCTTCGCCGGCGTGGTCATCCGCGCGAGCGATTCCTTCTTCAGCACCTTCCCGCCAGCCAGCGCCTCGGCCCAGAGCGCCAGGTCGCCTACCGTGGACATCAGGGAGCCCGCGGCATACGGCTGGGTCATACATAGCTGGGGATGCCCGAGACATGGGTCAGCAGGTGGTCGATCGTGATCTTCTGCCCGTGGGTCGAATAGTCGGGCAGGTACTTCGTGACCTCGTCGTCCACGGAGAGCTTGCCGCGCTCCTGGAGCATCAGGATGGCCGCCGCGGTGAGCTGCTTGGTGATCGAGCCGATCTCGAAGACCTGCTCGGGCTGGATCGGCACGCCGAGCTCGAGAGGGGCCATGCCATACCCCTTGCGGAGCACCACCTGGCCGTCCTTTATGACCAGCACCGCCGCGCCGGGCTCGTCCGCCGGATAGGCCTGGGAGAAGAGCTGGTCCGCGTAGCGGGCGAGATCGTCGTTGGACGTCTTGGAGGCTGCCGCCTGGGCCGATGCAGTTGTCAGGGAGAAGCCGGCCAGCAGCAACGCAAGCCACGCGAGCACCGTCGCACGAAGTGGATGAAATCGCATGCCTGGACTCCTTGTCGTGAGCTGGAAAGGCAGCTGACCGTGCAGTCCGACCTACCCTTGATACGTTGGACCGGCGGGTTGTGTCTACTGGCCTCTCTTGGTGTGCAAACTGGCTGGTGAGTAGTACCTGAGCACACCGGTGAGGCAGTCGTTCGAAGCAGCGTACGCTACCTATCGGGAATTCGGGCTGTGGAGAGGCTCGACGAGGCTGACTCGAACAGCTTGCGGAGTGCCGGCAGGGATAGCCACAGAGTCAAGGGATGATCCGGTAATGCCTCAAACTCGTAGCGCGCATAGAAGGCTTTCGCCTTCTCGTGTTTGGCATCGATGATCACCGCGATGATTCCTACATGCTCCGCAACACGCAAGCAGCGAAAGAGCGCGTCAAACAAGAGGTATTGCCCGAGGCCTTCTCCCTGCAACTCGCGATCTACAGCAAGTCTCGCCAATCTCGCGATCGGCAGGGGGAAGTTTGGGAAACGCCGGGCGACCTGCGGCGACAGGTTCTTTTTGTCGATCGAGCCGACCGCGAGGGAGTAGTAACCCAGGATCCGGCTGGGTTCAGCGGCGCGCACCGCGACAAAGGTGCGAGTCACTCCCGATTCGTGGTTCTGGCGAGCGAAGCGGGCGAGGTAATCATCGAGCTCCGGCTCTCCGCAGTCAAACCGGCTGCGGTCGTGGTTTCGCTGGAGCGGTTCGACACGCCAGTCAACCGGCATCGCGCTCGCGTTGACTCAGATATTGGCGCGCGGCCGCCTCGAGGCGAGGCCGAGGCCGGTCGGTATCGTCGAGGGCTACCAGAAAGGCCTCCCAGTCGCGGGGGGTCAACGTCAGGGTTTCGTGCTCGGCCACAACTTCCTTGGCGCGGTCAGCCGCGGTCGACACGAGAAAGCTCGAGAGCGACATCCCGCTGTAGGACGCAGCCCGGGAAAGGAGGCTCTTGACGTCTGCGGAGACCCGCAAGTCGATCCGTTCGTCACGTTGGCTCGTTGCAGTGGACATGATTCACCTCGCTCAGCGTTCAGCAGCCTAAAGGATAGCACGTACGGAGGAAGTACGGAAGCGTGGCCGTATAGGACACCAGCGACTCTGGAGGCTGCGGTTGGCGTATAATTCGGATGCCGGGCATTTTTCTCCTGCCGGGAAGACCGAGAGACGTTTCCAACGAGCCCCAGGACATCTAACACGGAGTCGACAATGGGCGGCGAGTTTCCTGGAGAGGTGCTGTGATGGTCGACAACCTTGAGCGGATCGGCGAGATCCTCGGCGCGGTCGGCTCGCCCGGATGCTTTACCGCCCGGCGGACGGCGACGGCCGATGACCTGCAGTTGGAGGTGCAGGGGCTCGGACGGCTCCACCTTCCCGTCTCGCGGGCTCAGGCGGAGAAGCTCTGCCGGCTCGCCCGGCCCGCTCGCTATGGACGGGGGGAGAAGACGCTTCTCGACCGGCGAGTCCGGGACACCTGGGAGATTCCCAGGAGCCGGGTGAAGATCGACCGCCGGCTGTGGAACCGGACGCTCCTGCCGGTGCTCGAAGAGCTGCGCGCCGATCTCGGGCTGGCCGACGGCTGCCGGCTCAAGGCCGAGCTCCACTCCTTCCTGGTCTATGGCCCGGGCCAGTTCTTCCTGCCGCACCAGGATTCGGAGAAGGCCGACGCCATGGTCGGCACCCTGGTCGTGACGTTGCCGGCCTCGTTCAAGGGCGGCGCCCTGATCGTCGAGCACCAGGGAGAGAAGGTCGTCGACCGCGGCTCCCGCCGGCAGCTCTCCTTCGTCGCCTTCTATGCCGACTGCCGGCACGAGGTCCGACCGGTCGAGGAGGGCTATCGGCTCGCCTTGATCTACAACCTGATCCTCGAGCGGGACAAGACCGCGATCGCAGCGGCTGCTGCCGAGTCCGCGACGGTCGAAGCCCTCGTCCGGTGCCTGCGCGATCATTTCGCGACACCACGCCCCTCCCGGAGGTATCGGGACGAGGACCAGCCGGAGCAGCCGCCGAACCGTCTGGTCTACCTCCTCGATCACGAGTACACCGCGCACGGCCTCGCCTGGCAGCGCCTCAAGGGGAACGACAGCGCCCGGGCGGCGGCGCTCCGGGCGGCGGCGGAGCGCTGCGGCTGCGAGCTGGTGCTCGCTCTCGCCGAGATCCATGAGACATGGGAATGCATGGAGCCGGGCTGGGACGAGCCCTGGCGCGGCCGGAACCGCCACTGGGAACGCGACGAGGACGATGAGTGGTCGGAGAGCGACGCCGCGGCGGACGATCCAGACGCCTACGAGCTCGGAGACTTCATCGATGGCGACATCACGCTGGCCTGCTGGGTCGACCCGGCAGGGGAGGAGGCCCTGCCGATCATCTCGCAGGTGTCCGGCGACGAGGTGTGTTGTTCGACCCCGTCGTCGGACCTCGCGCCCTATGCCTCCGAGTACGAGGGGTACATGGGCAACTACGGCAACACCATGGACCGCTGGTACCGGAGAGCGGCCCTCGTGCTATGGCCGCGCGAGCGCGCGTTCGCCGTGCGGGCCGAAGCCTCGCCAGCCTGGGCGCTCCGGGCGCTCGAGCAGCGGATCCTGGCCGGTGGGGCGCCCGAGGCCAGGGAGCTCGCGGCGTCGCTGCTGCCGTTCTGGGGGCGCGTCGCATACCACGAGGACGGCCGCGGCCTCCTCGGCAGCGCCCTCCGGGTGGCGGACGGCCTCGCTACGCCGGAACTGGCGGCGTCGCTGCTCCAGCCCTTCCGGGTCGAGGCGCTCACCCCTGAGGAGGCGCCGCCGCTGGTCGCCCTGACCAGGCGCTACGGCGAGAGCTGGTGGGGGCAGCTGCTCTCCGCCTGGTCGGGCGACCGCCATCGCGGCCCGCGGCTCGACGAACGGGAGCGGCTCTCTTGGCTCGCCGCGCTGCCGCGCCTCTGCAAAGCCCTGCGCGCCGCCGACGAAGCCGTGGGATCGGCCGTCGCGCGGCTGCTGCTGCGAGACCGGTGGGAAGAGCTGCAGGTGGTGATCGGCGAGGCGCGGCGCCATGCGCGGCCGAGCCTGCGGGACAAGGCGGTGGCGGCGCTCTCCGCGCCGCTCCACGGCCTTCTCGGGAGCGCCGGAGCAGTGGCGGCGGACGACTTCCGGGACGAGGTCGTCACAGCCCTGTGCACCGCCGAGAACGAGCCGCTGCTCCCCTGCCTCGTGCAGGTGGTGCGGGCGGCCGCGAAAGAGAAAGCGCAGCCCGGGAGATCGGCCCCGCTTGCGCTTGCGGCCCTGACGCGACATTGCATCGGGCGGCTGGAGGCCTGGCTGGCCCGGCCGGCGCGGAGCGCGGGCGACTGGTCGATCCCCCTTCCGGACGGCTGCCGTTGCGAGCTCTGCAGCAGGCTGGGCGCCTTCCTCGCCGATCCTGTCCGCCAGCGGCTCGAATGGCCGCTCGCCCAACAGAGCCGGGGACACATTCATCAACGGATCGATGCCTCCGAACTCCCCGTGCGCCACGAAACACGGCGCTCGGGGCGGCCGTACACCCTGATCCTGAGCAAGACGGAAGAGCTGTTCGAGCGGGAGGCCCGCGAGCGCCGGTCCTGGCAGTCCGATCTCGCCTGGCTCGGGCGGCTCGGAGCGAGCTGAGCGGGAGCCGCCGGCTCTCCGGGTGGCCCGGCGGGACGCGGGCTCGCCTCGCGACGATGGCGCTCTTCGCGGCAGGGCTCCCGATCTCGGCGCTCGGCGTCGTGGCGAAGGA
>DATEIO010000181.1:0-6620 GCA_035278895.1 Thermoanaerobaculia bacterium | reverse complement strand
CCGTCATCCTCCGTATACCGGGTCACCGGCCGTCCCCGATACTCCGGCGGCTCGGCCACCCAGAGATTCCGCACCCCCTTCGTGTTCTGCACCCAAGCGAGCTTCCCCCCGGCCGGAGCGGCCAGAAGCTCGGTCGGGAAGGGGGCGCTGAGAATCCCCTCCAGCGTGACCGCCGGTTGCTGGGCGGCGAGGGGGAGGGAGACGAGGACAGCGAAGAGGATCGCGAGAGCGGACGGGCGCGGGTGGATGGGCATCGAATTCCTCCGGATCGAGAGCGCAGGGCTCTTCTATCAGAAGGATCGCGGAGAGGGAATGCGGGGACCCGCCCGATGGTGGGTTGACGGGCGGGGGTCTTCTCTAGGCGACGAGGGTTTTCCTGCTTGGAGCAGGCGCACCCCGCAAAAGACCTTCGGTGCTCAAATCTTCATCAAGATCGGGCCAGTGGATGCCGTAGCCGCCACCACTGACCTTCCAGTTCGCCAACTGCTCCGGGCTGGCATGCAGCAGCCGCGGGTACCATGCCAGAGGGACGGTGATCGTCCGTCCATCCACGAGATCGGCGCTGAGAGCGTCTTCCGTGAAACGAACATCCTTCACGCGCGTCACTCCCCCACCCCCTCGAACCGCAGCCCTGGGTCATGCTGCGCCCGCCGCAGATAGTCCGCCACGCTCCGGACCACCTCCACGCTCGCCCGCTCGGCTTCGGCCGCCTGCTTCAGGTAGGCCAGGGCCGCGAGCGCTTCCCGGTGGATGTTCAGAGACGAGAAGATCGGCACCATCTCCCCGGCCAGCTTTTTGAGATCCGCCGTCCGCCCCTGCTCGGCGTAGAGGGTGGCCAGTTCCAGGGAGACCAGCGCGGTGTCGTAGGGAATCCCCTCGACGATGAACCCGTCCCGCGCCGCCAGGAAGAGCGACTCGGCCTGATCCGCCTGCCCCAGCCCTCGCACGATCTTCCCCTTCACCCACCTGCGTCGGTTCTGGGTCCAGGCATCGGGAAAGCTGCGGTAGAGGGAGCGGTTCTCGCGGTAGATCTTCTGGGCTTCCAGAAAAGAACCTGCGGAAGCGAGATAGTCGGCAAGGTTGTGCTTCGCGCAGAGCAGTAGGCGAGGCTCCTCCTCAGGATCGATAAGACCCAAAGCTTCGTAAAGCATAGGAATTCCCCGCTCGGGGTGCCCCTCATAATGGTGGATTGTCGACATATTGACAAGAGATCGACCGGCCCGGTGCTGTTGACCGTTCTCCTTGAAAATCCCAACCGCACGTTGCAAAAGTCTGAGAGCTTGCTCAAAGCGACGCTGGGCTCTACGTAGAGAGGCTTCCAAGTCAAGCAGGATCGCCCGCTCTACCGAATCCTTCGTACCTCTCTTGAGATGTCGGTAAGCGGCGACAAAAGCCTCTTCGGCTGCTTGGAGGTCTGATCTCACCCGGCGAGCGTTCCCGACGTAAGCCCAGGCGCGGGACCTGAGGTCCTCGATCAGCCCGGCACCATAGCGATTTGCATCCAGGAACTCCGAAAGCCGGAGGGCAAGAAGACCCAGATCTTCCCCGTAAGCGGGGTCGCGGGGGGTGTCTTCCAGGCTCCGCTCCACCAGAAGCTCGAAGACACCCCAGGTATGGAATCGTGGCGAGTTCTGGAGGAGTAGCTCCCGTTTCCCGGCAGGGTGCTTCACCAACTCGACGTACAGCGCGGGTGCGGCGGCCCGCTCGTCTTTGAGCAAAGCCAGATGGCCCTCAGCCACGTCCGCACTCTTCTGAAGGGGCCCACTGTACTGAGTGGAATCGCAGGGCCAGCCTAGTGCTTCCGTCACCTTCCTGGCGATCGGACCAGGGGGTTGGCGGCGTTTGGCCTGGAACTGCTCCCAACAAGCAGGACACTGCTTCAAATGATCCAGCACGCCCAAGTACTCCTCGGATAGCGAAAGAAAGAACTCCTCCAGCACAAAGCCGTTGGGGTGAATCTTCAAAGGCCGCCTCCTTGTCGTGACGGGACGGTCGAAGTACCGCCTCCACAAAATCAGTTGCTCCAGGATAGCGAAATAGGACACCCGAATCAAAGAAAAAGAGGCGCCGGCTCAGAGAACCGGCGCCCGAGGAGATAACAAGTCACTTCACGCCATTAGGGTCCATGTCTCCTCCCGCCTCGGTCGTGGGATCGCCGTCCGGGTCCATGTGGCTTCCCGCTCCCGGAGTGGGCTGCCCGTTCGGGTCCATCTGGCTCCCCGCCTTGGTCCCAGACTGACCGTTTGGGTCCATGCTGCTTCCCTCCTTCTCCTGGGGTCCCACTGCGAAAAGAGAGGTCATCCAGTCCCAGAGGACGGTGAAGAAGCTCGAATCCGAGACGGGAAGAGAAAGGCGACTCCCCCGGGGGAGGGCGTTCGCAGTGGTGGCGAACAGGGCGGCGAGGAGGAGGGCGAAGGCGGTGGTGCGGATCTTTGCGGACATGACGTGAGCTCTCCTTCGGCGGACACTCTTTTCCGGACGGCCTCCATGGCCGCGCGGGAGTCCGCCTATCTGGAAGAGTGACTCTTGTTCCCGAAAGGAGTACCGCCCGGAAGGATTCCGGCGTTCTCGCAGGCTACTTGTGCGTTTCTTCCGCTACGCCTCGCTTCCCGGGAGGCGGGCCTGCGATCCGGAAAACGGCGTATCTCCCTGGAGACTGGGGCTGCGCGGGAGAGATTGTCCCGGCGTTGGAACGCCAAGCCGATATTGCGGGAGATACGGCAGCGTTGCGGGAGATGCGGCTGCGTGGGAAAAATCGGCTCGTCTCCGGATCGCTGAGGCAGCTTTGCGGGAGACGGCGCAATCTCCCGGGGAGATGCCGCTGCGCCGGAAAGATCGCCCTGTCTCTGCAACGCAGAGGCAGCGCTGCGGAGGACGCGCCTGCTCCGGAGAGATTGGCCCGTCTCCGGATCGCCGGGCCGGCGTTGCGGGAGATGCGCCTGCGTGGGAAAAATCGGCGCGTCTCCGGATCGCCGGGGCAGTTTTGCGGGAGACGGCGCAATCTCCAGGGAGATGCCGCTGCGCGGGAAAAATCGGCCCATCTCCGGATCGCCGGGGCGGCGTCTCGGGAGACAGCGCGATTTTTCGGGAGACGAGGCGAGGGCTCGCGCGCCGGGCTAGCGTTGGCCGGCGGGCGCGGGCTGCGGAGGGGGAACCGGTTGCGGCGCGGGCTGCGATTCCTGCTTGGGAGGCGTCAGGGTGAAGCCGAGTTGGCGGAACAGCGCGATCTGATCGTTGACGATCCAGGTCTCGGCGATCTTTCCGTCCGCGATCTTGTAGATGGTGATGCCGGTCACCTCGATCGGCTTTCCCGGGTCCGAGCCCTCGGCGGTCTTGCGGATGGCGCGCACGGTGTAGCGGGCGACGACACGGTCTCCTTCGGCGATCAGGTCGTCCAGGGTGTAGCGGATATCCTGGAAAAGATCGTGGGCGCGCTTCTGGGATTCGCGGATCACCTCGGGGCCGCGCGTCTGCGGCGGCGCGCCCGGGGTACGGTCCACGAATTCGGGGGAGACGAGCTCGTCGAGCAGCTCGAGCTTGCCGCCGGAAAGGACCTCGTCGACGTAGCGCCGGACGAGCGCCTTGCCCGCCTCGGTTCCGGAAGCGGGGGTGCACATCGATTCCTGGCCGTCCTGGCCGAGGACCGGCAGGGCCCAGAGGAGAGCGAGCGCAAGGAGAAGGAATGGGTTCCTTTTCATGCTGTTCATCCTAGCGTAGGGTGCGCTGTGCGCACGTGTCGGGCGTGGAAAACACGTGCGCACAGCGCACCCTACGGCTCGAAGCAGGTGCGCCCTTCGCAGCAGTTTTTCTCGGTCGCTACCCGGCCGTCCGGCCCCAGGCAATTCAGGGTGTGGCTGCACCAGAAGAGGCCGGCCCTCATGTTGGGGATCGTGGGATCGGGTGGAACGTCCACGTAGAGGCCTTTCCAGCGCAGACGGCTGCAGCAGGCCTGGACGCGTGAGTCCATGACGCTCAGCCCTCCCCGTTCCCGCGGCCCACGGCGGCGAGGAGCGCCCGCTTCACCGCGACCCGCGCGAGTTGGATCTTGTAGCGGTTCCGGGAGAGCGCCTTGGCGCCGGCGACCGCGGCCTCTCCGGCCTTCTCGGCGATCTTCTCGTCGATGTCCTTGCCCACGAGGAACGCTTCCGCCTCTTTCGCCACCCAGGGGACCGGCGCGACCTGGCCGAGGACGACGCGCGCCTGGCTGACCTTGTTGCCGTCCAGGGTGAGGACGACGGAGCCGGTAGCGAGCGACCAGTCCAGGGTCTCCCGCTGGCGCACCTCGTAGCTCGCGAGGCGGCGGCCCGCGGGCGGTGGGAGGAGGACCTCGGTGAGGATCTCTCCCGGAGCGAGGACGATCTCGCGCTCTTCTGCGGTCTTGGGAATCCGGTAGAGCTGCTCGAGGTCGAGCACGCGCTCCCCCTGGGGACCGAAGAGGGTTACCCTCGCTCCCAACGCCACGAGCAGAGGCGCGAGAGTCGAGGGCTGGACGAAGAGGGCCGGGCCGTCGTTGCCGAGGATGGCGTGGTAGCGGTTGTCCCCGTCGGTCACCATGGACTTGCCGTCCCGCTGGGCAAGGAGGCCGAAGCCGCCGCGGAAGTACCAGCAGCGGGGGCGCTGGCAGAGGTTGCCGCCCAGGGTGGCGACGTTCCGGATCTGCGGCCCGGCCACGCGCGAGGCGGCCTTGGCGAGGACGGGATAGTCCCAGCCCAGGGCCGCGTCGGCCACGAGGTCGTCGATCGTGGTGAGAGCCCCGATCCTCAAACCGCCGTCATCCGTCGAGCGGACGCCGGACATCCCCGCGACGGAGCGGACGTCCACCAGCCGCTTCGGGGTTTCGACGCCGTCCTTCATCAAGGCCAGGAGATCGCTCCCTCCGGCCAGCACGGCGCTCCGGCCCGGCTCGGTGCCGAGGAGGCGGACGGCCTGTTCCCGCGTGTTCGGCCGCGCGTACTCGAAGGGCTGCATCAGGCGCCCCTTCCCTTTTCCAGGGCATCGAGCACCCGCTCGGGGGTGAGCGGCAGGTAGGGGACGCGGACCCCGATCGCGTTGGCCACCGCGTTCGAGATCGCGGCGCCCGGGGAGATCACGGGCGGCTCGCCCAGGCCGATGACGCCGCGCTCGTCGTACCCCGGGCCCGTCATCATGTGGACGGCGAGCTCTCCCACGTCGCCGATCCCGGCGAGCTTGTAGGACTCGAAGTCAACGTTCAACGTCTGCCCGGTGACCGGGTCGACCACCTTCTCTTCGGAGAGGGCGTAGGAGATCCCCATGATCAGGCCGCCGTAGACCTGGCTCTCGGCGGTTTTCAGGTCGACGATCAGGCCGCAGTCCTGGACCGCAACCATCTTGTTGACCTTGACGACGCCGGTCTCGAGATCGACCGAGACGTCGGCCATCTGGACGCCGCCCGCGCCGCTGCCGGTGAGCTCGCCGCCGCCTTCGAGCGGGTTGGCGCCGCTCGCGGCGATCGGGGTCTGCCCGAAGAGGCCCACGGCCTGGCGCCACGGGAGATTGCGGTCGCGGTTGCCCTTGACGCGGATCGTGCCCAGCACGGCCTCCAGCTCTTCGGGCTTGGCTTCGAGCCGGGGCGCGGCCTTGGCGAAGATCATCGCGAGGGCGTTCTGGGCCGCCCTGCGGGCCGCGGCGGAGACGCCGCCCACGGTCGAGCTGCCGCCGGAGCCGCCGGAGGCGGGGTAGCGGCTGTCGCCGAGGTGGACGGTGACGTCTTCGAGCGGCAGGCCGAAGCTGTCGGCGAGGACGATGCCGATCACGGTGCGGGTGCCGGTGCCGATGTCCTGGCTGGCGATTCTCGCCTCGACCGTGCCGTCCGGGTGGATGGTGACGTCGCACTGGCTGCGGTGGCCGCGCCCGCCCCAGGTGTGGAGCGAGAGGCCCAGGCCGCGCCGAAGGGGGCCGGAGCCCGAGTCGCCGCGGGGGTGCCAGCGCTGGCGCCAGCCCATCAGCCGGTCGGCGATCTCGAATTCCTCGCGGTAGACCTTCTCCATCGCGGTCAGCGGCAGGTTCTGGAGGACGAAGTCGAGCGGATTCATCCCCAGCCGGTGGGCGAGGTCGTCCAGCGCCGTCAGGGTGAGGAAGCACGCCTGGGGATGGTTGGGCGCCCGCCAGGCGCGGGAGCTTGCCGTGTTCGTCACGACCGAGGAGTGGCGGTGCCGCCGGTCGGGGATGGCGAAGACGTACGGGAGCGGCGGGCTGCCGGAGCCGCCGAGGCCGCCCGAGCCCCAGGACTTGGAGGTCCAGGCCGTGAGCCGGCCGTCCGCCGTGGCGCCCACCTCGATCTCGGCGTAGGCCGACGGGCGGTCGCCCGCCACGGTGAGCTCGGCGTCGCGCTCGAGCATGAGCTTGACGGGGGCGCCGGCCAGCTTCGCGAGCCGCGCGCACTCGATCCCCCAACGGTCCGCGCTGAATTTGCTGCCGAAGCCGCCGCCCACGTATTCGGAGACGACGCGTACGGAAGTGGCGGGGATGCCCAGCCCCTCGGCGAACTGGGGGACGAGCCCGGCGACCGCCTGGGTCGAGCAGTACGCCGTGAGCTTGTCGCCGTTCCATTCGCAGATCTGGCCGTGGGGCTCCAGGCAGTTGTGGGCCACGAGCGGCAT
>DATEIO010000180.1:0-22823 GCA_035278895.1 Thermoanaerobaculia bacterium | reverse complement strand
GACGAGGCCGCGATCCGGGACAGCCTGCACATGATCCTGGAGTACGAAGGCTACCGGGTGGACGAGGCCTCGAACGGCTCGCAGGCCCTGACCAAGGTGGCCGAGCGCGCTCCGGACGCGGTGATCCTGGACATCAAGATGCCGGAGATGGACGGGATGGAGCTCCTGAAGGCTCTGCGCGAGCGGGGCTACGAGATGCCCATCCTCATGATCAGCGGCCACGCCGACGTCCAGACGGCGGTCGAGGCCACCCGGCGCGGCGCCTACGATTTCTTCGAAAAGCCCCTCCAGCGCGAGCGGGTGCTCTTGTCGCTCAGGAATGCGGTCGAGAGCTACCGCCTGCAGTCGGAGAACCGGACGCTCAAGCCCGACCCGGAGCAGCTCATCGGCACGGCGGCCGCCATGCGCCGGCTGCGCGAGACGATCGAGAAGGCGGCGCCCACCCCGGCGACCGTGCTCATCACCGGCGAGAGCGGCACGGGCAAGGAGCTGGTGGCCCGGGCCATCCACCGGGGCTCTCCCCGGCGCGACCGGACGCTCGTGCAGGTCAACTGCGCGGCGATCCCGGAGGAGCTGATCGAGTCGGAGCTCTTCGGCCACGAGAAGGGGAGCTTCACGGGCGCGGTCCGGCGGCAGACGGGCAAGTTCGTGACCGCCGATGGTGGCACGATCTTCCTGGACGAGATCGGCGACATGTCCGCCCGCACGCAGGCAAAGGTTTTGCGTGTGCTTCAGAACGGGGAGGTGGAGCCCGTGGGAGCCGAGCGGACGGTGACGGTGGACGTGAGGGTGGTGGCGGCTACGAACCGCGATCTCGAAGAGGAGATCAAGGCCGGCCGGTTCCGCGAGGACCTTTTCTACCGCCTGAACGTGATCCCCATCCGGACGCCCGCCCTGCGCGAGCGCCTGGAGGACATCCCGCCGCTCGTCGAATACTTCTCGCGCCGTTTCGCCGAGCAGAACAACTACAGGCTCAAGGAGTTCACGCCGGACGCGATCGCGCACCTGAAAGCGCTGCCGTGGAAGGGGAACATCCGCGAGCTCAAGAACCTGGTCGAGCGGTTGCTCATCCTCTCCCCGGGCGACAAGGTCACCCGGGAGGACGTTCTGGGCGCGACCGGCGGCTCCCGGCCGGAGCTGTCCGGCGCCTTGATGGCGGTCCAGACGCTGCGCGAGTTCCGCGATCTTTCCGAGAGGATGTTCATTCTGCACAAGCTCGAGGAGAACAACTGGAACGTCACCCAGACGGCCCAGGCGATCGACACGCCTCGGAGCAATCTCTACAAAAAGCTCGACCAGTACGACATCCATCGAGAGGAGCCGCCCCGTGAGCCCTGAAAACGCTCGTCGAATCCTGATGCAGATGCTCGAGGAGAGCGGTGCCCTGCGCCGCGGCCATTTCCTTTTGTCCTCGGGTCTCCATTCCACGGCCTACGTGCAGTGCGCCCTTCTTCTGGAAGACCCCGTGCGGGCCCGCAAGGTGGGAGCGGACCTGGCGGAGAAGCTCCGTTCGTTCCACCCCGACTCGGTGCTCGCCCCCGCCCTGGGCGGCGTGATCATCGGCCACGAGGTGGCGGCGGCGTTGGGCGTCCCCTTCCGCTTCTCCGAGAGAAAGGGAGAGGACATGGGCCTGCGCCGGGGCTTCACCCTGCGCCAGGGCGAGCGGGTGGTGATCGTGGAGGACGTGGTCACGACCGGCCGCTCGACGCTCGAAACCGCCGCGTTGGCCACCGCCCGCGGCGCCCGCGTAGTCGCCATCGGTGCGATCATCGACCGCACCGCCGGCCGCGACCCGTTCGACGTTCCCTTCCGCTCGCTCCTGCAGCTCGACCTGCCGTCCTATTCGCCCAATGAATGCCCGACCTGCGCGGCGGGCGCCTTGCCGCCCGAGAAGCCCGGCAGCCGGCCGGACGCGGAAGAGGCCCAGGGCACCGGCACGGCCGAGGCGGGGATGGAGCGGCGGGGAGACCTGACCCGTTGACCTGATCCGACCCGGAAGCCCGATCTGATGAAAGCCGCTTTCTTGAGGCTCGCCGCCTCCTTTGTCCTTCTCTCCATTCTGGGGACTGTCCCCGTCCTCGCCGCTCCGCAGCCTCCCGGCAGTCCCGGGGGGGGCCGGGGAGACAACGGCGGTCCTCTCCCCACGATCGCCAAGCTGACCTCGGGGCTCGAAAAGAAATCCGGCCTGCTGGAGCTCTGGCTCGACCGCCCGAAGGGCAAGGTCTGGCTCGCCGTGCCACCGGCCTCGGGGCCGGGTGGAGAAGTGGGGAGCTACCTCTACGTGGAGGGGCTCCTCTCCGGCCTGGGCTCGAACCCCGTGGGCCTGGACCGCGGCCAGCTCGGCGACACCCGCGTCGTCGTGTTCCGGCGCGTGGGCGGGCGCGTGCTCGTGGAGCAGCCGAACCTCCGGTTCCGCGCCCTCTCGGAGAACCCGGACGAGCTGCGGGCCGTGCGCGAGTCCTTCGCCACCTCCGTGCTCTGGGCGGCGCCCATCGCGGCGATCGATCCCAATGGGAAAGCCCTGGTCGACTTCACCTCCTTCCTCGTGCGGGACGCTCACGACGTGGCCGCCCGGATGAAGCGGGCGGGCCAGGGCAACTGGAGGCTGGACGAAAACCGCAGCGCGGTCGACTTCGAAAACTCGCTCGTGTTCCCCGAGAACCTGGAGCTCGAAGCGCTCCTGACCTACCAGTCGGACGAGCCGGGAGCCCTGGTGCGCGAGACGGTCCCCACGGCCGGGTCGGTCACGCTCATCCAGCACCACTCGCTCCTGAAGCTGCCGGATGCGGGCTACAAGCCGCGGCCCTTCGATCCCCGCTCGGGCTCCTACTCGGTCGATTTCGCGAACTACGCGGCGCCGCTCGACGCGCCGATCGACGTCAAGTGGCTGGTGCGCCACCGGCTGGAGAAGGTGGACCCCAAGGCGGAACGCTCGAAGGTCAAGAAGCCCATCGTCTTCTACGTGGACCGCGGCGCCCCCGAGCCGGTGCGCAGCGCCCTCGTCGAAGGGGCGTCCTGGTGGAAGGAGGCGTTCGAAAAGGCCGGGTTCATCGACGGCTACCGGGTGGAGCTGCTCCCTGAGGGGGCCCATCCGCTCGACGCCCGCTACAACGTGGTCCAGTGGGTCCACCGCTCGACGCGCGGCTGGTCCTATGGCGGCGGCGTGATCGATCCGCGGACGGGCGAGCTGGTCAAGGGGCACGTGACGCTCGGATCGCTCCGCGTGCGGCAGGACCGCCTGATCTTCGAAGGCCTGGCCGGCACGGAAAAGACCGGCACGGGCGCGCCGGACGATCCGGTGCAGCTCTCGCTCGCCCGCATCCGCCAGCTCGCGGCGCACGAGGTGGGGCACAGCCTGGGGCTCGCCCACAACTTCGCGGCCTCGACCCACGGCCGCGCCTCGGTGATGGACTACCCCGCGCCGCTCGTCGGGGTGACTTCGGACGGCAAGCTCGACTTCTCCAAGGCCTATGGCGTGGGAGCAGGGGAGTGGGACGTCCAGGCGATCCGCTACGCCTATGCCCAATTCCCGCCGGGCACGGACGAGAAGGCGGCGCTCGACGGCATCATCAAGGAAGGGCTCTCCCGCGGCCTCATCTTCCTGACGGACGAGGACGCCCGGCCCGAGGGCTCGGCCTCGCCGCTCGCCCATCTCTGGGACAACGGGGACGACGCGGCCGAGGGGCTGCTCCACGCGTTGCGCGTGCGGCAGATCGGCCTCGCCGGCTTCGGGGAGAGGAACATCGCCCCGGGGCGGCCGCTGTCGCTCCTCCAGGAAGTGCTCGTCCCCCTCTACTTCCACCACCGCTACCAGCTCGAAGCCGCGAGCAAGGTGGTGGGCGGGCTCGAATACACCTACGCCCTCCGGGGCGACGGCCAGCCGGCCGCGCGGCCGGTCCCGGCGGCGAGCCAGAAAAAGGCGCTCGCGGCGGTCCTCGAAGTCCTCTCTCCGGAGACGCTCGACCTGCCGGACAACGTCCTCGGCCTGCTGCTCCCCCGGCCGGCGGGGTACAACCCGAACCCGGAGATGTTCAAGGGATTGACCGATCCCACCTTCGATCCTCTCTCCGCTGCGGCGACCGGGGCGGATATGGCGGTGCGCCTCCTCCTTCAGCCGGAGCGGGCCGAGCGCCTCGTGGACTTCCACCGCCGCGATCCCCAACTCCCCGGGCTCGAGGACGTGCTGGACGGCCTGACCGAAGCCGCCTTCGAGCGCAACGCCAAGGGCGCGCGGCAGGCTGAGATCCAGCGCACGGTTCAATGGGTCGTGGCCCGCCGCCTGATCGGCCTGTCGAGCGATCCCGGCGCCGCCCCGGGCGTGCGCTCGCGGGTGGACGCCCGCTTGGCGTCCTTGAGGCGGTCCTTGGAGCGCAACTCTTCCGGAGACGGCGAGGACGCCGCCCAGCGCGCCTTCCTCGCCCGCGAGATCGGGCGCTATCTCGACCGGGCCGAGCAGCAGGAGACCGCCAAGCGCCCCGAGCCTCCCGCGCCCCCGCCGGGCCAGCCGATCGGGACGACGGAGCCGGAGGGGCTTTCCGGGTGCTCGTGGGAGTGATGAGGTCGCACGATGACCGGTACCCTGGCATCGGGATTGAACGCAATCGGCTCCATGAGCCTGAACGCTCCACGGACTGAAGCTCCGCCCCGCCGGGGTGTGCTCCTCGCCGGGGCGGCCCTGGCCGTCGTCGCCGCGCTTCTGGCGTTCGCCGTGCTGCGGGGAGGTCCGGAGCCGGCGCGGCACCGGCGCCCCACCCCGTCCGAGATGCAGGCGAAGGCCGCGGGAGCCTCGAACGTACCCGAGCGCCTGAAGGTCAAGGTCCTGTCGACCCGTCCGCACGATCCCGGGGCGTACACCCAGGGGCTGTTCTTCCTGGGCTCCTCCCTCTTCGAGAGCACGGGTTTGAACGGCCGGTCGAGCCTCCGCGAGGTGGACCCGAAGACCGGCAAGGTGCGGCGCAAGGTCGACGTGCCGCAGCA
The DNA here is from genome assembly GCA_035278895.1 of Thermoanaerobaculia bacterium. Classification (GTDB taxonomy): domain Bacteria; phylum Acidobacteriota; class Thermoanaerobaculia; order Multivoradales; family UBA5704; genus DATARR01. Next base: position 17,846 of record DATEIO010000180.1, on the reverse strand, counting down.
GTACTTCGCCGAGGGGATTGCGCTCTCGGGAGACCGCCTGATCCAGCTCACCTGGCAGAACGGGGTGGCCCTCGTCTACAACCCCACCACGTTCCAGAAGGTGGGGGAGCTGCGCTACGACGGCGAAGGCTGGGGGCTCTGCCACGACGGCAAGCGCCTCGTGATGAGCGACGGCTCGGACCTCCTCCTGTTCCGCGACCCCAAGACGTTCGCGCCCAAGGGCCAGGTGAACGTCACGCTGGCCGGCGAGCCGGTCTATCAGCTGAACGAGCTCGAATGCGTGAACGGCGTGGTCTATGCGAACGTCTGGCAGACGGACGACATCCTGAAGATCGACCCCGCGACCGGCCGCGTCACCGCCGTCATCGACGCCTCGGGCCTCCTCTCCGGCCCGGAGAAAGAGCACGCCGAGGTGCTGAACGGCATCGCGTACGACCCGGCGAAGAAGACGTTCCTGATCACCGGGAAGCTGTGGCCGAAGATGTTCGAGGTGGAGTTCGTGAAGCCCTGATTTCAGGGAAACTTCAGCTCCCCCTCCCGGATCTCATACTTCCAGAGCTCCTTGCCCTGTGGGTCGAGCGTCCGCAGGCGGAGCACCCTCTCCTTGGGCTTGCCCGTCACCTCGACCAGGCCGAAGTTGCGGATGCCCTTCACCCAGGTGCCGGGGACGCGGACGGGGTTGTCCTTCTCCTTGGAGGTGTCGGCAGGGCCCGAGGTGAGCGGGCTGGAGGTGAATTCGTAGAGCGGGTAGAGGCCGGGCTCCGCGCGCTTCAGAAGCTCCGTGTGGTGCCGGTCGCCCGAGAGGAAGACGACGCCCTCGACCTTCGCGTCGCGGAGGAAGTCCAGAAGCTCCTTCTGCTCGGCGGGGAACCTTCCGAGGGCCTCGAAGAAGGCCATGGGGTTCCAGAACTGGCTGCCGCCGGCCACGATCTTGAAGGTGGCCTGGCTCGCGACGAGCGACTCCTTCAGCCATTCGAGCTGGGCGCGGCCGTACATCCGCTTGTCCGGCCCCTCGGCCATGTCGTTCGGGGAGCGGTGATAGCGGTCGTCCAGCAGGAAGAAATCGACGTCCGACCACGAGAAGCTCGTGAACACGCCGGGGGTTTCCGGGAGGCCGTAGGTCGGGTTCATCCAGTAGTCGGCAAAGACCCGGAGGCTCCTCTCCTTGTCCCGGAAATTGCGGTCCGAGTCGTTCGAGCCGAAGTCGTGGTCGTCCCAGATCGCGTACTGGTGCGTGGCGGCGAGCAGCGGCTGCATCTCGGGGAGGCTCCGGTCGTGGGAGTAGCGGTGGCGCATCCCCGCCTCGGTCGTCCAGTCCCCCTCGCGGTAGTAGACGTTGTCCCCCAGCCAGAGCATGAAGTCGGGTTTGGCCGCGGCCATGGCGCGGAAGATCTCGTAGCCGCCGCCGTACGCCTCTCCCGGGCGGTCATAAGGTTCCTCGTTGATATAGGCGCAGGAGCCGGTCGCCATCCGGAAATCCGGCGGGTCCGTGCGCCATTTCCACATCGCCTGCGTCTGGAAGGTGAGCGGATAGGAGCGGGCGACCCGGAGGCCATCGAGATAGACCTCGTAGTCGTAGCGGGTGCCGAAGCGCAGCTCGCCGAGGCGGATTTTCGCGATCAGGTCCCCGGCTTCGGAGGTGGCCACCTCGGGGGACAGCCGCGAGGTCTCGGGCCGTCCCTGTTCCCAGAAGCGCACCTGGACGCGGCACGGGTGGGCCGTCTGCAGCCAGAGGGTGGCCTCGGTCGGCTCGGCGGGGCCGAGCATGGGGCCGGAGCGCAGCCAGGGAGTGGGGTCGGGAGGCGCCTGCTGGGCCGCTCCCGGAGCGAGGGCGAGGGTGAGCGAGAGCGCCACGAGGCGCGCGGTCTTCCAGAGCATGGTCTCCTCCGCCGGACAGGGGGAGCATAGAATAGCTGCGGCAGGAACGAGAACTTCTCAGAGGGGAGGGCAGGATGAGCGACAAATTCTGGTACGTCGCAGTCGGCGGGCAGCAGCAGGGCCCGATCAGCCGGGACGAGGTGGTCTCCGGCATCAGGAGCGGCCGCTTCGGGCGCGACACCCACGTATTCAGCCAGGGGATGGCCAACTGGGTCCCCATCACGAGCCAGCAGGAGTTCGCGGAAGCCTTCAGCGGCCCGGGCACGCTTCCGCCGCCGCCTCCGCCGGGGATGGCCGGCCCCGCCCCGGCGCGGGCGCACGAGATCGACTACGAGCTGTTCGGCGAGGACATGCAGTACCTGGAGGTCACGCTCGATCCCGGGGAGGCCTGCATCGCCGAGGCGGGCGCTTTCATGTACATGGACCCGGGTATCCAGATGCAGACCATCTTCGGCGACGGCTCGGGGCAGGACCAGGGCGGCGGCTTCATGGGCAAGCTCCTGTCCGCCGGCAAGCGGGTCATCACCGGCGAATCGCTGTTCATGACCCTGTTCGGCAACAGCGGCGGCAGCCGGCAGAAGGTCGCCTTCGCCGCTCCCTATCCCGGCAAGATCATCCCCGTGGACCTGAAGCAGCACGGCGGCCGCCTCCTCTGCGAGAAGGACGCCTTCCTCTGCGCGGCCAAGGGCATCTCGGTAGGGATCGCCTTGAACCGCAAGCTCGGCGCCGGCCTTTTCGGAGGCGAAGGCTTCATCCTCCAGAAGCTCGAAGGGGACGGCCTCGCCTTCCTCCACTCGGGAGGCACCATCCTCTCCCGGCAGCTCAACCCCGGCGAGACCCTGCGGGTGGACACCGGCTGCCTCGTGGCCTTCGAGAGCACGGTCAACTACGACATCCAGATGGTCTCGGGGATCAAGACCGCCTTCTTCGGAGGCGAGGGCCTCTTCTACGCCACGCTCACCGGCCCCGGAAAGATCTGGCTCCAGTCCCTCCCCTTCAAGCGCCTCGCCATGCAGGTGCTCTCCGCCATCCCGCGCAACAAGGGCGAAGGGTCGGCTCTGGGTGGGATCGGGACGATCCTGATGGGCGGGGGGGATTGAGGCCCTACCCGACCGGGGCCTCGATCTTCAGCATCCGCGCCCAGGCGGTGCGGAGGTTTTCCGGGAGATCGAGGGTGGGGAAGATCTCCTTGACGTCCTCGCGGCTGACGAACGCCCAGATGTCGTCCCACTGGGCGTAGCGGAGGAGGTGGGAGATGACCCAGGCACGTTGCTCGGGGGTTCCCTGGCGCAGCAGGTGGCGCGCCTCCTCGGCGGTCACCTTCTGATCGGGGAAGAAATACAGGGAGTCCGTGCGCTCTAAGGATTCTCGGCTTCGACCCGGGCCTTGCATGTTCTGAGTATAGCGGTCCCGGGGGGTTTCGCAAACGGGAAGAGGGCCCCCTTGACCGCGGTCCGGCGGTCCGCTAGATTTGCTCTCGCTCGAACACAACGAGCGGGCATAACTCAGTTGGTAGAGTGCAAGCTTCCCAAGCTTGATGTCGCGGGTTCGAGTCCCGTTGCCCGCTCCAATCGTTCTCCCATCCGGGGCGGCGGCGCACTGCGCCGGCCGCCTTTGTTACTGTCCAGCGGGATTTTGGAACCGCGCGCCCCTCCGGGTCTGGGCGCAAGAAGGGATTATGTCGATCTTTCGCCGTGAAAATGGTCCTGCGTCCTCTACCGCCTCTGGCGGCTCTTCCGAGTCCCCCGCCAGCTCTTCCCAGAAGCGCCGCCTGACCCACATCGCCCCGGGCACCCTGGTGCAGGGCACGATCGCCGGACCCACCGAGCTGCTGATCGAGGGCGAGGTCCAGGGCGAGATCCGCGTCGAGTCCCTTGTGATGATCGGGGGCGACGGTGCGGTCGAGGGGCCGATCAGCGCTCCGGTCGTGCGCGTGGGCGGCCGGGTGGTGGGAGACGTCCGGGCGGCCGACCGGGTGGAGGTGGCGGCGTCGGGGAGCCTCGAAGGGGACATCTCCGCGCCGCGGGTCGTCATCGCCGAGGGGGCATTCTTCAAGGGACGGGTCGAGATGACGGGGGAGAAGAGCCGGGAGCCGCGCCGCGGGAAGGGGCAGGGAGAGGGCGCAAACCAGAAGACTCAAGCCGAAACGGGGAAAACATAACGTGCTGATCGGGATACCCACAGAGGTCAAGAACCACGAGTATCGGGTCGGGATGACCCCGGCCTCCGTCCACGCTCTGGTCGCTTCCGGGCACCAGGTGATCGTTCAGGAAGGGGCTGGCTTCGGCAGCGGCATCCCCAACGAGGACTACTCCGCGGCCGGCGCCGAGCTGGTGCCGGACGCCGCCACGGTCTACGGCCGCGCCGAGATGGTGGTGAAGGTCAAGGAGCCGGTCGCCTCGGAGTACTCGCTCTTGAAGCCCGGCCAGACGCTCTTCACCTACCTGCACCTGGCGCCTCTTCCGGAGCTGACGAGCGTGCTCCTGGAGAAGGAGATCACGGGCGTCGCCTACGAGACGATCGAGGACCGCCAGGGGCGCCTGCCGCTCCTGACTCCGATGTCCGAGGTGGCCGGGCGGATGGCGGTGATGGTCGGTGCGAGCTTCCTCCAGAAGGCCCACGGCGGCCGCGGAACGCTCATCGCCGGCGTGCCCGGCGTGCCGGCCGGTGACGTCGTCATCCTGGGCGGCGGCATCGTGGGCCTGAACTCGATCAAGATGGCCCACGGCCTGGGCGCCTTCGTCACCGTGCTCGACACCAACCTCGACCGCCTGCGCGAGATCGACGACCTCTTCCACGGCGCGGTGACGACCCTCGCGAGCAACCAGTACAACCTGCGCGCCTCGCTGCGCCGCGCCGACCTCTTCATCGGGGCGGTGCTCATCCCCGGCCGCTCGGCCCCGAAGCTCGTCACCCGCGAGATGCTCGGCCTCATGAAGGAGGGAGCGGTCGTGGTGGACGTGGCCGTGGACCAGGGCGGCTGTCTCGAGACGACCCATCCCACGACCCACTCGGACCCGGTCTACACGGTCGACGGCATCGTCCACTACTGCGTGGCCAACATGCCCGGGGCGGTCCCCCGCACCTCGACCTTCGCGCTCAACAACGCGACCCTGCCCTATGCCCTCGCCCTCGCCAACAAGGGGGTGCTGAAGGCCGTCAAGGAAGACCCCGGCCTGCTCCTCGGAGTGAACACCTACCAGGGGCACATCACCTACCAGGCCGTGGCCGATTCGCAGGGAAGGCCCTACAAGGCGTTCTCCGAGCTGATTTAAGTAGGGTGCGCTCTGCGCACGTGTTGCTTTCCACCGCCCAACACGTGCGCGCAGCGCACCCTACAAAGGCAGCTCCCCGCCCGCAACCTTCTCCCAAAGCTCTCTGAGATCCTCCGGCACCTCCGCCTCGAAGCTCACCTTCTCCCCGGTCGCGGGGTGGGGGAACCGCAGCTTCCAGGCGTGAAGCGCCGGGCGGGGAAAGTCGCGGAGCGGCGCCTGCACGGGACGGGGGAGCCCTTTCCAACGGGCTTCGCCGTAGACAGGATCGCCCACCAGGGGATGCCCGATGTGCTTCATGTGGACGCGGATCTGGTGCGTGCGCCCGGTCGCGAGATCGAGCTCCACGAGCGCGAGGCCGGCCTGGGCGGCGAGCGTGCGGTAGCCGGTCTTCGCCGGCCTCCCTCCGGGGACGACGGCCATCTCCTGGCGCTTCTCCCGGTGCCGGGCGATGGGCGTCTCGATCACGCCATGGGGCGGCCGGGGCTCGCCGTAGACGATCGCGAGGTAGCGCTTCTCGACGTCGCGCGCGGCAAAGGCCCTGGCGAGCCGGGTGTAGGCCGAAGCGGTGCGCGCCACCACCATCACCCCGCTCGTCCCCTGGTCCAGCCGGTGGACGATTCCGGGCCGGCCCGGGCCGCCCACGCCCGCCATCTCGGGGTAGCGGTCGAGCAGGTGGTGGGCGAGCGTTCCGCTCGAGCGGCCTGCCCCGGGGTGGACGGTGAGCCCCGCGGGCTTGTCGAGCACCACGACCTCGGCGTCTTCATGGAGCACCCGGAGATCTCCCCGCTCGGGGAGCACCCGCTCTTCCTTGGGCTCGGGGGGATGGCATTCGACGACGTCGCCCGCGGAGAGCGCGGCCGAAGGCTTGGTGGCCTCGCGGCCGTTGACGCGCACGAGGCCGTCCTTGATCCAGCCCTGGACCTGATTCCGGGGGACATCAAGCCGGGCGGCCACGGCGCGGTCGAGCCGCTCTCCGGCGGTGCCGGGCTCGACCGTCCAGAGGAGGGGGTGAGGTGGGCTCACGCCTCGGCGGGCTTTTCGGGGTCCGGGTGCGTCTCTTCGGGGTGGCGGTGCGGACGGAAGCTGTCGATCGCCATGAGCAGGATGCCGATCGTGATGGCGCTGTCGGCCACGTTGAAGGACGGCCAGTGGTGGGCGCCCACGTAGATGTCGATGAAATCGGTCACGGCGCCGCTCGCCACGCGGTCGATCAGGTTGCCCACCGCGCCACCCACGACGAGCGCGAGCGCCGCGAGCAGCCAGCGGTCCTTGGACGGGGCGAGCCAGAAATAGACCCCCACGGCCGTCAGGGCCACGAGGCCCAGGAGGGTGAGCGTCCAGTTGGTGCCGTTGCCGTCCGAGGCGAAGAGGCCGAAGGCCACGCCGGTGTTGCGCACGTGGGTCAGGTTCAGGAAGCCGGGGATGACCGGCTCCGCCGCGTGGTGGGGGAGGTGAAGCTCGACCAGCCACTTGGTCCACTGGTCCAGGACCATCACCCCGAACGAGATGAGCAGATAGCGGAGCTTGCCGATTTCCACGAGAGATGCTTCTCCTCTCAGGGCTCGCGCGGGAAGAGCTCCCGCGCGGCGCGGACCACCTCGGGAAGGGTCTGGGGGTTCTGGAACAGCCGGATGCCCGCCACTCCTTTTGCCCCGGCCAGGGCCACTTCCTCGAACCGCTCTAGTGTAACCCCTCCGAGAGCGTAGACGGGAATGCCCACGGCTGCGGCCCGGGCCAGAGCGTCGAGCCCCACGGGCGGGCCGAAGCGTTCCTTGCTGGGAGTGGGGTAGACCGGGCCGAAGGTCACGTGGTCCGCTCCGTCCCGCATCGCCTGCTCGACTTCCGGGACGCTGTGGGTGGAACGCCCGAGGATCACGCCGGTTCCGAAGCGGTGGCGCAGGGGTGCGAGCGGAACGCCGTCCGCGGGGAGATGGGCGCCGTTCGCCCCGGCGGCCAGCGCCACGTCCACCCGGCCGTTCACGAGAAGAAGGGTTCCAGGGGGAAGGAGCGAGCGGGCGAGCCGGGTGAGGCCGTAGAGATCGCGGTCCTCCAGGTCCTTCTCGCGGATCTGGAGAGCATCCACCCCGGCGGCGGCAAGCTCCCGGATCCAGACGGCGAGATCTCCGGGCAGGGCCGCCCGGTCACTGATCGCCAGCAGCCGGGCGGTTTTCAGCATCGTTCCGGGCCTGCAGCCTGCGGCGGGAGAGGAGGGCATCCAGGTCGTGGGCGCCCCACACGAGGTGGACGAGCCCGAAGCCGCTCACCGCGCCGCGGAACAGGGGGTTCAACGCGAGCATCCGCAGCCCTTCGAGCGGGATCTGGACCATGGTCTGGTCCCACACCGGGCTCCAGGGAGCGAAGAGCAGGAAGATCCCGGCCTCGATGCAGTAGAGGATGAACGAAACGCGGAACAGGGAAGACAGGCGCATGGGCGGGGTGCATTCTAGGCGAAAAGGGAACGGCCGGCGTCGCCGCCGGCCGTTCGAAGTCGCGGAAAAGGGCCGTGAGCCCGGTTTACTGGTTCCGGCCGTTGCCCCGGCTGCGCGGCGGACGGGACTCCCGGACCCGGTCCCGCATGCTGTCGGTCGGACGGGAGCGCGGCTCGGACGAACGCGCCGAGGGGCGGTCCGACGACGACGGCCGGCGGGAGGGCTCGGACGAGCGCGGCGAGACCGACGGCCGCGAAGGCTCCCGGTCCCGGTCGGGCGTGTACGAAGGCCTCACCCGCTCCACATCCCGTTCCCGCACCGTGGGCCGGTCGGGCACCGAGCGCGTCTCGGGCCGCCGGTAGGAGTCGGAATCCGGCCGCTCCGGACGGGGCTCCGGCCGCGACCGCTCATACCGGTCGATCGTGCCCCGGTCCACCGGGGGCCGCTCCACGCTCCGCGAACGGGGGGATTCCTCCCCGTCGTCCGGCCGCGAAGTCCGGGGCCGCACCTCGATTGTAGGCCGGTCCGTCCGGCCGGGCCGCGGCGCGCCACCGTCGTCGGACGGATTCGGACGCACCGACCGCGGGATCTCCCGCACGGTCGGCCGGTCCGTTCCGCGGTCGACCCCACGGGAGGTCTCCCCGCGGTCCCCGGCTTCCCGGCGGACGCGGTCGCCGAGCTCCGGCCGCGGCGCACCGCCGTCGGTTCCGGCCGACGGTCGGCCGGTCCGCGGCACGTTGTCGCGCACCGAATCCCGAACCTCGGGCCGGTTGTTCGGCTTCGCGTTCACGGCGTCCCCGGCGTCCGGACGGCTGCCGCGCGGGTCGGGCCTCCGTCCGCCGTCGTCGCCGATCACGACCCGCGGCCTGCCGGGGTCGGGAATCCGGTTGTCACCGCCGTCCCGGCCGTTCAGCACACCGCCCACGGTCTCCCGGCTCGGGCGGCCGTTGCGCGAGCCGAGCGTGTCCGGCCGGAGCGGGGTGCCGTCGAGACGGTTGTCGTTGCGGTCGGCCACCACGGTGCGCCGCACGGCGTCCTCGAGCTGGGGCTTCCGGGCGATGAACGAGCTCACGTCCGGCAGATCGCCGCCCCGGCCCGTGCGCTGGTCGCGCAGCGTGCGCAGCACGTCCTGCGGGTCGCGCAGGCGGTCGGGCGTGATCGACCGCGTGTCGGTCGTCACGATGCCGCGCGGCATGTCCTGGACCCGGCGGCGCAGCTCGTCGATGGGCACCGCGTGGCGCCGCACGTCCCAGCCGCCGTCGTTCCGGCCGTCCCGGTAGCCGTCGCGGTAGCCGCGGTGATAGCCCCGGCCGAAGTAGTCCGTGCCCACGAAGGTCCAGCGGTCGAAGTAGCCCCAGTCGCCGCCGGCCCAGCCGTAGACGCCGAAGCGGAAGCCGAAGCCCGCGCCCCACCGCGGCCCGTAGTAGCGGGTGTAATACCCGGTCGGGCACCAGCCGACGTGCGACGGACCCCAGTACCAGTAGACCCACGCCGGCGAGTACACGTAGCCCGGCTCCCACACCCAGCCGTAGCCGGGGAGATAATCCCAGCTCCCGTAGTGGTAGGGCACCCAGCCCCACGGCTCGGAGGAGATCCAGGTGTAGCCGCTCGGGGTGTACGCCCAGCGGCCTTGCCAGTACGGGCGCCAGGAGCTGTCCACCCGCGGGCGCCAGTAGTGCCGGTTCTGGTAGGAGATCCAGGAGCCGTGGCGCGAGAGAGAGGCCGCGGAGTAGCGCAGATCCTCGTCGATGTAGCCGTCGAGGTCGGCCGCCTCGTACTCCTCGTCCATCCGGCGGCCCCAGCGCTCCAGGCTGTCGTAGGTGTCGGCGGCGCGCACGTCGACGCTCGCGTAGCGGTCGCCTTCCACGTAGGCCATCTCGTCCGCCCGCACCTCTTCCGAGCCGCGGTCGGTGACCACCTGGGCCCGGCCCTTGCGCACCGTCACCTCGCTCCAGCCGTCACGGCTGGCCGCGATGCGGTAGGAGCCGTAATGCTGAACGTAGACCGTGGCGTTCGGAGTGTCGATGCGCGGCAGCTCGTCGCCCAGCGACTCCGTGAGCACCACCAGTTGCAGATTGCCCTCGAGCAGGCGCAGCACCGTCGCCCGGTCATTGGCGTCGGGCGAGGCCGCAAGCCTCTCGAGGATCAGCTCGCTGCCGCCGTCGATCCGCAGGATGTTGCGGTCGGCGAGCACGAGCTCCATGCGCGAGTGGCCCGGCACGATGAACCGGTCGCCCGCGAGAACCGGCTGATTGAGCTCCGCGTTGTCGCGGTCGCTCGTGCCGGCAGGAATCAGCGTGGCCGAGCCCTCGATCGCCCGCACGTAGCCGTAGCTGCCGTCGCTGTCCGCGGCCACGGGGGCCGCAGGCAGGATCAGGAGGCTCAGACCGAGCGCAAACAAAGATCCGGACGCCTTCTTGAAAATCGTCATGTCCGTCGTCTCCATGGTGTGACGATAAGTCTACACCCTCGCACGGGAGCAACTTCCGGACCAGGGGGATTATTCCGCCTCAGATACGCCCATCCTCCCCTCGCTCCAGGGGCGCGGGTGGATATAATGTGCGGGACTCGGCGGCGGCGGTGTCCCCCCCAGGCGTCACGGGCGTCCCCGGCAGGGGTATCTCCGGGAAGCCCCGGCAACGGCTCCGCGGGTCCATTCGAGGACGGCAACAGCTCACATTCCGGGAGGCGAGGTTCCTTTGGCGCTCAAGGACTGGTTTCGTGGCGGGGCCAGGAAAGGCGGCCCGCAGGACTATACGATTGACGACCTGATCGTGCTCGAGAAGTACGACGAGGCGGTCGAGCGTCTGCAGGCGAAGCTCAAGGCGACCCCCAACGACCTCCACTCCCACCTGAAGCTCGCCGAGGTCTACACCCAGCTCCAGCGGTTCGACAAGGCCGTGGACGAGTACGGCTTCGTGGCCGACGAATACGCCCGCGACGGCTTCTTCGACAAGGGCATCGCCCTGTTGTCGAAAGCCGTGAAGCTCGCGCCCATGGACGCGTCGCTGCACCACAAGATCGAGCGCTTCCAGCACGAGAAGAACATGGAGCACGTGCGCGGCATGGCGCTCGACGGGCTGCGCCAGGCCGGCGGCACCGCGGGCGGCACCACGGCCCTGGAGCTCCAGCGCCTCTGGCACAAGCTCGTCCGCGCGAGTCTCGTCCAGGGCCTCCCCGGCGAGCAGTTGAAACGCCTGTTCGCGGCCATGCGGCTCGTGCGCCACCCCGAGGGCGCCACCCTGGCCACGGAAGGGAGCCGGGACTCGCTGCTCCTCCTCCTGGTCGACGGAGTCGTCGAGTGCTCGATCGCCGACAAGCCGGGCGGCCGGCCGGTGCTCGTCCGCTCCTTCTCCTCGGGCGACATCCTGGGCGAGGGCACGCTCCTGGAGCGCGCCCCCTGGCCCGCCGACTACCGCACGGCCGAGCCGGTCACCGTGCTCGCGCTCAGCCGCGAAGGGCTGGAGCTGACGCTCCTCGGCAACTCCGACCCGCGCGGCCTCCTCTCCGCCTTGCGGGCGCAGCACACCGACCGCGACGTTCTGGCCACCGTCCAAAGGCTCCGGGGGACCCGCTGATGGCGATCCTCCCGATCCGCATCTATCCCGATCCGGTCCTGCGCGTGAAGTGCCGCGACGTCACCGAGTTCGACGCGAGCCTGAAAAAGCTCGCCGCCGACATGGTCGAGACCATGCACGCCGCTCCCGGCGTGGGCCTGGCCGCTCCGCAGGTCGGGATCGAAAAGCGCATCGCCGTGATCGACACCTCGGTGGGGGAGGACCCGTCCAAGGTCCACGTCATCGTCAACCCGAAAGTCACACGGCGCGAGGGCCAGGAGACCGACACCGAGGGGTGCCTGTCGCTGCCAGGGATCACCGACAAGGTCGACCGGCCTCTCTCGGTCACCATCGAAGCCTTGGATCTGGAGGGAAAGCCTTGGAAGATCGAAGCCGAGGGATGGCTCGCCCGCGTCTTCTGCCACGAGATCGACCACCTGGACGGCGTTCTCTTCACCGACCATCTGCGGGGCCTGCGGAAAGAGCGCGCCCGGCGCCAGTTGAAGCGCCTGGCCGCGGACCGCGAAGGGGTGCCCGCGTGAGCGCCGCGCGGCGCATCGCCGCCACCGCCCTTCTGCTCACCCTCGCGGCCTGCGGCGGGGGAGGAGGGGGCGGCGGCGGTCCCACGGCTCCGCCTCCGCCGCCTACGCCGGCCATCACGTTCACGGCCACGGGCACCTCCAGCCCCAACAGCATCGTGCTCGCGAGCGGCGCCAGCACCAACGCCACCACCCTGTTCCTGGAGGTCCGGGCGCTCTCCGTCGACGACGTCTACGGCGTCGCGTTCGACCTGCGCTACCCGAGCAACCTCCTGCAGTTCGTCCGCGCGACACCCGGGGCCCTGTTCGAAACGGGCTCGGCCCAGGCCGCGCCTTCGGGCGAGGGGAACCTCGTCGTGGGAGCCACCCGCCTGGGCGAGGTCCCCGGCGTCACCGGCTCGGGAACCCTCATCGTCCTCGAATTCACCGCGCTCGCCGCCGGAGACGGAACCTTCTCCTTCTCGCGCAACAGCGCGCTCGATCCCGACGCCCGGCCCCTCTCCGGTGTCACCTGGGCCGCGGGCACCGTCCGGGTCGTCCGCTAACCTCTTCCGATCGACTTCCTGATGCCGACCGATATCGTCCTCTACAACACCCTCGGGCGCCGGCTCGAGCCGTTCCAGCCGCTCACCCCGGGCAAGGTGCGGATCTACGCCTGCGGACCGACCGTCTACAACGAAGTCCACATCGGCAACCTCCGCACCTTCCTCGTCCAGGACCTGCTGCGGCGGAGCCTCCGCTACCTGGGCTACGGCGTCCACCACGTGATGAACCTGACCGACGTGGACGACAAGACGATCCAGGGCGCCCACAAGGCCGGCGTTCCGCTCGCCGAGTACACCGAGCCCTTCATCCGCGCCTTCCTGCGCGACCTGGACGCCCTCCACCTGGAACGGGTGGAAGACTTCCCCCGGGCGACCGAGCACATCCCGGAGATGATCGAGCTCATCCGGACCCTGATCGACAAGGGCTACGCCTACGAGAGCGAGGGCTCGGTCTACTTCAGCATCGCCAAGGACCCCGACTACGGCCGCCTCTCCGGCTTCCATCTGGACCAGGCGCGCCAGGGCGAACGGGTGGCCAACGACGAATACACCAAGGAGGACGTGCGCGACTTCGTCCTCTGGAAGGCCGCCAAGCCCGACGAGCCCTCCTGGGACTCCCCCTGGGGCCCCGGCCGGCCCGGCTGGCACGTCGAGTGCTCCGCCATGAGCATGAAGATCCTGGGCGAGACCTTCGACCTCCACTGCGGCGGCGTCGACCTGATCTTCCCGCACCACGAAAACGAGATCGCCCAGAGCGAGTCGGCCACGGACAAGCCCTTCGTCCGCACCTGGCTCCACTCCGAGCACCTGATCGTGGACAACCAGAAGATGTCGAAGTCCCTGGGCAACCAGTACACGCTCCAGGACCTCCTCTCCCGCGGCTACACGCCCCGGGCGATCCGCTACCTCATGCTCTCCGTCCACTACCGGCAGAAGCTCAACTTCACCTTCGACTCGCTGGACGGCGCCGCCGGAGCCCTGCGCCGCATCGACGAGATGCGCTTCCGCCTCGGCCACGCCGCCGAAAAAGGGGAGCCGGACGACCGCCTGGCCGAGTCCATCGACCGCGCCTGCCGGGACTTCGCGGCGAGCCTCGCGGACGACTTGAACGTCGCCGCCGCGCTCGCCGCCCTCTTCACCTTCGTCAAGGAGGTGAACGTGGCCATCGAAGAGGGGAGGATCGGGGAGGGGGACAAGAAGCGCATCCTTGACACCCTGGCGGACCTCGACCGGGTTCTCGGCGTCTTGGACCCCGCGGCCTGGCCGGCGGACGGCGAAGAGGACGCCGACAAGGAAGAGATCGACCGCATGGTCCGCGAGCGCGAAGAGGCGCGCCAGCGCCGCGACTTCAAGGAGTCGGACCGGCTGAGAAACGAGCTCACCGCCCGCGGCATCGTCCTCGAAGACACACCCCAGGGGACCCGCTGGAAGCGCAAGTGACCGACTGGAGCGAGCAGCCTCACGCGCGGGCCCGCGGCCGGCTGGGGGAGGACGACGCGGTCCGCTGGCTCGCCGCCCACGGTTTCGAGATCGTCGAGAGGAACGTCGTCAACCACGGCGGCGAAATCGACGTCGTGGCCAAAGAGGGGCCTACCCTCTGCTTCATCGAGATCAAGGCGCGCGACGGCAAGCTCTACGGCCCCGCCATCGCCGCCGTCACCCCCGGCAAGCAGCGCCGCCTCTCCCGCGCCGCCTCCCTCTACATCGCCATCCGAGGCCTCCACCGCCTCCCCGCCCGCTTCGATGTCCTGGGGCTGGACCGCGAGGGGGACGGCTGGCGCTACACCCTCGTCCGGAACGCCTTCCCCTACAACCCCGGCCCGGTGAGAAGGCGCTGGTAGCCCCCCTGAAATTTTTCCTCGCGACAACCGCTTGACAGCCCCGGGGCTCGTGACTATCCTTTGCGAGCCTGTGCGGGCGGGAATAGCTCAGTGGTAGAGCACAACCTTGCCAAGGTTGGGGTCGCGGGTTCAAATCCCGTTTCCCGCTCCAGACTTTGAATCCTGAAGAGCCGCGGACATCTTCCGCGTTTCTGCTAAGATTGGGGCCGCGCAAGCGGCCCTGCGTGTCTCAGGCGACGTAGCCAAGTGGTAAGGCGAGGGTCTGCAAAACCCTTATTCACCGGTTCGAATCCGGTCGTCGCCTCCATCCTCTCCCCCAACCAGCCGAGTCCGAGTTCGCGAGCCCGAACGGGGCGAAAGCATGTAGTCAGGGACGCCAGCCCTGGAACCGAGCCACCCACCGCTCCCGAAGCCCCTCAGGGGCATCGCGAGGATTGGGGGGGGCCTGCCCTTCAGGAAATCGTCAAGCGCTTTTCTTGGAGCGCTGCTTTTTCGGTCGGCGGGCAGCGGAAAGCAGGCTCAGTACCCTCTCGGTGGTCGAATGATCTGAGCCAATTCGGTCCGTGAAGATGGATAGAGCCCGCTCTAAGTAAGGACGTGCCAAATCAGGATTTCCCTCGTTCAGGTAGAGAGAGCCAAGGCTTCTAAGGCTTAGACCAGTATCCGGGTGCTCCGATCCGAGCTCCTTTTCTCGAATGGCCAGGGACCTCTCGTAACATGCGCGTGCTTGTTCGAGGTTTCCCTGGGATTGCAGGAGCTGGCCAAGCTTGTCCAAGGTCCTGGCAACCTCCGGGTGTTCAGGTCCTAACACCTTCTCGCGAGTCGCCAGAGCTCTCTCGTAATATGTACGTGCCGTCTCGAAGTCGTTCTGACCAAAGAAAAGAGTCCCGAGGTTATGGAGGCTGAATGCCGTATCACGATGTTCAGGCCCTAATACCTTCTCCCGAATTGCCAAGGCCTTAAACTGGTAGTCATGTGCTCCTTTGAAGTCTCCCTCCCATTGGAGGACAACTCCCAAATTTTGCAGGCAATGAGCTGTATCTGGATGCTCCAGGCCTAACAATTTCTCCCGGATGTGCAGGCTTTGTTTAAAACAGGAGCGCGCCTTTGGAAGTTTATCCAGGCGATAGAACAGGCGCCCCAAATTGTTCAAGCTTTCGGCAGTCTCTAAGTGTTCCTCTCCAAAGGTCTTGGTATGAAGATCCACTGCTTTCAGTGAATAGGGCTGCGCTGCAGAGTAGTCACCAGCATGCCATAGGTGCTCGCCCAACTCATCACAAAGCCGGGCTGCCATCCGGTCTTCACGCTTCAAGGCAAGGTCCGTAACGGCCCGCAGATGAGGCTGCCAAGGCATCAGGAGCGCGGGGTTTCTCGTCTCGTTCAGACGCGTTGCTTCCTTCAGCACAACCTCTTCCACGGCCTCTCGGGCAGCGCTGCTCTCGGCAACGCCCCGTGCCCAGACAGCGACAAGGCGATGCATCAGCAGATCGTTCCGGTCATTCCGCTCTAAAAGCCCCAGATCGGTCAGTCGATGTAACGCATCCTCAGCCAGCAAAGCATCCTTCAGATCCTCTCCGGCTTTTGAAGCTGTTTCGAGAAGCAGAGATCGAGGGATCGGCTCTCCAGGCGCGAACCAAGCCGCCCGGGCGAGGAATTCAGAGGCTAAGGCATCCACAGAATTGGCTGGGTCCAGCCTCTCGAAGCTCAAGGCGAAGGTACGGCCCACATGGTTTGCGTGTTCGGTGGGCAGGTGGACGGAATCATGACCTTGAAAAGAGGGGTGATCCAACAAATCCCTTTGCTGTAATGCCTTAAGGTAGACCGCCGGCCGTCCGTGAGGAGAAGCGCGATACTTGTCAAGGAACTTCCCTGCCAGATGAAGAGCAAGTGGAAGATCCCCGAGCTCGTCCGCGATGTCATTGAGGGCCGGCTCGGTCTCCGGAACATCGGGCCTGAAGAGTCGTAGGAGCTCAATGCTCGCAGGACGTGGCAAGGTGGTGAGCGGGACCGTCTTGACGCCTAGTGCCGGGTCCCATTCAGGACGCCGGCTGGTGACAAGGACCCGGGCACTTCCGAAAGGGGGACGCCAGCGCCGGAGGAGCTCTTCCTCTTCGCAGTTGTCGAAGACGAGGAGCCGGGGAAGTGGATCCCGCCAAGCCTCTTCGGCCAGACGAACCTGCTGCTCAAGGGGCAAAGCGTCGAAGTGCGAAAGGAGATTGAGGCTCCTGCCGCAGTCAGCGACTTCGATCGGGACGGCAGCGGCATCCGCGAAGCTTAGCCAGAAGACGCCCCCGGCGAAGAAGCGACCGTAGCGGTGGACGAACTCGGACGCCAACTGCGTCTTCCCAATCCCTCCGAGACCGGTGGCTGCGGCGATCTCAACCTGGCCGACCGCAGAAGTCCCTCCCGCCTTGAGTTGGCGAGCCAGTTCCTTCAGATCCTCCTCGCGGCCGACAAAGAGAGGGTTGTGGGAGAACGGCATACGCGATCCTGCCGGGAGGGGGCCGGGAAGCGGGACCTCGTCGACGGGCAGGGCGTCGAGGGCCGCTTCCGCATCGGACGGGGCAGTGGCCGGCCCGGGGAACGGGCGTGCTCCGGGGAAAGATGGAGGGCTCGCCGGCTTGGCCCTCCAGATCTTGAGGCCATCGATGAGCGCCTCTCGGGCGGGAGCCTCCAGCAGGCCCACCAATTTGATGTGGATGATGGGCGCCAGCAAGCCATCGAGCGTCGCCTCACGGACCAGGACGGGGACGAGCTTCCTCTGTGCTCCGTCCGGATCAGCCGCGAACGCGGCCGCCCATTCGGCCGTGGCGTATAGGGAGCGGAGGTAGTCCGGCGACAGGACGGCGAGGGTACGCTCCGAGCGGGCGGCGGCCTTTTGCATATCCACCACGAAGTTGCCGCCCGGCCGGAAATCCCAAGCCTGGATCGTGGTGGTGTGGCCCGCCTCTTCCAGAGTCCAGGCGATCCACTCGGCCCATTTGCGGTCGGCCGCGGTGTAGCTGATGAAGAAGTCAGTCATGGGGTCGGTTCAGGGCTGACGCAATTTTAACGCAGGAGCCCCGAACGGGGCGGCATTTGAATAGCCCGGCGCGTGAGCGCCGGGACGCGAGCCCCCAACAATTCAAGAGCCCCCGAACGGGGCGACACTCCCACGTCAGCGTTGGGTGTCGCCCTCATTAGAGGGCTCTTTTCTTTCTGGGCGGTTCCTGCCCGGCACTGACGTGCCGGGCTATTCAAATGCCGCCCTCTGGGCTGTTGTCTTACGACACGCAGTTCCCCTGGGTGGTGCCGCACGGGCTTTGCCCCGACGGGCAGGCCGGGAAGCAGCTTGCACAGGCGGCCTTCGCGCCGAGGCAGTCGTTGCCGGCGCCGCTGCGGTAGTAGGTGGTGGTCACGCCCGGGCCACAGCATTTCTTCGTGCAGCTCACGAACCAGCTTCCCGTGCCGCAGGTGATCGCCTGCGCCGGCCGCGGCAGGCTGAGCGAGAAGGTGGTGGCCAGGACAAAGGCGAGGGCGGCCAGACGCAACAGGTTCCGATTCATGAAGGCTCCTTTCATGGGGTGCTGCATTTCGAGGGTCTTCCATGAAGAGAGGTGCAGCGGACCGGCGAAGGCGAGCCTCGACCCGTGGGCTTGCAGGAGTCGACACCAAGGACTGCAAGGACACCAAGGACAATAGGGACACCAAGGACAACAAGAAAATCAAGGCTGTTGTCCCTGGTGTCCTTGCAGTCCTTGGTGTCCTTTGGGTCCTTTCTGCCGCGCAACCCCCTATCCCTC
>DATEIO010000179.1:0-17365 GCA_035278895.1 Thermoanaerobaculia bacterium | reverse complement strand
GCCGTCCTGAGTGAGCACGACCTTGACCGCGTTCGGGTTCCCCATCTCGTCCGCCGTGGCCGGCGTCGCCAGGGTGACCACCGGGTCGCCCGGGTGCGCGGCCAGGTGTCCGGCGATCCGCGTGATCGCCTCCGGGTCGATCAGCGGCTCGTCCCCCTGGATGTTGATCACCGCGGCGGCGTCCCACTGCCGCGCGGCCCCGGCGATGCGGTCCGTGCCGCTCGCGCAGTCTTCCGGGGTCATCTCCCACTCGCCGCCGAAGGCCTCCACGGCCCGGGCGATCCGCTCGTCGTCCGTCAGCACCACCACCCGGGCCAGCCCCCGCGCCTGCGCCACCCGGGTGTAGACATGTTCGATCATCGGCCGTCCGGCGATCGGCAGCAGCGGCTTTCCAGGGAGTCGGGTCGACCCGTAACGGGCCGGGATGGCGCCCACGACACCCGTGCCTCCGTTGGCGGGGGACGAGGTAGGGGACGCGATGGGGTGCACGACCTAATCTAAAGCGAACCGCCGGAGGGTGTCAACGGAGGGGGGAGGCTCTCCAAAAGAATACAGGGGACCTTGTGGGGTCCCCTGGGGTTTGAATGATCGGCGCGTCTGCCGGCCTCCATGGAGTGGGAGGCAAGCCGCGCCGATGGGTCGCAATGAAGTAACGATACGCGTACCGGCGAAAGAGGTCAAGTCCTTCTCAAGGGATGGTATAGTGCTTCCAGAGAACCAGACAGACGGTTGGAACACTGCAAATTCCCGGAGAAAGAAATGCCCGCGCGGGTCATGGTCTTTATCGACTATTGGAACTTCCAGCTCCGGCTGAACCAGCTCGAAGCGAGAGAGAGGGGCTTGGCCGATTACCGGTTCAAGATCGATTGGGCCATCCTCGGCTCTCTGCTCGCACGAAAGGCTTGTGAGGCCGTAGGGATCACCGACCCCGTCTTCGAGGGGTGCAGTGTCTACACCTCCTTCAACCCCGGCACCGAGGAAGGTCGAAGGTTCCATCATTGGGCGACGACCTGGCTGGGGAAACAAGTTGGCGTTACCGTCCAAATCAGGGAACGGAAGCCCAAGAATCCTCCGCGATGTCCTAGCTGCTACGCTGAAATAGCGACCTGCCCCAGCTGCAATCAGCCGATCAAGGCCACGGTCGAGAAGGGCGTGGATACTCTCATCGCGACGGACATGATTCGGTTGGCCTGGGAGCAGGCCTACGATGTCGCGATTCTGGCAACCTCGGACGCAGACTTGATTCCAGCCGTCGAATTCCTGCACCTCAAAGCGCGCAAGGTGATCCAGGCCGGCTTTCCTCCGGCCGGATCCGATCTCGCGACGGCCTGCTGGGCGTCGTTTGACGTGTTCCCCCATCGGTCAGAGTTTTTGCGCCGCTAGGCCTCCCCGCTGGACTCCCCGCCCCGATGCCCTTAGCATTCGCGCGCGTCGGAGTGACGGGCGGGTGGCGAGCATCGTATAGAGAATGGAGTTGATGGACAGGACTGTGCCCCTGAAGCGGCTCGTGCCGGTGTTCCTCCTCCTCTGGGGAGGAGCTTTCGGCTGCGCCCGGGAAGGGGAGGACGTCCGCCTCCTGCTCGACGGCGAGCATGCCCCCGACGTGCTCACGGAGCAGCGGGAGGTCGCGATCCCGCCGACCCTCGGGGGGAACCGGTTTCTCACCGGGTGGTGGCCGTGGCTCGAAAAGGAGGGGAAGAAGCGGCTGGTGCTGACGCCGTTCTTCCCCGCGGTGCGCCTGGAGGTGGTGAGCCTGGGGCCCGGGCGCCGGTCGCTGGTGCTCGACCTGCTGGAGGAAGGGGCTTCGAAGGGGCGGGTGGTCAAGGTGAAGGCCGCGGGGCGGGACCTGGGCGCGTTCCCGCTGACCGATCCGGTCGAGATCCCGCTGCCTTCCGACCTCCCGCTGGGCCGGGTGCCGCTCGAGCTCTCCTTCGACCGGGGGACCCGCGGCGTGCTCGCCGCCGCCCTGCGGCCGAGCCGCCCGGAGGGGGAGGTCCGGATGCACGGGGCCGACCTCTTCCAGGCCGGGGAGTCGCTGGTCGACTTTGTCCATCGCGTCTCCGGCGGCGAAACGCTTGTGGGCGACTTCCACCCGCCGTTCTTCGCCCGCTCCGGCCAGCGTTTCGAGCTGACGGTCGAGCGGGAAGACGGCACGGCCGTCGGCCGCTTCTCCTGGGAGCCGGCCGGCTGGAGCCGCCTGCGCGGCTCGCTCCCGATCTCTCTGCCGCTTGGGGATGTCCAAGGCTTCGTGCGGGTGCGCCTCCGCGCCACGGGCGAGGGGCCGACGGGGCGCTGGGCGCGTCTGGGATTCACAGGGGGAAAGGGAGATTCCGAGCCTCCCGCTGTGGAGGTTCCGGTGCCCGCCAAGCCGC
The DNA here is from genome assembly GCA_035278895.1 of Thermoanaerobaculia bacterium. Classification (GTDB taxonomy): domain Bacteria; phylum Acidobacteriota; class Thermoanaerobaculia; order Multivoradales; family UBA5704; genus DATARR01. The sequence goes on along the minus strand of DATEIO010000179.1, from coordinate 14,993 downwards.
CGCGCCTCGTCGTGGTCTATGTGATGGATGCCCTGCGTGCCGATGCCGTGGGGCATCTGGGCGGCCGGCCCGGCGTCTCGCCGACCCTCGACCGGCTGGCGCGGGAGGGCGTCACCTTCAAGCACCACCGGAGCGTGGCGCCGAACACGATCCCCTCGACCAAGGCGCTGTTCACCGGCCGCACGTTCGTCTCGGGCGGGGACTGGCCGCTCGATCCCAAGGACGGCCGGACGCTCGCCGAGCTCTTCCGGGATTCCGGCTACCGGACCGGCCTGTTCTCGGGCAACGTCTACATCAGCTCCGCCTTCGGCACGGACCGCGGCTTCGAGCACGCGGCCGCGGAGGTCCTGCTCGACGAGGAAGAGGGGACCGGGACGGGCTCGCGGTTCAACGACAACGCCGCCCGTGTCCAGGCTGCGGCGCTCGGCTGGCTGCGCTCGCTCCCTGAAGGGGAAAGGGCCTTCCTCTACCTCCACACGATCCACCCGCACAACCCCTACGATCCTCCCGAGCCCTTCCGCTCGCGCTACACGCGGGGCATCCCTTCCGGGATCGACGGCAGCACCGAGACGCTTTCGGACGTGCGCAAGGGGCGGCTCGAGCCCAGCCGCGCGGACCAGCGGCGCCTGCGCGGGCTCTACACCGGCTCGTTCTCCTGGAACGACACCGAGCTCCAAGGCTTTCTCCGGGGACTCTCCCGCTGGGCGAAGCCGGAGGAGACCCTGGTCGTCTTCACCTCGGACCACGGCGAGGAGCTCTTCGAGCACGGTGGCGTGCTCCACGGCTACACGCTTTACGAGGAGATGATGGGCATCCCGCTCATCCTCTGGTCACCCGGCCGGCTCCAACCGGCGACCGTCGAAGAGCCCACGGACACGCTCGACCTCCACGCGACGCTCCTGGAGCTCTGCGGCCTTCCGAAACCCAAGGGAGCCGAGGGGAGGCCGCTCCGGATCGCGGCCCGGCCGGATTCCGGCTACGTCCACCTGGCCGCGGCCTCGTCCGTGGTCGGCGGCATCTACTCGGCCCGCTGGGGGCGCCACAAATACGTGTGGGCCCCGCGCTATAACTTCTTCTGGGGAATGGGAGACGGCCGGGGACGCACGCGCGACCCGGAGTACCTCTTCGACCTGGAAAAGGACCCCCAGGAGAAGGTCAACCTCGCCGGCTCCGGCGGTCTCGAAACCGCCTGGCTCCGCTCGCGCCTCCTCGCCTGGGTGCAGCGCAACCGCTCCCTGACCGTAAAACCCCCGGAGCACCCCCTGGACGCCGAAACCGAGCGCAAGCTCCGCGCCCTGGGCTACGCGAACGCAAAGTAGAGCGTTCCCATGAAAAGATAGCCCTACGGACATGGCAAAACGCCAGAAACATCGTTCTCCCTTTCTCCCGGGGGTGAGGCCCCGGCTGGCCGCCGTCCTCCTCATCCTCCTCGTCACGGCCGCGCTCGCCCTCCTCTCCCGGGAGCTCCCGGCGCTCGCCTCCCGCCTCTTCCAGCCCACGGGCGGAGCGCAGTGGATCTGGGCGGAGCGCCACCGGGACGACGCTTCCCCGGCCGCCTTCTACGCCGTGCGGGACTTCGACCTCGAAGCCCCGCCGGAGCGGGCCCGCCTCCTCGTGACTGCCGATCCGGAGTACGTGCTCCACCTGAACGGCAAGCGAGTAGGCTCCGGCGAGTACGCGCCCGGGGCCGGGCTCGACGTCTACGAGGTCGGCCCCCTGCTCCTTCCCGGAGGCAACCGGCTGGTCGTCGAGCTGCGCAGCGAACGCGGCTCGGGCGGGCTCCTGGCGAGCCTCGTGGATGGGACAACCGGCGACCTCCTCGTGGGGACGGACGCGCGCTGGCGGGTCGTCCGCCGCCAGGATCCGGGGCTCGTGCGGGGCTGGCTCTCCATCGCGGATGCCGAGCCGGCCCACTCCTGGGGATATCCGCCCGCGGGCCGCTGGGGTCCGCCCAAGGAAGGGCGGGAAAAGCCGCTGTTTTCAGACCTCGTAGGCCGGCCGGTCCCGCCCGCGTCTGCCCGGCCGGTCCCCGTGCTTGGAGGGACCGGGACCCTTCTCGACTGGGGGCGCGAGGTCGTGGGCTATCTGTCGCTGGACGTCAAGGTGGAGGAGGAGATGGGGACGGCCCTCGTCTTCACCGGCGGCGGGCCGCCGAATCCCCTGGCGGTCCGGCCGGATACGGTCGTCCTCGTCGCCCCGGGGGCGCGGCGGTGGCTCGATTCCCGCCCCCGGCGCTTCCGCTACGCGCTCGTTCTCGGGCTCGAGCGGCCGGCCACGGCCCGGCTGCTGCCGCTCGCCCCGGGGTTGGACGCGAAGACGGCCGCGGGCCTTCTGCCGCCGGCGTCCGACGGAGAAAACCCGCGCGTGTTCGGGATCGAGGCGCCGCCGCTACGAACGCCGGTTGAGGACAAAATCTGGGGCGAACTCCAGGGCGTCCCGGGCGTCGCTCTCCGGAAAGAACTGTAGCTCGGCCTTGGCCTGGGCCGCGTAGTCCCGGGCGAGCTCGGAGACCTCTTCGAGCGTCCCCTCGGAGCGGACGAGGTCCAGGATCTCCTGCGCCGAGACCCGGCTGAAGCTCCGGTCTTCGAGCACCATTTCGAGGAGCTTCCGCTGCGAGCTTTCGACCCGCGGAAGGAGGAGGATGAGCGGCAGGGTGAGCTTCCCCTCTTTCAGGTCCGACAGCACGGGCTTGCCGAGCTCGCTCTCCCGGGCCGTGAAGTCCAGGAGGTCGTCCACGAGCTGGAAGCAGATGCCCAAGGCCCGGCCGTAGCGCGCGAGGACCTGCCCCGCCTCCGGGCGGTGCGGCGGGATGAGCGCCGGAATCGAGCAGGCCGCGGCGAAGAGGTGGGCGGTCTTCCTGTCGATGATCTCGAAGTACTCGTCGACCGACAGGTCGATCGCTCCGAGGCGTTGGAAAGCCAGAAGCTCGCCCTCGGTCATCTTGAGCGTCGCCGCGCAGAGGCGGTCGATCACGTCGACCTGGCCGTGGGAGAGGGCCATCTGCATGGCCTTGGTGTAGATCCAGTCGCCCAGGAGCACCGTCAGGTTGTTGCCCCAGAGATGATTCAACGTAGCCTGGCCGCGGCGCAGCGTCGCGTGGTCGATGATGTCGTCGTGGATGAGCGTCGCCGTGTGGATGAACTCGACGACCGCGGCGTAGGTGACCTCCTCGGGGCCGTCGTGCCCCAGGAGGCGGGCGGCGAGCAGGAGGAGGGCGGGGCGGACCCGCTTGCCTCCGCCCTGGGCGATGTAGACCCCCGCCTTCTGAATGAAGGGGACGTCCGAGCCGAGCTCGCGGCGGAACAGATCCTCGGTCAGCACGAGCTTGTCGGCGACCAGATCGATGAAGCGGCCGGCCAGCGCCGCGCGCGCGCCCTCGTTCAACGTGGAAGGGGCGGTCTCCTGCGGGTCGGCGAGCGATGGGTTTTGCACCGGATCGGTCCTCATGGGGAGATCAGGGTCCTTGGACCGGGTTGAAGGGGACCACCTGCTCCAGCCGCCCGTCGCGAATCCGGTACATCCGGCCGCTCTCGAAATACCACCAGGACTCCTCCAGGTGGCCCGGGGACTCGACCCTCTGGATCCGGTCCGGCTTGCCCATCTCCTCGTAGATCCGGCGTTCGTCGTCGCTGTCGATCGAAGCGAGGAACTCCCGCAGCCGGTCGATGAACTGCCGGTTCTGGATCGCAAGCGAGGTGACGACGGGGCTCCCTTTCATCTTGCGAGTGACGTCCTCGCGCGCCAGGACCTCCAGCGTCTCGCCCCCCTTGGCTTTGCGTACGGGGACTCCGGCCACGAGCTCGAACTGGTTGAAGTAGCTGTCCCACGGCCAGACGAGGGTGTAGGCGCCGCGGGCGTCGGTCGTCGCCGCCACCCGCCGGGTCTCCCCTTCGGTGCGGCGCAGCTCGCGCACGCTGAAGTAGCTGCGCGTCGCGACGAGCATCACGCGGACGTTTTCGATGGGCTGACCCTGGGCATCGGAAACGATGCCCGTGATCTCGACCCGCTCCCCCTGGGCATAGCGCGCCGCGGCGAGCGGGAGGACGAACGAGAGGAAGAGCGCGGCACCGAGCAGCCAGGAAAAGGCCGGCCGGCGGCTGTGCGCGGCGGTTTTTTGTAAGTGGTTCACTGCGAGCGGTAGTTGGAGAACGTGAGAGGGACGTCCAGGTCCAGCGCCTTGAGCGCCGCGATGACCTCCTGGAGGTCGTCGCGGTTCTTGCCGGACACGCGCACGGTGTCCCCCTGGATGGCGGCCTGCACCTTGAGCTTCTTCGCCTTGATCTCGGCCACCAGCTTCTTCGCGGTTTCCTGCGGAATGCCCTGCTGCAGGGTGATCTTCTGGCGCGCCCGGCCCCCGCTCGCCGGCTCGACCTTGCCGTAGCGCAGCGACTTCAGGTTCACCCCCCGCCGCACGAGCTTCGACTTGAGCACCTCGAGCGACTGCTCGAGCGAGAAGTCGTCTGCCGCTTCGAGCGTGATCTCCTCCTTCTCCAGGCGCAGATCGGCCGCCGCTTTTTTGAGGTCATAGCGGTTGGCGATCTCCTTTTCCGCCTGGGAGACGGCATTGCGGACCTCCTGGAGGTCCACGGTGGAGACGATGTCGAACGAGTTCTCTGCGGCGGCCATACACCTCATCCTGAGACCAGTCGGACCGACCTGGCCGGACGTCGGGGGTCATTATACGGAAACGGGAAGCCTACTGCTCCTCCCACCGGATGCCGGTCGGAGGCGAGAACCTCCCCTGGCGGGGGAGCGACTCGTAGCCGTTGATCTCGAACCGGGTCAGGTTCCCCTCCTTGTCGTGGTAGGAGACCGCGACCAGCCGCTTCGTCTCTGTGTCGACGGTGAGCGCGGCGTCCGCCAGCTCGGCGATCTTCCCCTTGGGGGTGAGCTGGACCTCGACCTTCCCGGCCTCTCCGGCCTTGGCCGCGGCCTGGTAGCGGTTTTTGAGGTCGTCGACGCCCAGGAGAAGGAGGTCCAGGCCCGGCTCGTTCTTGCGGTCCACCCGGTAGCGCCGGCCCGACTGGTCCTCTGGGTTCCAGGCGTGGACCACCCCGCCGCACAGGAGGAACCCCTTGGGGTAGGGCTCCGTGTAGTCCCAGCGCAGGCAGTCCGGAAGCTGGAGCGCGAGCTGCCCCGACTCCTTCTCGCCCGACGAGAACCCCGCCGGGATGTAGGTCTGGACGAAGCGGGCGCCCGTGGGCCCGGCCTCGACCAGGCTCTGCCGCACGCTCGAAAGGACGGCCCATGGATCGTCCTGGGCTGTCGCCGGAAACGCTCCCGCAGCGCAGGCGGCGAGAGCGGAAAAGACGAGAAGTGTGCGTTTCATGGTCGGTTCTCCCATGCAGTGCCCCGGCGTGTCAAAACAGCCGGGCGGTTCCAAAGCTTCCCACCCAGGTGGGCGGTACGGCTCCGCCCCCTCGTGCAAGGTTCCTACCTGCCCGGGTATTGGGCGCACGGACCGGGGGAGGGTACAACACTCGGAGTAGACCCCCGAGGAGGATCGCATGGAACCGTCCTCGCTGTTGTTCCCATCTCCCGTGGCCCGCGGGCTGTTCAGCCGGCGGGATTTCCTGAAAATCTGTACCGTGGCCGCCGCGGCCGTAGGCCTCCCCGGGGAGAGCGTCGCCCGGATCGTGGAGGCGGTGGCCCAGGGAAAGAAGCCCTCGGTGATCTGGCTCTCCTTCCAGGAGTGCACCGGCTGCACCGAATCGATGCTGCGCACCAGCCACCCGGCGCTCGACGAGCTGATCCTCGACCTCATCTCCCTGGACTACCACGAAGCCCTTCTCGCCCCCTCGGGCCAAGGCGCCGAGGAGGCCCGCCTCGCGGCCATGGAGGCGAACGCCGGTAAATACATTCTCGTCGTCGAGGGGGCGATCCCCACCAAAGACGGCGGCATCTACTGCAAGATCGGTGGCAAGACCGCCCTGGAGCTGGTGAACGAGTCGGCCGAGAAGGCCGGCGCCATCCTCGCCATCGGCTCCTGCGCCTCCTTCGGCGGCCTTCCGGCGGCCGACCCGAACCCCACCGGGGCCCAGGGCGCGCCGCAGGTGCTGGCCGGCAAGACGGTCGTGGCGCTCCCCGGCTGCCCGGCCAACCCCTACATCTTCCTGGGCACCGTCCTCCAGTACGCCACCTACGGCACGCTCCCCGAGCTGGACAAGGAAGGGAGGCCGAAGTTCGCCTACGGCCGCACGATCCACGAGCACTGCCCGCGCCGGCCCCACTTCGACGCCGGCCGCTTCGCCGTGCGCTTCGGCGACGAAGGCCACCGGCAGGGGTGGTGCCTCTACCAGCTCGGCTGCAAGGGCCCGCAGACGCACGCGAGCTGCTCGGTCCTCCACTTCAACGAGGTGGTCAACGCCTGGCCCATCGGCATCGGCCATCCCTGCTTCGGCTGCACGGAGCCGAAGCTGGCCTTCCGCGTGCCGCTCCACCAGACCGCCGAGATCGACCGGCCCACGCCGCCCGACACCTACCCGCCCATCGCGCCGGAGCACGACAAGGTGAGCCCGGTAGCCACCGGCGTCGCCGGTCTCGTGGGCGGCGCTCTCCTGGGAGCCGGCCTCATGGCCTCGCGGAAGATGAAAGGGGAAGAAGGAGACGCGTCATGAGGACCGACCGGCGATCGCTGCTCAAAGGCCTCGCCGCCGCCGCGGCGGCCACGGTGGCCGCGCCGGTCGATGCGCTGGCCTCCGAAGAGATTCCGAAGCCGCTTCCGGGCGCCCTGGGGATGCTCTACGACACGACCCTCTGCATCGGCTGCAAGGCCTGCGTGGTCGCCTGCCGCGAGGCCAACGGCCTGGAACCGGACACCTCCGAGTGGGGCGGCGGCCTCTGGGACGCCCCCCTGGGCCTGAACGCGCAGACGAAGAACGTCATCCAGCTCTATGCAGATGGCGACGAGCGTTCCTACGCCAAGAAGCAGTGCATGCACTGCGTGGATCCCGCCTGCGTGGGGGCCTGCATGATGCACGCTCTGACCAAGGACCCGGTGACCGGCGTCGTGAGCTGGAACGGCAAGAGCTGCGTGGGCTGCCGCTACTGCCAGCTCGCCTGCCCGTACGAGGTGCCGAAGTTCGAGTGGACGTCCGCCAACCCGCGGATCATCAAGTGCGAGCTGTGCCGGGACCGGCTGGCCCAAGGCAAGGAGCCCGCCTGCACCGAGGTCTGCCCGCGGCACGCCGTGATCTACGGCACCCGCGCCGAGCTTCTGGAGGAGGCCCACCGCCGCCTCCGCGAGAGCCCGGACCGCTACGTGGGGAAGGTCTACGGCGAGACCGACGGCGGCGGCACACAGGTGCTCTACCTCTCCCACATCCCCTTCGAGAAGCTCGGCTTCCCCACCCTGGGAGAGACCTCCTCGGCGGCCACCACCCGGGCGGTCCAGGGGACGATCTACAAGGGATTCGCGGCGCCCCTGGCTCTCTACGGAATCCTGGGCCTCGCGGTTTTCCGCAACCAGCGTCGCAACCAGCGCAAGGAGCGGGAGGAGGAGTCATGAGCCACCCCGAGCACTACGCCCCCGTGGGCGGGCCGCTCCTCACCCGTCCGTTCCGCATTCTGGCCACCCTGTTCGCGGTCACCCTGGTCCTCGTGGCCTGGCGCTTCGTCGTGGGGCTGGGTCCTGCCACGGCCCTTTCGGACGGTTATCCCTGGGGCGCCTGGAAGATCTTCAACGTCATCGTCCTGACCGCCCTGGGCTCGGGCGGCTACGCCGCGGCCCTCCTCGTCTACGTCCTGAACCGGGGCCGCTACCATCCGCTCGTCCGCACCGCGATCTTGACGAGCGCCCTGGGCTACACCGCGGGCGTCATCGCGCTGGGCATCGACATCGGCCGGCCGTGGAACTTCTACCGGCTGGCGGTCCTCCCCGGCTGGAACCTCCATTCCGTGCTCCTCGAAGTGGCGGTCTGCATCTCGATCTACCTGGTCTTCCTCTGGCTGGAGATGGCGCCGCCCTTCCTCGAAAAATGGTCGGCGGGACCGGAGGGGCGCTTGAAGAGCTTCGCCCTGAAGGCGACGCCCGTTCTCGACAAGGCCTTCCCGTGGATCGTGGCCATGGCCATCCTGCTGCCGTCGATGCACCAGTCGTCGCTCGGCTCGCTCTTCCTCCTGGCCGGCCCCAAGATCCACCCGCTCTGGCAGACGCCGTTCCTGCCGCTCCTCTTCCTGGTCTCGTGCTGGGCGCTGGGAATCGCCACGGTCATCGCCGTGTCGCTCCTGTCGAGCCTCGCCTGGAGCCGCCCCTGGCATCTCGCGATGCTCCGTCCCCTGGCCCGGGTGATGAGTTGGCTGTTCCTCGCCCTCGCGGCCCTGCGCCTCGCGGACGTCGTCTGGCGGGGCGAGGCCGCCCGCGCCTTTGCGCTCGACGGCTGGAGCCTCTTCTTCCTGGCCGAGCTGGCCTTCCTCGTGGCCCCGGCGATCGCCATCCTGGCGCGGCCCTCGATCGCGGCCGGGCCCCTGCTGCGGGCCGCGATCGGCGGCGCCTTCGGTGGCGCGCTCTACCGGCTCGACGCCTCGCTCATCGCCTACCGGCCCACGGTCGGCCACTGGAATTACTTTCCATCCCTGATCGAGCTGACCATCACCCTCGGGTTCGCCGGCCTGGCCGTGCTCGCGTACCTCTACATCGTCAAGCGGTTCCCCATTCTCGCCACCCAGGAGTAAGTCCATGCCTACACGCATCGTCGTCGACCCCATCACCCGAATCGAAGGGCACCTCCGCATCGACGTCGAGGTCGAAGGCGGCAAAGTCCACAACTCCTGGTCGTCGGGCCAGATGTGGCGGGGGATCGAAATCATCCTCCAGGGGCGGGACCCGCGCGAGGCGTGGCTCTTCGCGCAGCGGATCTGCGGCGTCTGCACCACCGTCCACGCTATCGCCTCGGTGCGCGCCGTGGAGAACGCGATCGGCCTCGAAATTCCGTTGAACGCCCAGTACATCCGCAACATCATCCTGGCCGCCCACGCGCTCCACGATCACATCGTCCACTTCTACCACCTGTCCGCGCTCGACTGGGTGGACGTGACCTCGGCGCTCAAGGGCAACCCCACGAAGACCTCGCAGCTCGCCGAGAGCCTCTCCCCCTGGCCGGGCAACAGCCGGCGGGAGCTCGAAGCGGTCAAGAACCGGCTGGGCGACTTCGTGGCCAAGGGCCAGCTCGGCATCTTCACCAACGGCTACTGGGGCCATCCGGCCATGAAGCTCTCGCCGGACGTGAACCTCCTCGCCGTGGCCCACTACCTCCAGGCGCTCGACGTGCAGCGCAAGGCCAACCAGGTCGTGGCCACCCTGGGGAGCAAGACCCCGAACATCCAGAACCTGGCCGTGGGCGGGGTCGCCAACGCGATCAACCTGGACAACCTGACGACCCTGAACATGGAGGTGCTCTACCGGCTCAAGGACCTCCTCACCGAGGTCGCCGCCTTCGTCGACCAGGTCTATCTGCCCGACGTGATCGCCATCGGCTCGATGTATCCGGACTGGCTCGGTTACGGCGCGGGCGTCACCAACTACATGGCCGTCCCCGACCTCCCCCTGGACGGCAAAGGCACACAGTTCGACCTGCCCGGCGGCACGATCTTCGGCGGCGAGCTCGACAGCTACAAACCGATCACCCGCTTCGGCGATCCCTACTTCGAGGAGAACGTCACCGAAAACATCGCCCACGCGTGGTACGACGGCGACTGGACCCGCCATCCCTGGGAAGAGGAGACCGTCCCGAAATACACGGATTTCGAGGACAACGGGAAGTACTCCTGGGTCAAGGCGCCGCGCTTCCAGGGCAAGCCCATGCAGGTCGGCCCGCTCGCCCAGATGCTCGTGGGCTACGCCGCGGGCCACGCAGAGATCAGGAAGTGGGTGGATCACGCGCTCGCCACGGCCTCGTCGATCGCCGGCGTGAAGCTCGGCCCCGAGGTCCTCCACTCGACGCTCGGCCGCCATCTCGCCCGGGCCGTGCGCGCCCGCATCCTCGCCGACCTGGCCCTGAAGCACTGGGGGCTGCTGATCGAAAACATCGGCAAGGGGGACACGGCCACGTTCAATCAACCCGAGTTCCCCAAGGGCGAGCAGCGGGGCTTCGGTTTCCACGAGGCGCCCCGCGGCACGCTCTCCCACTGGGTCGTGCTCCGGGACGGCAAGATCGCCAACTACCAGGCGGTCGTGCCCTCCACCTGGAACGCCGGCCCGCGGGACGAGAAGGGCCAGCCCGGCCCCTACGAGGCCTCTCTCCTGGGCAACCCGGTGGCCGATCCCGAGCGCCCGCTGGAGGTCGTGCGCACCGTGCACTCCTTCGACCCGTGCCTCGCCTGCGCCGTCCACACGCACGACGCGGAGGGCCACGAGGTCTCCCGGGTGCGGGCCTTGTAGGAGGATGCCATGCGGATCGCGGTCCTCGGCCTCGGCAACGTCCTCATGGGAGACGACGCGGCCGGGCCCTACGTCCTCCGCCTTCTGGAAGCCGGCTACGAAATCCCTGCCGAGGTCGACCTGCGCGACCTCGGCACCCCGGGCCCCGAGCTCGCCCACATCGTCGAAGGGCTGGACGCCCTGATCGTCGTGGACACGATCCGCGTCAAGGACGGCGCGCCGGGCAGCCTCCGCCTCCTCCGCCGCCCCGACATCGTGAAAGGCAAGGTTCCCGAGCGCCTCTCCCCCCACGATCCGAGCCTGCGCGGAGCCCTTCTGGCCGCCGAGCTCCTCGGCCAGTCTCCGTCCGAGGTCCTCCTCGTCGGGATCGTCCCCGGCCACACCGAGCTCGGAATCGGGTTGACGCTCGAAGCCCGGGAGGCCCTGCCGAAGGCGCTGGCGGAGGTGGTGGGGGAGCTCGAAAGGCTGGGCGTGCCGGCTCGCCCGCGGGCGGAAGAAGCGGCGCCGGAGGTGTGGTGGGAAGGGGCCGCGCTCTGTTCCCAGGACTGACACGGACCCGCACGGACCTTCACGGACGCGCACCGCCTGTCCGTGTTCGTCCATGCAAGTCCGTGTTCGTCCCCAAAGCCACCCGCGCCCGATGCCGCTCTTCGAGCCACCCCAGCCACAGCGGCAGCCCCTCGCCCGTCACCGCGGAGAGCGGAATCGCCCGCGGGTCGGGCATCACCCGCGCAAGGTTGTCGAGCAACACCTCCATCCGGAAACCGGGCAGGTGGGGGAGGAGGTCGATCTTGGTGATCAGAACGAGGTCCGCCTTGCGGAACATCACGGGATATTTCAGCGGTTTGTCTTCGCCCTCCGTCACCGAAAGGACGACCACGTTCTCCGCCTGGCCCAGGTCGTAGACCGCGGGGCAGACGAGGTTGCCCACGTTTTCGACGACGAGGAGGTCGAGATCGCGCCAGTCGTCGAGCTCGTGGAGCGCCCGGTGGACGAGCTCGGCGTCCAGGTGGCAGGCCGAGCCGGTGGTGATGGAGACGGCGGGAATGCCCGCGGCCCGCAGGCGGAAGGCGTCGCGGTCGGTTGCGAGGTCGCCGCTCATCGCGCCGATCTTCAAGCCGCTCCGGGCCCGCGCCGTGGCTTCGAGGACCGCCGTCTTGCCCGAGCCGGGCGAGCCCATGAGGTTGATGGCGAGGACGCCGGCCTCTTCGAAGTGCTCCCGGTTGTGACGGGCCGTCCGCTCATTGCCGGAGAGGATCCGCTCCTGGATCTCGATCGGGACCATTTCCGAATCGCCGCAGCCGCAGCTCTCGCACATCACATCACCTCCATTTCGATCTGTTCGAGAAGGATTTCGTCGCCCGACGCCAGCCGCGCCGGGAGGTTGCAGGACGGGCACCGCAGGACCTCGCCGCGGGCGAGCGCTTCGCCGCAGGCGGGGCAGACCCACGCGGCAGGTACGGTGCGGATCTCCAGGGCGGCGCCGTGGCAGACCGTCCGCTCGCGGAACACCTCGTAGGCCGAGGCCAGGAGGTCCGGCTCGACCCCGGACAGCTCGCCCAGGGCCACGCGGACGCGCTCGACCGACGTCGCTCCCCGGGCCCGCGCCTCGGCCTCGACGCGGGAGACGAGCGACTGGACGATCGAGTACTCGTGCACGGGCGGCTCCTTTCAGCAGATCCGCGGCAGCGGCTCCCCCTCGGGCTCGGCCAGGAGGCGCCGGCCGAAGCCGGTGTCCAGAAGCACGGAACGGGGGGGATCGGAAAGACAGGTGCCCACGATCGCCGCGTCCCGCCCCAGCGGATGCGAGCGCAGCGCTTCGAGCACGCGATCCACCGCGCCGGGACGGACGCCGATCACGGCCTTGCCTTCGTTCGCCACGTGGAGCGGCTCGATCCCCAGAAGCTCGGACGCGGCCCGCACCTCCGGCCGCACGGGCACGGCGGCTTCGTCCAGCAGGATGCCCACCCCGCTCTTGGCCGCCATCTCGTGAAGCGCGCTCGCGAGCCCGCCCCGGGTGGGATCCTTCATGGCGGCGACGCTCTCGCCTCCGGCCGCCAGGGCCCGGCGGATCAGGCCGTTCAGCGGCGCCACGTCCGAGCGCAGGTCCCCTTCGAGGTCCAGGCCATGGCGGACCGCCATCACGGCCATGCCGTGGTCGCCCACCGTGCCGGTCACGATCAGGCGGTCGCCCGGGCGGAGCCCCGAGTCGGGCACCACGCGGTCGGTGAGAGCGATTCCCGTGGTGTTCAAAACGATGCCGTCGAGCTCGCCGCGGCCCATCACCTTGGTGTCTCCGGTCACGACCGGGGCCCCGGCCTCGCGGCAGGTGGCGGCGAGCGAAGCCTGGATGCGCGTGAGGTCCGCCAGCGCGAAGCCCTCTTCCAGGATCACGGCGCAGGTCAAAGCCAGCACCTCCGTCGCTCCCATCATCGAAAGGTCGTTCACCGTTCCCGCCACCGACAGCCGGCCGATGTCGCCGCCGGGGAAGAAGACCGGGTGGATCACGTGCGAATCCGTGGTGACGACGAGCCAGCGGTCTCCCACGCGGAGCGCCGCGCCGTCGTCCATGGCCGCGAGGCCGATCCCCTCGACAGGCCCGTCCGCCGCCCCGGCGAGGAAAACGCCTTCGATCAGGGCCCGCATGGCCCGGCCGCCGGCGCCGTACTTCATCGAAATCCTCTCTTCGAGGATCGCGGGACGCGGAGTGAGCAGCGTGGTCATGGCGCGGCCTCCACGGCGGTTGGGAAGCTCAACGCCCGCAGGTCCGGCCGGCCGCCATACTGGTGCCAGATGCGGCAGGCGCCCTCGCTCGACACCATGCAGGCGCCCACGGGCCGGTCGGGCACGCACTCCTTGCCGAACAGCGGGCAGTCGTGGGGCGAGGCGAGGCCCGAGAGAATGCCGCCGCAGATGCAGTCCTGCACCAGGGCGGGCGGCGTATAGCCCCAGAGCGGAACGAGATCGATCGCGAACCGCCGCCGGGCGTCAGCATCCGCGAACTCCTCGCGCAGGCGGAGGTTGCCGTCTGGCACCCAGGCGATCCCCCGCCACTCGCCCCCGGCGGTCTCGAACACGCGCCAGAGCTGCTCCTGGGCCCGCCGGTTCCCCTCCTTGGTCACGCAGCGCGGGTACATGTTGGCCACCTCGGCGCGGCCGTCCCGCACCAGCTCCAGGAGCTTCACGAGCCCGGCCAGGATGTCCAGCGGCTCGAAGCCCGCGACGACCACCGGGCGGCCGTACTTCGCGGCGAAGGGTTCGAAGATCCCCCATCCCGTGATGGTCGCGGCGTGGCCCGCTCCCAGGAAACCCTCGATCCGGGTGCCGGGGATCTCGGCCACGATCTCCATGGCCGGCAGGATGTACTTGTGAGCGGAGAGGATCGAGAAGTTCTCCGGCCGGTCCGGAGAGAGCACGACGGCGGCCGTGGCCACGGCCGTGGTCTCGAAACCGGTCGAGAAGAAGACCACCTCCTCGCGCACCGAGCGGGCGAGCTCCACGGCCTGGGTGACGCTGTAGACCACGTCCACCTTCGCGCCCTCGGCCTGAGCGTCGCCCAGCGACTGGGCCGTGCCCGGAACCTTCAGCATGTCGCCGTAGGTGGCCACCCGCACGCCGCTCTTGGCGAGCGCCACGGCCTCGTCCACCTCGGGAAGATCGGTCACGCACACCGGGCAGCCCGGCCCCATGATGAGGTCGATCTCGGGCGGAAAGGCCGCGCGCAGCCCGAAGCGGGCGATGGCCTGCTCGTGGCTGCCGCAGACGTGCATCAGGGTGACGGGCGCGCGGCCGATCTCCCGCGCCAGGCGCTCGAGCTCGCCGGCCAGGGCCCGGCCCCGGGCCGGATCGCGGAACTTGAGCTGGGAGAAACCGGGATCGGCGCTAGCCATGGCGGTCCTCCCCTCCCATCCCCGCCGCGATCTCGCCGCGGACGTCCGCGGCCATCAGGTCTTCCTCCGGACCGCCGCCGTTTTCGGCCATCAGGCTCTCGTAGAGGGCGAGCGTCTCCTCGATGTCCTCCGGGGGGATGCGGCGGATCGCGTATCCCACGTGATTCAGAACGTAATCCCCCGGCGCCACCGGCTCGTCCACGATCTCCAGCCGGATCTGCCGGCGGATCCCCCAGAAATCGACCGTGGCGAGGAATCCGTCGACCTCGATCACCTTTCCCGGAACTCCCAGGCACATCAGGCACCTCCTTGATGGGCAACCGCGTCCGCCACCAGCGCCTGCCCCAGCGAGAGCCCGCCGTCGCCCGGCGGCACCTCGCGATGCAGGAAGACCCGGGGACCGCCCGCGAGCCGCTCGACGATCCGTTCGGCCAGGAGCGCGTTCTGGAAACACCCTCCCGTGAGCACCACCGGGAGATCGCCGCGCGCCTCGCGGGTGGTACGGACGACCTCCTCCACGGCCGCGGCCAAGGCGTTGTGGAACTTCGCGGAGATCGTGGCCGGCGACTTCCCGGCGATGAGGTCCGCCACCGCGGCGCGCACCAGCGGCCGGGGATCGATCTCCCAGGGTGTCTGCGCCGTATCCACCAGGAACGGGTAGACCCGCCGCTCGTCCGGGTCCGCCGCCAGGTTCCAGATCGTGGCCACCTCGCCTTCGTAGCGCG
>DATEIO010000178.1:0-2064 GCA_035278895.1 Thermoanaerobaculia bacterium | reverse complement strand
CACGGAGCGGGAGGTGCTCTTCTCCTGCCACGTCTGCCATCCGTCGCTCTGCAACGACAACCTCTCCGGGATCGCGGTGATGACGTGGCTCGCCGGGGAGATCGCGCAGACGCCTCGGCGCTACTCCTACCGCTTCCTCTTTATTCCGGGGACGATCGGCTCGATTGTCTGGCTCGCCCGGAACGAAGAGAAGGCCCGGAAGATCGACCACGGCCTCGTGGCCGCGAACCTGGGAGATCCGGGCCGCTTCCACTACAAGCGGAGCCGGCGGGGGGCCGCCGAGATCGACCGCGCCGTGTACCACGTGCTCCACACCTCCGGAGAGGAGTTCGGCTTCGAGGAATTCGTCCCCTTCGGCTACGACGAGCGGCAGTACTGCTCGCCCGGCTTCGACCTCGCGGTCGGATCGCTCACCCGCACTCCCTACGGGCGCTATCCCGAGTACCACACCTCGGCGGACAACCTGGAGCTCGTCCGGCCGGAGGCCCTGGAAGGATCGCTCGCGACCTATCTCCAGGTGGTGCAGGCCCTCGAAGGGAACCGCCGGTATCTCAATCTCAACCCCAAGTGCGAGCCGCAACTCGGCCGCCGGGGGCTCTACCGGACGATCGGCGGCGACGACACGGGCCGCTCCCGGGAGCTGGCCCTCCTCTGGGTGCTCAACCTGTCGGACGGCCGGCACGGGCTGCTCGACGTCGCCGAGCGGTCCGGCATGGGCTTCGACAAGATCGAGGAGGCCGCCAAGGCGCTGCTCGAAGTGGGGCTGCTGCGGGAGGAAGCGGGATGACGAACGCGTTTCGCGGAACCGTCGCGGTGATCACGGGAGCGAGCGGAGGGATCGGCGAAGCCGTGGCCTTGGCCCTGGCCGGCGAGGGAGCCCGCCTCCTCCTCTCCGGCCGGAGCGCCGAAAAGCTTGCTCTCGTGGCCGAGCGGGCCCGGGACCTCGCCCCGGCCGTCGAAACCTTCGCGGCCGATCTCGCGGACGACGAGCCCATTCACCAGCTCGCCGCCCGCGCCGTGGGGGCCTTCGGCGGGGTGGACCTCCTGATCCACAGCCTCGGTCTTTTCGTAGGCGGACCCATCGAGACCTCGCCAGTGGAAGACCTGGATCGCCAGTACCGGGTCAACACCCGCTCCCCGTACCTCCTCACCCAGGCGCTCCTCCCCAGCCTCCTCGCCCGCCAGGGTCAGGTCGTCTTCGTCAACTCCGGAGCCGGAATCAACCCCGCCCGGGGTCAGTGGGGAGCCTACGCCGCGAGCAAGCACGCCCTGCGGGCCATTGCCGACAGCCTCCGCGACGAAGTCAACAAGCGGGGCGTGCGGGTGATCTCCGTCTACCCCGGCCGCACCGCGACCCCAATGCAGGAAGAGGTCCACCGCTTCGAGGGGAGGCCCTACGATCCCGAGCGCTTCCTCCAGCCGGAGGACGTGGCGTCGGTGATCCTGAACGCCCTGGCCCTGCCGCGCACGGCGGAGGTCACGGATCTGCAGGTCCGCCCGATGCGGGGCTAAGAGGCAGGTCCTTTCTCGCGCTGACCTCGATCTCCGTCTTCGCCAGCACCCGGCTGCCGCTGGGGATGTCGCGGGTCACGATGGCGTTCACGCCGATGAAGACGTCGTCCCCGACCGTGATCTCCCCGATGACCTTGGAGCCGGCCCCGATGAAGACGTTGTCGCCGATGACCGGCATCTTCTCGATCCGGTCCGGGTTGGGCGAGCCGATGGTCACCTGGTGGAGGAGGATGGCGTTCTTCCCGATCCGCGCGTAGCCGCCGACCACGATCCCCACGCCGTGGCTGATGAGGAACCCCGGGCCGATCACCGCGCCGGGACCGATGTCCACCCCTGTAAAAAAGAGATTCACCCGGGCGACCAGCGGGCCAAAAAGGGGAATCCCCCGGCTCTTGAACCAGTGGGCGATCCGGTGGAGGACGACCGCCTGGTAGCCGTTCTCGAAGAGGAGCGACTCGATCACGTACCAAGGAAAACCCTTGGTCTTGGTGAGTTTGAGCCGGCTTGTGTCCTCGCGCAGGTTATCGAACACGGGGAGGCAGTCTAGCGTAG
>DATEIO010000177.1:0-2334 GCA_035278895.1 Thermoanaerobaculia bacterium | reverse complement strand
TGTTGTTCCTCCTCTCGGAAGTTTTGTCGTTCACTGGGTGCCAGCGAAACTGCATGCCGACGTGCAAACCTTATTTGCAAGGTCGGGGCCAACCTGGTTGTGCTAGCATCCCGCCGCACTCGCGCCAACCCCGCCCAGCGTGCGATGAGGAACCTTCCCATGCTTCGGAAAACCTTGCCCGCCCTCGTTCTCTGGCTCCTGGCCGCGGCCCTCGAAGCCCAGGCTCCGGCCGGGCGGATCGACGAGGCCCGGCGGATGGCCGAGGCCTTGCGCCAGGAAGTGAAGAGCCCCGGGCTCTCCGTGGCGGTCGCCGTGGGCGGCCAGGTCGTCTGGGCGGAAGGGTTTGGCGAGGCGGACGTCGAGGCCCGCGTCCCGGTCTCCCCGGAGAGCCGCTTCCGGCTGGGGAGCATCTCGAAGCTCTTCACCGCCGCGGCCGTAGCCCGGCTGGTGGAAGCCGGCAAGCTCGATCTCGACGCCCCGGTCCAGCGCTACGTCCCTTCCTTTCCGGAGAAGGACCAGCCGGTCACCTCGCGCCAGCTCGCGGGGCATCTGGCGGGCATCCGGCACTACACCCCGCCGGATTTCGTGCGTCCGCCGAAGCGCTACGCCGGTGTCGTGGACGGACTGGAGATCTTCAAGGACGACCCGCTCCTCTTTCCGCCCGGATCGAAATACTTCTACACGAGCTACGGCTACAACCTTCTGGGAGCGGTCGTCGAAGGGGCCTCGGGCAAGGATTTCTGGGCCACGATCGACGAGCAGGTGTTGAAGCCCCTTCAACTCGCCGCCACCGGGGCGGACGATCCCGAGCGGATCCTCCCCGGGCGAGTCCGCTTTTACGCGCTCGGCGCGGACGGCGTCCTCAAAAATGAAAAGCCGATCGACAGCAGCTATAAGTGGCCGTCCGCGGGTTTCCTCGCGACCGCCTCCGACCTCGTCCGCTTCGCCTCGGCGCACGTGGCGGACGGGTATTTGAAACCCGAGACCCGGCAGCTTCTCTTCACCTCGATGAAGACCACCGCGGGGGAGGAGACCGGGGTCGGGCTCGGCTGGCGCATTGGGACCGACGCCTCCGGCCGGCGCTTCTATCATCATGGCGGCGCGATCGACGGCGGCCGGGCGTTCCTTCTGGTCTACCCCGACGAAAAGATCGCCGTGGCGCTTCTCGCCAACCTCTCCGGAGCGCGCTTCGCCGAGGGCGAGGCCCAGAAGCTCGCGGAGCTGTTCCGAAACTGAAACGGAGATTCGATGGAGATCTACGAGAACATCCTGGAAACCCTGGGGAACACCCCCCTGGTCAAGCTCGGCCGCTTCCATCCGGGCCCCGGCACGATCGCGGCCAAGCTCGAATACTTCAACCCCGGCGGGAGCGTGAAGGACCGGATCGGCATCGCCATGATCGAGGCCGGCGAGAAGGCGGGGCTCCTGAAGCCCGGCGGCACCATCGTCGAGCCCACCTCGGGCAACACCGGCCTGGGGCTCGCCCTGGTCGCCAACCTCCGCGGCTACAAGCTGATCTGCACCGCGGCCGACAAGATCCCCAAGGAGAAGATCGCGCTTCTGGAAGCCATGGGCGCCACGGTCATCCCCTGCCCCACGAACGTCGAGGCGGACGATCCCCGCTCCTACTACAAGACCGCCGAGAGGATCCGGGACGAGGAGGGTGCCTACCTCCCCTACCAGTATTACAACCAGGCGAACCCCGAGTCCCATTACCGCTCGACCGGCCCCGAGATCTGGCGCCAGACTGACGGCCAGATCACCCACTTCGTGGTCGGCTTCGGCACCGGCGGCACGATCAGCGGCACGGCCAAATACCTGAAAGAGCAGAACCCGAACGTGCGGGTGGTGGGAGTCGACACGGTCGGGAGCGTCCTCGAGTACTACCACGAGCACCGGGAGCTGCCGCCCGCCGACCAGATCCACCAGTACCTGATCGACGGCATCGGCGAGGACTTCATCCCCGAGACCATCTGGTGGGACTACATCGACGAGGTCGTGACGGTCGACGACAAGACCGCCTACCGGGCCACGCTGGAGCTCGCGACGAAAGAGTCGATCTTCACCGGCTCCTCCGGAGGCGCCGCCGCCGCCGGAGCCCGGCAGATCGCCGGAAAGGCCGGAGACGGCTCCCTGATCGTGACCCTCTTCCCCGACTCGGGCGAGCGCTACCTCTCGAAATTCAACAAGACCTGGCTGAAGGAAAAGGGCCTGCTCGACGACTGAGCCCTGAGGAGACGAAGAGATGTACATCGCCATGAACCGCTTCCGCGTCAACGAGGGTCACGAGAGCGTCTTCGAGGAGATCTGGAGGAAGCGGGACACCTATCTCGA